>CAYGBV010000049.1:0-52376 GCA_964348295.1 uncultured Gemmatimonadaceae bacterium
AGCTGAGGATACGCCTGGGCGGGGTGGACCTCGAGGGGTTCGAGTTGAGCGGCGGCCGACAGGAGCTGCGCGGCGATATGCTGATCGTGCGGCGCGAGGCAGACTCGCTGCTCGCCGCGGACTACCAAATCCCCGCCAGCGCTCCCGAGGGCGACCGATACCTCAAAGCGGAGCCCCTGATCCAGAGCGACGACCCCCGCATCGAAGCGCAGGCGCGGCAGATCGTCGGGCGGACGCGGAACCCGCGGCGCGCGGCGCAGCGGCTGGTCGATTGGGTGTATGGCGAGATCGACAAGCGGGTCACGGTGAGCGTGCCGAGCGCCCTCGAAGTGCTGGAGACACGGCGCGGCGACTGCAACGAGCACACCGTCCTGTACGTCGCCCTGGCCCGGGCCGTTGGCATCCCGGCGCGGACCGCGGCCGGCCTCGTCTACGTGGACGGCGCGTTCTACTACCACGCGTGGCCCGAGATCTACCTCAACGGCTGGGTGGCGGTGGACCCCACGTTCGGGCAGTTCCCCGCGGACGCCGCCCACCTGCGCTTCACGATCGGCGGACTCGCTCAGCAGGCGGAGCTCATCCGGCTGATCGGCCAGCTCACCCTCGACGTGGTGGGGACGGAATGATCCGGCTGGAGAGGCTCACCAAGGTCTACGGCAAGTTCTGCGCGGTCGACGCCATCAACCTGCACGTGCCCAGGGGGCAGCTCTTCGGCTTCCTAGGACCCAACGGAGCCGGCAAGACCACCACTCTGCGCATGATCGCGGGGATCCTGCGCCCCACCTACGGGCGCATCTGGCTCGGTGGAGACGACCTCATCGACGATCCCATGGCCGCCAAGGCGCGGCTCGGCTTCATCCCCGATCGCCCGTTCGTGTATGAGAAGCTCACGGGCGCGGAGTTTCTCCGCTTCGTGGCCGGCCTGTACGGCCATGACGGGAGCGCGGTGGAGCGTCGCATCGACGAGCTGTTCGAGCTGTTCGAGCTGTCGGTGTGGAAGAACGAGCTGGTCGAGTCATACAGCCACGGGATGCGGCAGAAGCTCATCATCTCGAGCGCACTGATCCACCGGCCAGAGTGCATCGTGGTGGACGAGCCGATGGTAGGACTCGACCCCAAGGGCGCGCGGCTGCTCAAGGATATCTTCCGCGCTTTCGTCGAGAAGGGCGGCACCGTGCTCATGAGCACGCACACGCTCGAAGTAGCGCAGGCCATGTGCGACCGCATCGCCATCATTCAAGAGGGGCGGATCGTGGCGCGGGGGACGATCGACGAGCTGCGCGAGCAGACCGCGGCCGGCGACGCCTCACTCGAGGAACTGTTCCTCAAGCTCACGGGCGGTGCGGCCGTGCAGGAGCTCGCAGCGGTCCTCAGCGACTGATGCAATCCCTCTCCCAGATCCTGATGCCGAAGTGGCGCACCGGGCTCGCCCGGCTGCGCGAGGGACAGGGCCGCGGCGGCAAGGCTCTGATCGTGGGCACAGTCGGGCTCATCTTCTGGAGCGCGATCTTCGGGGTGCTCTACCGGGTGCTGATCTATTTCCGCGGCGTCGAGGAAATCGGGCCTCTGCTGGCCGGCAAGCTGCTGAGCCTCGTCCTCCTGTCGTTCCTCGCCATCTTGCTCCTCTCCAACGTGATCACCGCGCTCTCATCGTTCTTCCTGGCGAAGGACCTCGACCTGCTAGTGTCGGCACCGGTGGACTGGCTCAATGTCTATCTCGCCAAGCTCGGCGAGACGATGGTGCACAGCTCTTGGATGGTGGCGCTCATGGCGGTGCCGATCTTTTCCGCGTACGGCGTCGTCTACGGCGGTGGGTGGCTGTTCGGCCTCTACGCGCTCGCCGTGTTCCTGCCGCTAATCGTGATGCCGGCCGTGGTGGGCAGCGCATTTACGCTGACTCTGGTAAACGTCTTTCCGGCCCGGCGCACCCGCGACCTGCTCTCGGTGATCGCCATCATGGCAGCCGGGGGGGTGGTCCTACTCTTCCGGATCGTCCGGCCGGAGCGCCTGGCACGCCCTGAGGGGTTCCAGAACCTGCTCGACTTCATCACGGTGCTCCGCACGCCCGCGTCGCCGTTCCTCCCCAGCGAGTGGGCGACGGAAGCGGTGATGGGCTACTTGGTCGGCTCCATCGACTGGTTACCGCTGGTGCTCTTGTGGAGCACCGCCGGCGCGTTGGTGGTGTTGGGATCATGGCTCCACGCGTTGCTCTACCCCTCCGGCTTCACGCGTGCGCAGGAGGGCGCCGAGCGGTTCATCAAAGGATGGATCTGGCGCACGCTCTTCGATCCCGCGTTCAAACCGCTGTCGGTAGCGCGCCGCGAGTTCGTGATCAAAGACCTGAAGCTGTTCTTCCGCGACACCACCCAGTGGAGCCAGCTCATCCTGCTGGGGGTGCTGGTCGTCATCTATCTCTTCAACATCCGGGCACTGCCGTTGTTCACCGGGGAGCGGGTGCCATTCTTCCTCGTGACGGTGGTGTCGTTCCTCAACCTCGGCCTGGCCGGCTTCGTACTGGCATCCATCGCGGCCCGGTTCATCTTCCCGGCGATCTCGCTCGAGGGACGGCAGATGTGGCTCCTGCGATCGAGTCCGCTCGACCTCCGGGCCCTGCTCTGGTCCAAGTACTGGGTCGGAACGGTCCCGCTCCTGGTGCTGGCCCTCATGATCACCGTGTTCACGAACGTCATCCTGCAGGCCACGCCGTTCATGATGGCGGTGGGTACCGGGACCATCGTCCTTCTCACGCTCGCCATCAGTGCCATGGCACTCGGGTTCGGCGCGCTGTACCCACAGTTCGAGACGGAGAATGCGGCGCAGATCCCGACTTCATTCGGAGGGCTCGTGTTCATGATGAGTACGATCGCCCTGCTCGCCGTAGTGATCGTGATCGAGGCCGTACCGGTCTACCGGTATCTCAGAGCGGGCTTCCTAGGACAACCGGTAAGCTTAGATGCCACGATGATCGGTGCGTTCGTAGCAGTCGTGCTGATCTGCGCGGCGGCGACCGTCGTTCCCCTAAAGGTCGGGCTGAGGAGGATGGAGGGATTCGAGTTTTAGTGACCGGTGGCCTCGGGCTGATCCCCACCGTGGCCTGATGGCGAGCAGCATCAGCACACGTATTCGTTCCTGGACCGAGCGTTCGCCGGGATGGGAGGTCCTCCTGGCGCTCGTGGCGACGGTGCTATACGCCCGCACGGTGGGCTTCGGATGGGTGTACGACGATCAGTTCGAGATCGTCAGGAATGCGTTCATCCAGTCGTTCGCGCACCTGCCCGAGATGTTCTCGACCACCGTGTGGACCGGCAGCGGGGTGGAGACCTATCTCTACCGCCCGCTCACGCTGCTGACGTACGCGGCGAACTACCAGATCTCAGCTCTCCAGCCTTGGAGCTACCACTTCGTCAACGTCCTGCTCCACGCCGGAGTATCGGTGTTGGTCTATCGGCTCGGACGGCTGTGGGGACTCACGGCGATGGCGGCCGGTCTCGGCGGGCTCCTGTTCGCAGTTCACCCGATCCACGTCGAGGTTGTCACGGCAGTGTTTGGACGTCGGGATCTGCTGGCGGCGCTGTTCACACTCGCCATGGTGCTCCTGCACCGGCAGGCCCTAGCCAGAGGCGGATGGCGCGTGCCGCTACCGGTAGTCGCCTACGCCTGCGCGATGCTATCGAAGGAAGTGGGGGTAGTGGGCCTGCTCCTCGTGGCCGCGCACGACTGGTATCTCGAGCCCGACCGCGGCCGCCTGCTCAGAAGCCGGCGAGCCGCAGGCCTATATACCGCTTACCTGCTGACGCTCCTCCTCTACCTGCTCGTGCGGACCAGCGTTGCCGGGGGGCTCGGCGTCCCCGACACGTCGTTCCTGGACAATCCCCTGGTCGCGGCGACGCCCGGCACGCGGTTCAGCACCGCCCTCGTGGTGCTCGGACGCGGCCTCGCTCTCCTCGTGGCACCGCTCACACTGTCACCCGACTACTCGTACGACACCATTCCCGTCGTTCGGTCGGTCCTCGACTGGCGTTTCCTCGCCGCTGTGGTAGTCGTCGGTCTCATCGGGTGGGGACTCTCGATCTCACGAGTCAGACGTTCAGTCGTCCCCCTAGGCGTGCTGTGGTACGCCATCTCGCTATTCCCCGCATCGAACATGCTGGTTGCCACAGGCACGATCTTCGGCGAGCGACTGCTCTACCTGCCGAGTGTCGCGTTCTGTCTGCTCATGGCCACCGGGCTCGAGTGGGTGAGTCAGAGACATCGGCCGGTCGCCGTGGCGGCCGTCACGGCCCTAGTGACCGCCTTCACGGTGCAGACTCTGCGGTACTCAAGCGCATGGCGGGATGAGATCTCGCTATTCCGCTGGGCGGTGGCCGCCGTGCCGCGCTCCACCAAGACCCACCACAAGCTGGGGGAGGAGCTCCTGCGCGCCGGCCAACTCGGTGAGGCCGTACGGTCGCTGTACCGAGCCCTCGCAATCGCGCCCGGGAACGAGTTTGCCGAGGCAACGATGGCAGTGGCCAAGCGGCACATCGCCGATCGTTACTTGCAGGCGCCGGAGCAGGGCGAGGCGGCCAGCGACGCTCCGGCCGACCCGGACGTGCTCTACGTGCTGGGACAGCTCAGCAGCGAACGCGGTGACCTTTCGGAGGCCGAAAGCCTGTGGCAAGCGGCACTCTCCGCCGATCCCACGCATGCCGAGAGCCTGGCGGACCTCGGCCTCCTCAACCTGGTCCGGTCCGACACCGCGAGCGCGATCGAGAAGCTCGAGCAGGCGGTCGCGCACAAGCCATCGGTGGCAAGGGCTTGGTACACCCTGGGGAGCATCCACCTCGCCCGCGGCCAAAGTCGAGACGCGGCGCAGGCGCTGCGCCAATTCGTGGCAACCGCGGTACCGCGGTACCCGCGCCGAGTCGCATGGGCGCGAGGCGTGCTCGAGACCTTGGACAGCCCGTGATGATGGGCGCTGCAGAACGCCCGGCGGCTCTCGGATGAGACCCGCCGGGCGTCGGTCTTACGAGCTTGCCCAGTGGTGGAACCGTTGGCGCTCTGCCGGTCGGTTCAGGTACTAGCTCGCGCCAACGATCCACCACTGGGCGGATTCCTACGCGGGACTACTCAATGATGTAGGGAATGCCCCAGATATTGGCGTTGTAGTCATCTCCGTCCTGGGTCGCGAACGTGCCGGCATCGAGGGCGTCGACGGCGATCCGCTC
The DNA here is from genome assembly GCA_964348295.1 of uncultured Gemmatimonadaceae bacterium. Taxonomy (GTDB): domain Bacteria; phylum Gemmatimonadota; class Gemmatimonadetes; order Gemmatimonadales; family GWC2-71-9; genus WVYX01. The sequence goes on from CAYGBV010000049.1 coordinate 5,208, forward strand.
CCGCCCCGCGTGCCGCACTGTCCAAGTCCGAATCCAGTACGGCTCGCTGTCCGTTTCCACCATCTCCATAGGCAGCCTGACCCACATCCGCATCTCCAGGCTCGCGTGGAACAGGTGCAGGTAGACGAAGGTCGGCGGCACGAAGCCCGCATCCGATGTGTTGGCCACCCAGGCCTTTACCGATATCACCTGCTCGGGGTGCAGCCGCGGCACGCGGCCATCCACCTCGAAGAGCTGGCTGGGATCGTCCACCTCCAGGAACAACTGCTCGTCCACCCAGATCTCGATGCGGACGATGTCGACCGTCTGCTTGGACGGATCGGTCAGCGACCACTCGGCCGGTGAGACGCCCACGAGCCGCCAGTGCCGTCCGGTTTCCTCGGCGGTCGCGGGATCCACACGCCGGAACTGCGCGTGCTGCACCAGCGTCTCGTTCAACGGCTTGCTGGTGGGGTTGAACTGCTCATCCTGCGTGATGTCGAGCAGGAACTCGCCCTCGAAGGCGACTTCCTTCGTGGCCTGTGCGGTGCCGGCCGCAGGGTCGACGTCGATCGTGATCACCCGCCGCACCGGTCGGCCACGTCGCCGGCCCCAGGCGCGGGGCGGCGCGATCTCCTCGGCTGCGGCTGCCGCCGCGGCAAACGGCCCCGGTGCCGGACTCGCACCCTGCGTGGCGCCCTCCGTGCCGAAGTCGTCCGCGAAGAACCCGGATTCCTCCAGCAACTGGAGGATCTCCTGTCGATCCTCCTCCGAGGCATTCCCGGGACCGGTGCTGTCGGAGCAGGCCGCCAGGGCGATGGCGCCGAACGTGACGGCCGTCACGAGGTAGCGTTTCATTGGATCCCTCCCAGTGTTCGTGCCTAGTCTATCGCTTCCGGGAGGTGAGACGCAGCGACATTAGGGGGTGTTAAGAAGGTGATGGAGGTCACAAAGCGGGGAACGGCAAAACGGGAAGGAAGACGCGGGAAAGGTACCGCGAAGGGGGGGATTGCGGCCGAGCGACGAGCCGCTGTGCAGTTCGCGTAGGTTCGGCTCCCATCGAGCTACGTCGCCGGCGCGGGCACCTCCACCCTCGCCCCGCACTCGGCGCAGAACTTGGCGCCCGGCGGTAGCTCGTTCCCGCACTCGGAGCAGAAGGACCCGCCCTGCGAACCGGCCGGGGTGAGCTTCCGGCCGCAGTTGGAGCAGAACGCCGCATCTGCTTCTGGTCGCGGCCCGCACGAAGGGCACACGGTCCCCTTGCTCGCAGCCGCTCGCTTGATCAGCTCTTCGGCCACGTCCTCGGCCGCCTGGTCCAGCTCCTCCTGCTCCTCGGCCTCGATGGCGGCGATCGCCGCCTTGGAGTACTTCGCCTTGAGCGCGGCGTAGTCCTCGTCGGAGAGCTTACCGGTGGCGCGGTCGAACTCGATCTCCTTCAGGGCCAGCAAAGCCTGGATCTTGGGCGAATCGGATTCCTCGATGTCGGTGAACTCCACCTCGTCCGCCAGCGACGTCGCCGCCGGTTCCGCCTTGTAGGACGAGAAGAGCGGCTCGAGGACGAGCCCCACCGCGACGAAGGCCACGACGACGCCCGCAATCAGCTCCAACATGGTCGCTACTCCAGCTTGCCAAGCTCGGCTGCGAGCTTGGCTCGTTCTTCGGGGGTGACGTCGGCCGGGAGGTCGGCGCCTCCGGTCGGGGCGAGAGCCGCCTCGCGCCCGGATCGCCGTGACAGAGCCCAGGCGAGCACGGAGCCCGCCGCGATGATCGCCGCACCGGGAACGAAGTACGCCGCGAGATTGAAGCCCTGCTTCTTCGGTGCCATGAGCACCGTCTCACCGTGCTGCGCCACGAACGCCTCGAGGATCTCCTCGCCGGTCATCCCCCCCTCCACCATGTCGACGATCTCCCGGTGCAGGGCCGGGGAAACGCCGCAGGTGAAGTCGGTGGTGCGACAGGTATAGACATCCAGGTTGCACCCGCAGGTGCACCGCAACTTGCCTTCCAAGCCAACGATAAAGGGATCATTCTCATAATCGGTGATGCGGCTCCGCGGCCGACCCGCCAGGTCGGGCCGTGAGAGCTGGCCCACCGCCGTGTCGCTCTGCACCGGCACTTCTCCTTGGAGCAGAGCCGCCGGAAGCAGCGCCCCGAGGGAGAGCTTCAGCGCATCGCGCCGCGTGTAGCGCCGCTCACTTCGCACCGACTGCACTCCCCTCATCGGCCAGGGTGGCAGCGTATCCCGCCATCGCCCGGCGCCGCTCGGCGCCCGTGCTCGTCCCCGGCCACAGGGTCACCACCGCACCGGCCACCAGCACCAGGCCGCCGAACCACAGCCACCAGACGAGCGGATTGAGGGTGAACCGGTACACCGCCTCTTCCGTGCCGGCCACCGACCCGGCGTACACGATGTAGATGTCCTCTCGCAGGTAGCTGCGGATGCCCGCCTCCGTAGACGGCTCGAACGAGCGCTCACCGAAGGAGTTCACGTGCTGCCGCTTCTCACTCTTCATGATGCCCACGCGCTGCCCGTCCCGGGCAACCTCCACGCTGGCGGCAGTGGTGAAGCGGTTGAGCTCCTCGTACTGCGAGACCCCGAGGTGCGTGAACGTGTAGGTATAGCCCCAGGGAGAACGCAGATCCACCGACTGCCCCGGCTTCAGCGAGGCCTCAATGTCGGTCTTGAACGCCTGCCCCGTGAACGCCACGAAGTAGAGCACGATCCCGAGGTGCACGATGTAGCCGCCGTAGCGCCGCCGGTTGCGGCCCACCAGCCGTGCGAATGCCTGCGGGTAGCTCTCACCGTGCAGCCGGTGCCGCGCGCCGACGCCCCGCACGAATTCCTGCACGATCGTGCCGACCACGAACGTGGCGAGCGCCAACGCCATGATGGCGTAGAACTCCCGCATGCCCAACGCCAGCAGCAGCACCGCCACGATCACGCCCGCCGTGACCGGCGCGGCGAACTGCCGCTTCAGATGCCCCGGGCTCGCCCGGCGCCACGCGATGAGCGGCCCGATGCCGGTTAGCGCCAGCAGGGCGAGCCCAATGGGCACGTTCACCTGGTTGAAGAACGGCGGCCCCACGGTCACCTGGGTCCCGCGTATCAACTCGGAGACCATGGGAAACATGGTGCCCCAGAACACCGAGAATGCGATCCCCACCAGCAGCAGGTTGTTGAACAGGAAGCTGGCTTCCCGGGAAACCATGCTCTCCAGATGCGTCTCCGACTCGAGCATCGGCAGCCGCCACCAGAAGAGCAACACCAGGACCACCGCGCAGAAGATGAGGAAGCCCAAGAAGTAGGACCCGATCGCCGACTGCGTGAATGAGTGCACGCTCGAGATGATGCCGCTGCGCGTGATGAACGTGCCGAAGATCGAGAGCATGAAGCTCAACGCGATGAGCACGACGTTCCACTTCTTCAGCATGCCGCGTTTTTCTTGGACCATCACCGAGTGAAGGAACGCGGTCATCGTGAGCCACGGCAGGAAGCTCGCGTTCTCCACCGGATCCCACGCCCAGTAGCCGCCCCAGCCCAGCTCCACGTAGGCCCACCACATCCCCAGGGTGATGCCGATGGACAGGAACAGCCACGAGATGATGGTCCACTTGCGGATCGCGTGCAGCCACCCCGTTTCGAGACGCCTGGTGATCAAGGCAGCGATCGCGAACGCGAACGGGATCGTGATGCCGATGTAGCCCAAGTACAGCATCGGTGGGTGCACCACCATCCCGGGGTTCTGCAGCTGTGGGTTGAGCCCATTGCCGTCGGCAGGAGTGAAAGCCAACCGCTCGAACGGGTTCGCCGCGAACAGCGTCACCACCACGAAGAACAGGGTGACCGCCGACGTGACGCCCGCCACGTAGGGCATGAGGTGCTCGTAGCGGCGGCCGGTGAGCCACTGTGCCAGCGCCGCGAAGATGCTGAGAACCACTGCCCAGAAGAGCAGGCTGCCGGACTGCCCGCCGTAGAACGCGGAGATCGTGTACACCAGCGGGAGATTGCGGCTGGTGTACTGCGCCACGTAGGCGACGTTGAAGTCGTGCTTGATGAGCGCGACGAGTAGGCTGACCGACGCCACCACCAGCACCCCGCATAGGGCGTACGTGGCGCGCCGCGCGCTCTGAATGAGCTCGGGGCGCTGCTTGGAGCCACCCACGAAGCCGACAATGGTGCCCCACGCGCCGAGCAGCAGGGCCAACCACAGCGCCAGTTGTCCGAGAATCGTCATGTCGTTACGCGGAAGGTTCCGTCTCGTACCGCGAGCCGCACTTGGCTAGCAGGCTAGTCGCGTGGAACGTCCCATCGATCGCCAGGCGTCCCTCTACCACGACGTCCACGTCGTCGGTGAACGTGTCTGGCGCGATTCCTCGATAGACCACCGGATAGGTCTGCTGGCCGTCGGTCACCGCGAACGTGATCGTCTGGGTCGCGACATCGCGCTCGATGGTGCCGTGCACGACCCGCGCGCCCATCTTGACGCCCACGTCGTGGAACGAGGGGTCGGCCTCGACCCGGTCGGCGAGCTCGGACGGGGTGAGGAAGTACACCCCCGTCTCCTTGATGCCCGAGGTCATGAGGAAGCCCACTGTGGTGAGGACCAGCGCGGCTCCGATGATGAACTTAGTGCGTGCTTTCATGGTCTGGAATATATCCTACGCCTGCACTCAAGAAAAGTTCGTGAGACCCCTTTAAAGATCCCTTAACCGCCTATTTCATGGGGATTTGCACCCCTCGCCCAGTAGAGCGCTGCCCCCACCGCCCGGCGCCACGCCCCGTAGCCGCCCGGCTGCTCCCGGTCGGGCTCGAACCAGCGATAGGAGCGCTCGGCCAGGAAGGCGTCGGGACTCTGCCACACGCCGGTGGCCAGCCCCGCCAGCCCGGCCGCCCCCCGGGCGGTGCTCTCCCCCACGTCGGGTCGGGCCACCGGCACCCCGAGGGTGTCGGCCTGGAACTGCATCAGCCAGTCGTTGGCCGCGGCCCCGCCGTCGACCTTGAGCTCGGCGAGGGAGACACCAGAGGCCGCAGTCATGCTCTCGGCCACGTCGCGCGTCGAGTACGCCATCGCTTCCAGCGCGGCCCGCACCAGATGCGCTCGCTCCGTGCCGCGGGTGATGCCCAATATCGTGCCCCGAGCCTCCGGCTCCCAGTAGGGCGCTCCCAGCCCTACGAACCCGGGCACGAAATAAACGCCACCGGTGTCGGGAATCCCGCGGGCCATCGCCTCGCTGTCGGCGGCGTGCTCTACGATCTGGAGGCCGTCACGCAGCCACTGCACCGCTGCGCCCGCGATGAAGATCGAGCCCTCGAGCGCGTAGCTGGGCGCGCCCTCGGAGTCACAGGACACGGTGGTGAGCACCCCAGTGCGCTCCCGGGTGCTGGGCAGCTCGGCGCCGATGCTCATGAGGAGGAAGGCCCCCGTCCCATAGGTGCACTTGGCTTGCCCGGCTCGCCAGCAACCCTGGCCGAACAGGGCTGCCTGCTGGTCCCCGGCGATCCCCGCGATGGGGATCGCGACGCCAACGTGCTCAGCGTCCGCCACGCCCACGACCTCGCTGGAGCGCTTGATGTCCGGTAGGCTCGCGCGAGGCACTCCAAACAGCTCCAGCAACTCGCTGTCCCAGTCCTGTCGCTCCAGGCCGTAGAGCAACGTGCGCGACGCATTGGTGTGGTCGGTGACGAAGGCGCGGCCTCCCGTGAGCCGGAAGACGAGCCATGCGTCGATGGTGCCGAATACCGCATCCCCGGCGGCGGCGCGGTCCCGCAGCCCGGGTACCTCCCGGAGCAGCCACTCGATTTTGGTGGCTGAGAAGTAGGGATCCCACACTAGCCCCGTGCGGGCAGCGACCCAGTCGTCACCCAGCTCGGCCTGCAGCGCGCGGCAGCGGGGCGCCGTGCGCCGGTCCTGCCACACCAGCGCGCGATGCAGAGGAGCTCCGGTGCCGCGATCCCACGCCACCACCGTCTCCCGCTGGTTGGTGATCCCGATGCCGGCCGGCTCGACACCGGCCTGCCCTACGGCGTCACGAGCCGTCTCGAGGGTGACACGCCAGATCTCCTCCGCGTCGTGCTCCACCATGCCAGGCGCGGGGAAGTGCTGGGTGAACTCGCGGTAGGCGCGGGAGACCACGTGGCCGTCGGCCCCAATCACGAGGGCGGTGGAGCCGGTGGTTCCCTGGTCGAGGGCGAGGATCGCAGACATCGGTCGTGGAACACAACCGGCCGGGCTGGGGGCTGTCAACCCGCCGCGCCCCCATCACCCCGAGTTCATTCTTTCTTCATTGCGCTCCGGGTACGCTTCACTCGTGTCCGCGATAAGGAGAGGACCATGAGCGTCCGGACGATAGATGTGCGCGAGCGCGTCATGGAGAAGAACAACGAGCTGGCACTGCAGGTGCGGCGGCGGCTCGAAGAGCACCGTGTGTGCGCGTTCAACCTGGTCTCGTCACCAGGATCGGGGAAGACGCTGCTCCTCGAGCGGACGCTCGAGCGGTTAGGGGACCGCATCGAGATGGCCGTTATCACGGGTGACGTGCAGACGCGGAACGACGCGGAGCGGCTGGCCCGCTACACCGACAAGCTGGTGCACGCCGTGGTAACGGGAGGCGCCTGCCACCTCGACGCCCGCCAGATCCTGACGGCGCTGGACGCTATCGATCTCTCGCGCACCGACCTCGTGTTCATCGAGAACGTCGGCAACCTGATCTGTCCCGCCGGCTGGGACCTGGGAGAGGAAGCCAAGGTCGTGCTGTTCTCGGTAACCGAGGGAGAGGACAAGCCGGTCAAGTACCCCAGCATGTTCCAGCGTGCCGAGTACGCGGTGCTGAACAAGATCGATCTCCTGCCGCATCTGGACTTCGACGTGGACCAGGCCATTGCCTGTGCGCACGAGGTTAACCCCAACCTGCGGTTCTTCCTGACGTCGGCGCTGACGGGCGCGGGGCTGGATGAGTGGTGCACCTTTATCGAAGCGCATGTGAGGGACGCGGTGGTGGCGTAACGCGCGCGAGCAAGCGGACAAGACTCCGACGCCCGGGGCGGCACGACTGCCCCGGGCGCCTTCTCGTGCCTGGGACCGGTAGCGGCGGTAGCGCCGGGGACGAAGCGAGGCCGGGGGCCTGCCGGAGCGACCCTTCGGCGTCAGCATTCAGGAGGAAGCGAGGCCAGGTACCCCACCCGAGCGAGCATCAGCACGCCGCACGGGGAGAATCGGATGATCAGCCGCACAGTGACGCCCGGACGGGATTCCGCTCGGGCAAGTAGCGACAAGCGTGATGCCGTGAGCGAGGGTGGGGTACCTGGCCGAGCTACAGGCGTCGGAAGCCCCGTCGAGAGGTCCCCACGCCCCGCGATCGCGCCGGGCCCTGCTACTCGAACAGCCGCTCGATCGCCGCCCCGTACGGCGGCTCAAGCACGCCACGGTCCGTAACGATCGCGGTCACCCACTCGGCGGGGGTCACGTCGAACGCGGGGTTGAGCACCTGCGCACCGGAGGCCGCTGCCAGTTCCGCAGCCGGGCGTTGTTCGATGGGGATGAGATCGCCGGACGCGAGTGACGGATCGAACGTGCTCCGGGGCGCGGCGACGTAGAACGGAATGGCGTGGGCCCGTGCCAGCACCGCCAATCCGTAGGTGCCGATCTTGTTGGCCACGTCGCCGTTGGCCGCAATACGGTCGGCCCCCGTGAGCACCAGGTCGATCCCACCCTGGGCCATGATCGAGGCCGCCGCACTGTCGACGATAGCGCGCACGGGAACACCGCTGCGCGCTAGCTCCCAGGTCGTCAGCCGCGCCCCCTGCCGCAACGGTCGGGCCTCACACGCCACGACCCGCACCTGCTTTCCCTGCTCCAACGCCACGTAGACGGCCGCGAGCGCGGTGCCGATCCCGCCCGTCGCCAGCATGCCGGCATTGCAGTGAGTGAGGACCGTAGCGCCCGGCGGGATGAGCCCCGCCCCGGCCACGCCGATGGCGCGACACATCGCCGCGTCCTCGTCCCAGATACCCTGGGCCTCCTGGGTCAGGGCCGCAGCGACCGCAGAACCGTCGGCACCGGAGCCGAACAACTCGTCAGCCACGCGACGTGCCCGGTCGAGCGCCCAGCTCAGGTTGACCGCCGTCGGCCGGACCGCTGCGAGCCGCGCGGCGGCGGCTTCCACCCACTCCCGCGTGAGAGTGCCGCGCTCCGCCTCGCCCTGGGCGGCGGCCGCCAGGCCCATCACCGCAGCGATACCAATGAGCGGCGCGCCGCGAACCTTGAGCTCCTGGATCGCCGTGGCCATCTCGTCGACGGTCCCGACCTCGAGGTACACCTCCTCAGCCGGAAGGCGTGTCTGGTCGAGGAGGCGCACGCCGCCCGTCGGCAGCCACTCGATCACGCGCAGGTCCATCGTCACGTCTCCGTCTCGGAGCGTCCGCTCGAGGACGCTTCCCGCCGCCTGCGATGCCACATCTCAAGCAACACGGCGAACACCACGGCGCGCACTGCGACCCCGGCTCGCACGGACAAGGTGACCCGCGCCACGTACCCGCGCCCGCCTAGCGGCGCTCCCGGTGGCGCACGGCTCCGTCTCGCCGCGGGTCGGCAGCGCCACACCAGACGCCGTCGCGCCGCGCCACCGCGTGGACTCCGCCGAAGTAGGCGTTTCGCCCCCGGGAATCCCAGGGCGTGCGCGGCTCGCTGAGCACGAATCCCCGCCGCGCCAACACCCGCAATGCCGTGTCGGGGGCCGCGCGCCACTCCACGAACACGGCGCTGTCCGGAATCACATGCAGCCTGTGGGCGGCGACGGCCGCCTCGATGTCCATGCGCTCGTCGACCCACAACTGCGCTACCTGTGCCACCGCAGAGATGATACGGGCGCTCCCGGGGCTCCCCAGCGCGAGCACTGGCTCCCCGTCCCGTGCGAGGATCGTCGGACTCATCGACGAGTACGGCATCGCGTTGGGGCGCAGCTCGAACGGGTGCTCGGGATCGTCGAGCACGTACTCCCGCATGTAGTCGTTGTAGAGAAACCCCAGAGTGGAGTCGGCGGCCTTGGCGCCGAAGGCAAAGTTGATGCTGGCCGTCACCGCTACGGCCATCCCGTCACCGTCTGCTACCGAGAAGTGGGTCGTTTCACCGTATCCCAGCTCCATCAGCTCACGCACGCGCGCTTTGTCGATCTTCTCCAACACGTCGGCGTCGTAATCAAGCAAGTCGCCCACCGGCGTGTCGCGCCTCGTGCGATGGCCGATGCGCAGCGCCTGGGCCAGCAGGGGAATCCGAGCCGGCGATCCCTGTGCCAACGCCTGTGGGTGCGAGAGCTCCAGCAGGTTGAGGATCTGCAGCACGACCCAGCCTCCGCCGGGCGGGGGGAGGGTATACACGTCCCAGCCGCGGTATGACCCCTTCAGCGGATCGAGCTCCGCCGGCTGCGGCAGCTGCTGCAGGTCCTCGAGCGACAGCCACCCGCCGTTCGCGGCCATGTCGCTCGCAATGGCGCGCGCGATCTCCCCGTGATAGAAATCGTCGGCACCGTGCTGCGCGAGCCGCCGCAGCGTGCGCGCCAGCTGCGGCTGGCGGAACACGCTCCCCGCGGCGGGGGCGGCTCCCGCGTCGGTGAGAAACAGCACCCGGGCCGCCGGATTTGCGCGCAACTCGTCCGCGGCACCGGTCCACACGCGGCGCCGGAAGGGTCCCACCACGAATCCCTCCTCGGCGTAGCGGATGGCCGGCTCGAGGAGCTGCGCCCACTGGATTCGACCGCTGCCGTAGTGCCGCCAGGCGTACTCCAGAACCCTGACTGTGGTGGGGACCGTGGTGGCGCGGTACGAGACGATATCGGCTGGGTCCGCTTCGGCGGGCGTGGCCCGTGGCGCGTAGGAGGTCCCATTGATCACCACGGGGCGCGCGCCGGGCTGGTGCAACAGCATCTGGGTCTGCCCCCCGAGCCCCGACATGGCCGGCTCCGTCACCCCCAAGGCGAACGACATCGCGACCGCGGCGTCGACCGCGTTGCCCCCGGCCTGCAGAATCGCCGCTCCAGCCTCGGCTGCCTCGGGACTCGCCGCGGCGGCAACGCCAGTGCCCCCCCGGCCGGTATCGCAGCCCGCCAGCGCGACTGCAGCAGCGACCGCGACACCCCCTCCGGCCGATCTCACGCGGCCTCGCCACACCCACATCGCCGATCTCCCTTCATTCGTGACGATCACACCGCCCCCAGGTACCGCTCGCGCAGCACCGCCACGTGATGCCGCTCGTGCCCAGCCACGATGTACGGCACAGACCGCACCGTAAACTCCATCTCGTTGGCCACGCCGCGGCGCAGGGCGAGCTCGTCGTTCAGTGTGCCGAAGAAGGCGATACTCGCGTCCCGCACCGTGCAGAACTCACCCAGCAGATTGCCGAGCGGACGCTCGTCGAAGTTGGCGTTCGCCACGAAGTCGTTCTCTTCGAACCCGGGCAGCGGCGTGGCATCGTTGCGGCTGAAGCGCAGCGCCCGGTAGACGAACACGCGCTCCGTATCGGACAAGTGCCCGATGACCTGCTTCACGCTCCACTTCCCCGGGGCATAGCGGAACAGGGTCTGTTCCTCGCTCAGTCCCGCCAGCAGCTCGGTGGTCTCATCCCGCTGCCGTACCAGGTGCTCGACGATGTCGCCGTCGGGCACCAGGCGCACGTAGCGCTGGAAGTACTCGGGGTACTCGGCCACGTCGGGCCGCGCGATGCATGAAACGGTCATGAGAAACGGAGCTCCTTGCGGACGAGCGACCCCCTAATGAAACGCAGGACACGTTGCGGGGCCAGATGGCAGGGGAAACGGGAAATGTGCAGCGGGAAAGGTACGACAGGAGGGAGCGTGTGGTAGGATGGCAAGCGGCCCGACCACGCGCACCGCCAAACCCGCCAGCGGGCACGCAGCCGGGCCTGGGGGGGATCCCCCGGCGACCGGCCGGCCTAGGTGAAGACTATCTGGCCCCCCGCCGCCATCTCGTAGAACTCGCCCACCGTGATGATGTCGGTCAGGTGCGGGACGAAATCGTCCCTGCTCAGATCGAACATGTCCACCGAGGCCTTGCAGGCATAGATCCCGGCTCCAGTATCGGCGATCATCTCGATGAACTCAGCAATGGGCGGAATGTCCAACTCCTCCATCTTCTTCTTCATCATGTGGGTGACCATCGCCGACATTCCTGGGAATCCGCCGAGCCACGTCGCCATATGCAGCGCGGGGTTTCCGACGGTGGCCACCTTGATCTTGTCCTGCTTGTCCTTCGTGATGGCGTCCATCCCGAAGAAGGTGAAGAACACGTTGGCCTCGATCCCTTCCATCCGGGCACCGTTGGCCATGATGAGGCCAGGATATACGCCTTCCAGCGAGCCCTTCGAGATGATGATCGAGACCTTCTGGATCGTGTCGGGCACGGCCAACCCGGCCGGTGCCGACTCAGGCGTGGTTACGTTCGTCATGGTCGCGTCCCCTCTCGTTGACCCGCCGATCAGATGCAGCCGCGCGGCTTCGGGATCCCGCCAATCTTGGCGGCGAGCTTCGCCGGGCCCTTGGGAAACAGCCGGTACAGTTCCTTGATGGGCACGCCGGACTCCCTGCCCAGCAAGCGGATCGACGGCGCGTTGCCCATCTCCAGGTAGCTTTTTCGCATGAACTCCACGACCTGCCAGTGCCGGTCGGTCATCTCGGCGATCCCGTTGTCACGGGCGATCTCGGCCGCAATCTCCTTGGTCCACTGCTCAGATTTCTGCAGGAAGCCCTCGGCGTCCAGCTCAATCGTCTGTCCCGCAATCGTTGCCGTCATGGTGTTTCCCCCCTATCTCAAGCGACCCTCGCGGAGTCGTCACTGGTTTCCTTCGTTTCGGGAGCGCCCCCCTGCACCGGATGCCGCTCCGGTGGCGGGAGGTCAACGCGCTGCTTACCGCGCAGCGACATACGCGCGCGCACCCCGGGCATGTCCCGGCCGGGGAGCAGCATGTGCCAGTACACCCAGCGGAACCACATCTTGCCGACGTGATTCAGGCGCGACTCCTTCAGCAGCGAGAGCGGGCCCACGCCGGCGAAGGGGAACTTCCCCGGCAACGGCTGGATGTCGTAGTTGAAGTCGATGAGCACGGCCTTGTTGAAGCCGGTCTCGATGAAGCAGTTGGCGTGGCCGTCGAACGCCTCCTCGAGCGGCTCACCGGCCAGGTAGCGCCGCACGTTCTCCTCCAGCACCTCGGCCTGGAAGTGCGCCACGGAGCCGGCCTTCGAGGTGGGCAGGTTGGTGCCGTCGCCCAGCGCGAAGATGTTCTCCTTCACCTTCGCCTGCAGGGTGGCCGGGTCGGTGAACACGAAGTTGAGATCGTCGCCCAACCCCGGCGAGCGCCCCACATAGTCCGCGCCCATGTGGAGCGGGATGCTCACGAGCAGGTCGAACTCCTCCACCCGTTCGTCCCACGATACCAGCTTGCCGTTCTCGCCGTCCGCCTCGCCGGCGTTGAACGCGGTGACCAGCTCGATGCCCTTCTCATCCAGCAGATCCCCGAGTGCCTTGGCTGCGAGCGGTCGGGTGAACGCACCATCCAGCGGCGTGACGAGGACGATCTGCACCTTGTCCCGCATCCCTCTCTCCTGGAAGTGCCAGTCCGCCAGGAACACGAACTCCAGCGGGGCGATGGGGCACTTGATGGGCAACTCCACGATGTTCACCAGCAGGCGGCCGCCCTCCCACCGCTCGAGGGCCTGGTGCAGCTTGGTGGCGCCGTCGAGGGTGTAGAACTCGTGCATCGTGTCGCCCCACCCGGTGCCTGTGAGCCCCTCCGTCTCCCGAGGGGCGATGTTGGTGCCGGTGGCCACGATGAGCACGTCGTAGTCGAGCGTTCTCCCACCCTCCAGGTAGACCCTGTCTTCCTGCGGCTCGACTCGATCGATGGCCGCTTGGATGTACTCCACGCCCTTCCCCACCTGCGGGCGGCGCGGCTTGACCGTGTCTTCCGGCTGGTAGATCCCGAAGGGGACAAACAGCAGGCCGGGCTGGTAGACGTGCTGATTGTCCTGATCGACAATCGTGATCTGCAGCTCGCCGGCCCTGATGTCCGACCGGAAGCGTCTGCGCAGGCGGTTGGCCATGATGGTGCCGGCCGTCCCCGCGCCAAGGATCACGATGTGCTTCATGGGTCCCCCCAAATGCTCTCGGTTTGGGACTCCCTGCCGCCCTCGATGCGGCGCGGGGAGCCCTGTGCTTCACGCGCCATAAGAATGGCTAATAGATATATTACTATTTATAAATTAGTATGAAGGGATCTTTACGCGGCCGATCGCGGCCCGCGCTACACGAAGCTCGCGATCTCCTCCAGTGGCTTGCGCGAGATGTCGGGGACTACGGCGTCGTCGGCCGGGTGCCCCACCACCAGGAGCAGAAAGGGACGCTCCCTTGCCGGACGCCCCAGCACCTCGTTGAGGAAGCCCATGGGACTCGGGGTGTGCGTCAGGGTCGCCAGTCCCGCCCGGTGCAATGCCGCGATCAGGAGACCCGTGGCCAGCCCCACCGACTCGGTCACGTAGTAGTTCTGGCTGCGCCCACCATCGGGCTCCACGCCGTAGCGCTCGGCGAACACGGCGATGAGGTAGGGGGCTACCTCCAGGAAGGGCTTCTCTTCGTCGGTCCCCAGGGGCGCCAGAGCCTCGAGCCAGTCCGCCGGCGCCCGGTGCCGGTAGAACTCCCGCTCCTCCCGTTCCGCCGCCTCACGAATGCGCCGCTTGACCTCGCAGTCGGCCACCACCACGAAGCGCCACGGCTGGCGGTTCGCACCGCTGGGAGCGGTGCCGGCGGCGCGCAGGCAATCCTCGATCACTCGGCGCGGCACCGGGCGCTCGGAGTAGTGCCGCACGGTGCGCCGGCGGTTCATCTCCTCGTAGAACTCGCGGGCACGCCGTTCCATCTCCGCCACCGGGTACTCCCGATAGGCGGGCAGGGGCACGAATCGGGCTTTGCTCATGCCCGCTTCGCCGATAGGATCACCACCGGCTCCAGCGGCACATCCTGGTGCCCACCACGTCTGCCGGTGGCGACCTGTGCGATGTCGTCTACCACGTCCATCCCCTCCGTCACCCTGCCGAAGACGGCGTAGCCGAAGTCCCGCTCTCCGTGGTCCAGGAAGCCGTTATCCGCCAGGTTGATGAAGAACTGCGAGGTCGCGCTGTTGATGTCGGACGTGCGCGCCATGGAGAGCGTGCCGCGCTCGTTCTTCAGCCCGTTGTCGGCTTCGTTCTTGATGGGTTCGCGCGTCGGCTTGACCTCCATCGACTCCGTGAAGCCACCCCCTTGGATCATGAAACCTGGGATCACCCGGTGAAACAGCGTGCGATCGAAGTGTCCTGCATCCACGTATGCCAGGAAGTTCTCCACGCTGATCGGGGCGTGCTCTGTGTCGAGCTCGATCGTGATCGTCCCCTTGGTCGTCTCGATTACGACCATCTGCATCCTCCTCGTTTCGGGTGGAACGTCTCAGGTTGCCTTCGGTAGCCCACCGGTCACGCTCAGCACCCACCGCAGGCAGCGGTACGGCAGATCGACCGGCTGGCAGAGCATCATGGGGCAGCCGCCCGGGATGACCGCGACGCCGTGCCGCGCCAGCCAAACCGCGACAGGGCGACCCTGCCCCGCGCATCGAAGCATACGCCTTCGGCCTCGAGAAGATAACGCTGTGCGGCCTCCTCCCACCCAGGTGCCGCGCGGCGACTGATCTCGCCCCGCGCATTGACCACGCGGTGCCACGGCACGTCGGAGCCGTGTGGGAGGGCGTGCAGCGCGTAGCCGACCTGGCGGGCGTGCCCCGGCAGGCCTGCCAGGCGCGCGACCTCCCCGTACGTCGCCACCCGCCCTCGCGGGATCCGCCGCACGACGCGGTAAATGCACTGGTAGGTCCCCGCGCGGCTCACCCCGCGCTCACGCCCGCTGCGCCGTTCACCCAAAGCAAAACGGCCCCCGAGTCGCGATGACCCGGGGACCGCTCACCTCCGGTTATGCCCCCGGCCGTCAGCCGGTGTGGCAGAGCGTGCAGTACTTCACGTCCCTGCCTTCATGGTTGGCTGGGGCATCGGGGATGGCCTCCATGGCACCAGGCGTGTGGCACATCATGCACTGCTCGCGGCCCTGCACGCCGTGCGAGACCGGCATCGGGCTGGTCGTCAGCATCGGTGAGTCCGTTGCATGGCACCATAGGCAGATCTCGCTGACCCGGCCCTCATGGCTGGCCGGCACGTCGGGCACCGCCTCCATGGCACCAGCCGTGTGGCACATCAAGCAGTTGTCCCTCCCCGCCACATCGTGGCTCACCGGCTTGGGCATCGCCTCTTGCCCGAGCGCCGGTGTCGCGAGAACGCCGGCCACGAGCAGCGTGCCCACGGCGCTCACGAATCGCGCATAGCTCATGAATTCCCCTCCCCTGTTGGTGTCAACCAGTCCGCAGCACTGGCAGGCCAAGGGCGGCAGTCGCCGCCCTCGAGTCCTACGCCATCATACCCCAATGTGTCGCATCCGTGCCGCCGGCACTAGGGTCCGCCGGGCACATTGGCACCGTGGCACACCGTGCACGGCTGCGGGTTCTTGCTCCGCAAGCGCTGCGCGTTGAAGCCCGGACCGTGAGGGCTGATGCCGCGGTGGCACGTCACGCAGTAGTTCTCGGTGTGGCACGCAACGCAGCTCTCGAGGCTCTGGCGCGCCGCTTGCCCGTGGCCGGCGTTGAAGTTCTGCTGCCCGTCGTGGTAGCCCGTGTTTCGTGACTCGTCGGACGTCAGTCCAGCCGTCTGGTGGCAGTCCTGGCAGAACTGCCCCGGATTGTGGCACGAGCTGCACTCGGCAAACTGCGACCAGGCGTCGGCGGGGTGTGCCGCGATGTAGTCCGCCTGGTGGTAGCCGGGCGCCGGGTCCGCGGCACCGGGCCGGTGGCACCCCAGGCAGTCGGCACGAATGTGGCAACTGGCGCAAGTCTCCGGGGCCAGTGCGGCCGCGGCGGCGTGCTCCTCGACCCACGCACCGATGTGAGACGCCGGCTGCGGTGCCTGGACGTGGCACAGGCTGCACGGCGACTCGGGCGCCGACTGGTGCTCCGCCGCGATGCCGTGACAGCTGAGGCAGTTCGCGACCACAGCGCGCTCCACCGCCATAGCGGGGGCACCCGCGGCCTGGTGACACGCCGTGCAGTCTGCGGGTGGATGCGCCGCGTGCTGGAAGTTGGAGGCCGCGTAGTCCCCCGCGGCAGGCGGCTGGTAATCGACCGTGGGTTGCACCTGCCCGTTGTGGCAACCGGCGCAGAAGGAAGCATCCGGGAAGACGGCTCCCTCCCCTGCCACGCCGGAGTGGCACATGGTGCATGACGTGAACAGGGCGGCATGCCTCTCATGCGGGAACTGCAGCTGCAGCCCGAGCTCCGGAGCCGGCGCCGGTCCCGTTCCCGCGACGGCGGCGAAGACCAGCCCCGCGGCCAGCGTCATGAGGGTCTTCATTGTGCGCTCCGAGCTTCAGGAATGAGCAGGATCGACGGATGCAGCGTCGGCGTGTCTGGGCTCGAGCCGAAGTACAGCGTCAGGCCGAGGTTGATGCGCCACTGATTCCAATCGAACGCCGCGGCGTCGTTCTCGGGCCTCCGACGGTCCTCCCAGTAGTAGCGAGCCTCACCCATGAACCGCACGTCCGCCATGGGCATGTAGTCGACTCGGAGCGCGCCGTTCCATCCCTGGATATCGTTGTAGCGATACTCCAGCGGCCGCGTGAGGTATCCGCCGTGAGCCGTGATTACCAAGTCGTCGATCGGCGCCTCCCACGTAGCACGCAGGTCCACGCCGAGCTGCGTGGACCCGGTGCCGTTCTCGACCCAGTAGTTCCCGTCGAACCGCCACTGAGCGATCCCGGAGTAGGTCACGCCGAACTGGCCGCGCCACCCGTCGTCGGATACCTCTCCGTACCGCTCGGTGGCCTCTGCGTCCCCGTAGCTGAAGATCTCGCCCAGTCCGCGGAGCTCGAGCCCGCCGATGGGCCACCAGTAGATGCTGCCGAAGCCAGCGGTGTAGCCCACCGGACTGAAAGAGTTCCAAATCAGCCAGAGGGGGAAGTTGGGACGATAGCGACGCGCTCCCAGGCTCGCGCGGATGTTTCGCTTCGGGGTGGTATAGCCCAGCGTGACGTCGGCCGTCCCGATCACGTCCTGGCCGATGTCGTACTCCAGCCCACCCGTTACCGAGAAGCCTCGCTTGGGGTACCACGCCAGATCGAGCGCCGTGCGCTCCGCAAACAGGTAGTTCGCGTCGGAGCTTGCGTCGATCTCGCGGTGATAGAGCCAGCGGCCCTCGAACCCGCTGAGTCGCCAGCCGAGCCCGCCGCCTAGCACGTACTGGCGCTGGGGCGGCTGGAACTGGTCGAGCGGGTTAGCCCACTCGCTGCTCACCAGCAACGGTGCGCCCGGTGCCAGGCCCCAACCCCCGTACCCGAACAGCTCCAGCTTGCGATCGAACAGGCGGAGGTCTACCTCGCCCCCGTCGACCCCGATATAACCGAGTCGGGTGACCTGGTGGAACCGACCCAACACCACGGTGAGGAACCGGTTCTCATACTCGCCGTAAGCCTCGAGCAGTTGGGCCTCCGGCTTCACGGCAGGCCAGACGTCGGGATCGGCCAGGTCCGCGCCGGCACGCGCCTTGAGCCGGAAGCTCAACCCCCGTACCCCGAGCCCCCAAAGGGCGGCATCGAGCGTGCTCACGAGAGGCGCTCCCTGCTGCTCGTCGCCCGCAGTGTAGTAGTAGCATTCGGTCGTGGTGCCCTGGCCACAGTTCACGGCAAACCCGTTGAACTCGTAGCCGCCGGTAGCTCCGGTGCTCACGCTGTCGAACGGGACGCTGTCGAGCTGCCAGCCCCTGTACGCAACAGACTGGAACCAGGTGTCGAGGCGCACCTGGTAGCCCTGGGCGAGTAGCGGCGCCGTCCATACAGCCAGCCCCCCTACGGCGGCCGCCAGGCGGACGAAGGATCGTTTCATAACCCCTCCCCCCAACGGACTGTAGTGCGACTATAGTACGGCGCGGGCGTCCCTGAGTCCAGACCCGAGTGTTCCCATCCCGTTTGATTTTCCTTAAGGTTTCTTCATTGGGGGAAAGAGCCACGGGCGGGACGGCTCGCCGCCCCTCCTGTCTCTCTACTGGTACCCGAAGAGCATCGAGTACACGATCAGGGCGATCAGGATCAGCCCGATGCCGAGCGCGGTGAAGGCGAAGACCCGGAAGCCGTGTTCCAGCTGTTCAGGATACGGGTCGACCAGGTTCTGCTCCAGCTTCCCGTCCGCGACCAGCTTCTCATACTCCTCCGGTTTGTCCCGCTTGAGTTCATCGATCGGAACCCGACCGGTGAAGATCACGGGGTCCATGGGGAACTTGTCGGGCCGGAAGTGGGTGTTGAAGAAGTGCACGGTGAAGATGAACGCCACGGCCAGCAACGCCTCATCACTGTGGAGGATCGTGGCCACGTTCACCGACCAGCCCGGGATGACGATCGTGAAGAACTCGGGGAACCAGAGCAATAGACCCGTCGAGCCAATGATGAACATCCCCCAGAAGACGGCGAAGTAGTCGAACTTCTCCCAGTAGGTGTACCGGCCGTAGTGTGGCCGCGGCCCCCGCCCGAAGAACCACTTGATCGACTGCCAGAACTCCCGCGCGTCCCTCAGATTGAAGATGATGGAGTTCGGCGAGCGGACGAATTGCAGCCAGGTCAGTCCGGAGCGCCGCTTCTGCCCCCGCACATCCCACAGATGGATCAGGAAGATCGTGATGAGCGTGACCGCGCCGACGCGGTGCAGGACCCCCGTAGTCGCGAATCCACCCGCCAGGTGTGCCAACACCTGCGCCCACCCCATGTGGGAGAACTTCAGCACCATGCCGGTGAGGGCCAGCGTGAAGAAGCTGAGCAGCATGATGAGGTGGAGCGTGCGCTGAAACGTATTGAACCGCCGATACAGCTTCTGGCCTGGGATTGGGTCGTGCCGGGCCCGGGCTTCCGGCGACCTCCACAGCCGGTACAACCATGCCAACGTGTGAAGCGTGGCGAAACTGAGCGTGCCCACCAGCAGGGCGGTCATGCCCCAGAACGCCCAGAACAGCCACGGGTACTTCTCGGGGTCGTGGTGCGTGGCGTGCGTCAGGTAGCCGGTGAACCGCATATTCACACCGGAGTGGCACTGCGAGCATGTCTCGACCACATTGCGCCGGCTGAGCGTGGAGGCAGCTTCCGACACGGGTAGAATATTGTGCGTGCCGTGACAGTCGTAGCACTTGGCCGCCGCCGCGTCTCCGAGTCGTGAGACCTTTCCGTGAAAGGTGTCGAAGAACGTGTCCGTTTCATCCTCGTGACAACGGCCGCACTGGCTCATCATGAGGAGGCGGAAGTCACCTCGGTCGGTACGGCTGATCGTGTGGGACGTGTGGCAATCCTCGCAGGTGGGAAGCTGCCGCCCATCGTCCGGTTCCCCGACTTCCGCCGAGTGAATACTGCTGCGGAACTCCTCCTCGATCCCGTGGTGGCACGTTCCACATGTGTGCGGGAGATTGCCCGCATGCACGCTCGAGTTGGGGTCGTCGGCCGGGAGCTCACGGTGCGCGGTGTGGCAGCTGGAGCAGGTGGCCGTCACCACCAGCCCGCTCTCGAACAGCCCCTTACCGTGGATGCTCATCTCATAGCTCTCCACCGGCGGCGGGAACTCCATGCTCCGCGTGAGGGCCTCGAGCGGCTCCGGGCCGACCTCCTCGATGTCGCGCATCAGGTGCGCCGACTCGATCCGCACGGCCGCCACTTCACCTCGGCGGTGGCACTGGGCGCAGAGCTCCGGGACGTTCCGCGCGAACGTCGGTGAGCTAGGAACCCGCCTGCTCAGCGTGGCGTGGTTGTCGTGGCAGTCGAGACACACCGGTGCATCCGGATCGCCCTCGGCGGCCAGCCGGCCGTGCATGCCGGCCGTATACTCCCCGACCACGTCCTCATGGCACGCGGCGCAGTCCACCCGTTCGGTGATGGCAGCGCAGGGACGCGAGAGCATAGGGCTCACCTCGGCGTGGCACTGGGCGCAAGGTGTCTCGGCGTGGCTCGACGCGACATACGCCTGCTCGTCCACGTAGAGTGACACCGTGTCGCCCCGCGCGACGCCCACGAGCTCCTCGTCCCCGTGGCAGCGCAGGCAGTTGGCGTTGGCCGAGCCAGCCTCGTAGTACACGCGCCGAATGCGGTGCGGTGCGTGGCAGTCCACACAGGCAGGGATCTCGTGGGGCTGCTCCTCCCACAGCCGCCCCTCGATGACTTGCAGGTGCACCTGCTCGATCTGCGCGTGGCACTGCGTGCAGGTCGCCGCGACGTTGTCGTGGTGGATGCTCGACCGGGTGTCGGTGTGCGGCAGGATGAAGTGGGACGTATGGCACGAGGTGCACACCGCCGTCACGGTGAGCCCCTGGCGGAATAGGCCCTCACCGTGGATGGACAGGGAATAGTTCTCGAGGATGCGGTCCTGAGGGATGTTCCGCGTACGGGAGACGGGCGTGCCTTCGTGGTGGCACTCCCCACACAGGACCGGGATGTTCATCACCGCCGTGCGGGACTCCGGCACCAGATGCGACTGAATGTCATGCGTCCCGTGGCAGTCCACGCAGCTCGGCGCCAAAAGGTCTCCGCGGGCCGCCGCCTGCCCGTGAAGCGACCCGTCGTGCTCCTCCGCCTGCTGGCGGTGGCACAGCCCGCAGTCTACCGCCGGCACCTCCTCCGGGTGCGGGAAGCTCAGCCCGGCGTGGCACATCACGCAGAGCATCCCGGCCTGCCCGTGCTCCGAGCCGGCGTACTCTTGCTCGTCTACGAGGAGCTGTGCCGCGTCGGGCCTGCCCTCGAAGAGGGCCGGATTCGTGTGGCACATGAGGCAGGTCTGGTTGTCCTGCGCCACAGCGGGTCCTGCCACACACAAGGCGGCGGCGGCGAGCAGCGCTCCCCACCCAACCACCCACACCCCATGGTCTCGGCTGCTCGACCGTCGCCAGTGCCAGCTACGCATCCACGTCACCACTCATCCCCCGAAGCGTTGACGCCGCTGCAATCCACCCCCGCCAAGATACTCGCGACCCGCTCTGAGAAAGCGGGCCTCGGCGATCCTAAAGAATTCCTCACTCGAATTTCCAAGTCAGTGCGGGGCCTGACCTTATGTGAAAGGCGGTGGGTACCCTCAGCGATCCGTGCGCACCGTCCCCTCGGCCTGCCGCGCGCGAGACCCGGGCGCCGCGGCGGCGCTGTCCGTCTCGGCCGACTCCTGCGAGTCCGAGTCGGCCAGCTCCTCCTCGTACCACCGCGCGTGGTGGTGCTTCACGAACTCCTCCGGCAGCCGCCCCGTGAGCCACGCCCAGTTCATCGGGTAGGCATCGGGGTGCACGATCACGAAGAAGAGGTGCCACACCAGGATCGCCAGCGTCGCGAGCCATGCCTCGTAGTAGTGAATGGTCTGCGACGCAGGCACGATCCACCACGGTAGGATCCGAACCGCCTCCACCGGGAACCACAACACGAATCCGGTGACCGCCATGATCACCGTGCCCCACACCAGCGCCCAATACTCGGCCTTCTGCGTGTAGTCATAGCGCCCGAACCGTGGATGCTCGCGGCTCTGCCACGTATAGTATCGGAGGTAACCCACCGCATCCTTCACGTCGCGCCATTCAGGGAGCATCGCCCGGAGCTCCCTCTTCCCCCTGCGCGTCATCAGGACATACAGCACGTGACTCACGGCTACCGCGATGAGCAACACCGCGGCGATCCGGTGCACGTTGGAGCGGACCGGCTCGCTCATGCCGATGGCGGTGAGCCAGCGTACCCACCAGGCGTCGGGAAAGCGTAGGGCGAACCCGGTGACCACCAGGACGATGAACGCGACGGCGTTGAGCATGTGCTGCGTGACCTGGATGCGGTCGAGTCGCGTGACGTAGCCCACCCGCCGCTCCTCCCGGCGGCGCTCGATCAGGTAGTAGTTCATCACCACGGCGTTGTGCAGCGCCATGAGCCCGATCGTCAGCGCGATGAGCACGTAGTAGAATGCCCGAATCCAGTAGTTGATCGGGTTGGCGGCCATTGAAGCCGTGATGTGGGTGTAGCTGGTCGCGAACTCAGTATCAGCCTCCGGATGGCACTGACGGCACGTCGCCGTCAGGTTGGCCGGGTGGATGGTGGAGGCCGAGTCGGACGCGGGCAGCACGGCGTGGGTGGTGTGGCAGCTCACGCACGTGGCGGCACGCTCGTAGTCGCGACGGCTTGCCCAGCCGTGGTAGCTGTCCTCGTACGTGCCGATGACCCCGCCCTGCATGCCGTATTTGGCGATGATCTCGGAGTCCCCGTGACACTCACCGCACGTCTCGGTCGCCAGCCGGGCGTCGTAAGTGCGGGCCTCCGGGTCCTCGTGCGAGAGGATCAGGTGCTCCCCGTGGCAGTCCGTACAGGTGGGGCTGTCGGCCAACCCGGCCCGCAGCGCCCGGCCGTGGATGGAAGCGTCGTACAGCCGGTGGACCTCAACGTGGCACTGCCCGCACGTGGCGGCCACGTTCACGTGGTTGATCTTGGACGCGGGATCCAGCGGCCCCCGGAGATCATGCACACCGTGGCAGTCGGTGCAGCGCGCTGCCTCGCCTGCGCCGTTGCGGCCGTGGACCGACTGCGCATACGCGCCGAACGTCTGCGGCAACCGTACCGCCTCTTCGGTGCGCAGACCCGCCGCCCCGTGACAGGCCGCGCACATCGCGGGCACGTTCTCGTGCTGAGTTCGCGCCTCCGGGTCGTCGGCCCGCCGGACGTCGTGGCTCCCGTGGCAACTGGCGCAGGTGGGCGCGGTCTGTACGCCACGCTGCAGCGCGTAACCGTGGAGGCTCTCCCGATACACCCGTTCGACCGCGCCGTGGCAGCCCCCGCAGTTCGGCGGCGGCAGGTCCTCCGCGTGCGGAAAGCCCACATAGCCCTGATGACAGAGCACACAGCGCATGCCCAGCGCGCCGTGCACCGAGGCAGTGTACTCCTCCTCGGTCACCACCAGCTGAGTGGGGTCCTCCATGCCGGAGAACATTGCCACGTCCCCGTGGCACATGAGGCAGAGCTGATTCTCTTGGGCCGCGGCGGGCACGGCCGCTATAAAGACGCCAGCGGTAGCCAGCGAGAGGACAGTCAAAGGACTCGCGCGCATCGTCTTCCTCCGCTCCGACCCAACCATCCCGTGGGCAGGGCCCACACATCCCCTATAGCCGCTCGTCCGTTTGCCCGGTGACTATGGTCGGCCCCGGGCTGCCGCATGAAAGATAATCGGGAGCGCTCGCTCCCGAGGTCACACGCTATTCGTTGGCTCTGAGTTACCCGACCGGACAGGTCGAGATTGGCCGCTGCCTACCCACCCCCTAATGGCGCGATCTCGTGGCACAGGTCGCAGGCGGCAGGCGGGTTGTGGTCCACCCTGTCGGCGTGGCACACGGTGCACACCTGCCGGGACCACTGGGTGATCCCCTTCGCCTTGTCCCCATGGCATTGGCTGCACTGCAGGTGTCCGAAGGCGAGGGCGTGCTTGTCCTTCACCCCACCCCGGTGACAGGAGAGGCAGTGGGCCTCGGGCTGGTGGTGGAGGTCATGGCAGGCAGCGCAGTCCACGCTCTCCCCGCTCATGTTCGGGGCCGCGTGGCACGTGGTGCAGGAGAGTCCCGCCTCCCGGTGCGGAGCGTGCGGGAAGTCGCCGATCGCGGTCACCACGGGCGCCTCGGGCGCCCCACCAGGGCCGGCATGGCATTCGGCGCAGTTCCTGGAACCGATCCGGGCATGATGACAACCCACACAGTCCGACGGCGACGTGAGCCGCGTCTCGCCATGGTCGTCGAATGAGCTGTGGCAGCTTGTGCAGTCGAGCCCGGCTCCCAGCACGTGCCGCTCGTGATCGAACGCCGTGCCCCGGAACGAGAGCTCGCGCCGCTCCACCCCCAGGTGACACTGCAGGCAGACGTTCTCGCTCACCCGGGGTCCGAGGTCCACGTGCGGGACCGTGTACCTGAGGTTGCCCGCCTCGACCGCCTGCTCGACTAGCTCGAGGCTCGCCCGCAACAGCCCGTCGGCATAGGCAATGTTGTGGGCTCCCTTGCCCCGCTCGACGAACTCGACGTTCTCACGCGCAAGGCGCAGCAGGCTGTCCACCTGCGCTCGCACGCGCACCGGGGCCGATCCAGCCGCCCGTCCGGCTCCCTCCACCACGCGCGCCGTGAGGCGCACCTTGCGGTCCATCTCCTGCTGCCACGAGGGCAGGATGTTAGCGTAGCGGATACCGTGACAGGAGAGACACGACGCCTCTCCCGCGAAGCGCACCGACTCGTGGGCGCTCACGTTGCGCGGCAGCTCGTGGCACCCGGTGCAGGAGACGCGCGCCAGGAACATGGAGCTCGGCGCCTCTGCGGCCTCGTGGCCGCCGATCCCAGCGTACAGCTGTTGCTGGGCCTCGTGCACCCGCTGGTGGCACGCCGCGCAGTCGAGCTCGGCCGCCTCCCTGAGGGAGAAGAGATCGTGCACCATCTCCGTGTGGCACTGGGTGCACTCCACATTGTGCTCGGCGATGTGCACCCGGTGGATCAGGGTCGTGTTCTCGAACTCCTCGATGCGCTCCGGCCGATTGTGGCAGGTCCAGCACCGCTGCTCGTCGGCCTCACCCGAGCCGCGCGTCACATCTTCGTGGCACGAAACGCACGACACCAGGTCTTCCTCGTACTGCTGGTGGTCCACCACGAACCCGGCCGGCGAAACGACGCGCGGCACCGAGGTATGGCACCCGATGCAACCGGCAACGGGCTCCCCCGGGTCAGTTTCCTTGAAATGGCAGAGATTGCACGTGGTCTGTGTGACCGCGAGGTGCTCTCCCTGCACGATCTGGGAATGGCACGACGTGCAGCGCAGCTGTTTGCCGCGGCGTAGCTCGCCCAGGTGCTGGGTGTGGTCGAACCGCACCCCCCGGTAGCTCACCACCCCCTCGACCTTGCGCAGGGAGTGGCACCCCGAGCGCAGGCAGGCCGCGTCCTCGATCTCGGCCCACGGTTTCGTGCCGTACGCCCCCGTCACGTACCGCACTACCTGGTTAGCCGCCTGGAACTTGCCCATGGCCTCGGCCTTGATGCCCGGTGCGTAGTGGCAGCTGATGCACGGCACGTCGTTGTGGGACGAGGTGGCCCAGGAGTCGTAGTAGGGCCGCATGATGTGGCAGTTCGTGCAGAAACCCGGCTGGGCGCTGTACTCGACAAAACCCACCGTACCCACCGCTGCGAGGATCACGGCCAGCACGCCGACCTGGATCCCGATCTTGAGCGGCTTGGAGAGACGTTGGAACCAGTCGCGTGAGCGTGCCATGATGCCTCGGTGTCAGGACCTCAGATCCCGCAGCTTGAACCAGGCCAGCACAATCACCGAGAGCGCAAGGAACCAGACCGGAATGAGCAGCAGCTTGTGTTCCCACTGCTCCTCTGCATGCACCTCCGCGGTGGCCCGGATGATTCCCGTGTTCGACCGCACGCGCAGACCGACGTCCCCCAGTCGCTCGAGGTCGAGGCTGTGCTGCACCAGCGCGATCTGGTTGTACTCCGAGACCGCGCTCTGGTAGCGGAAGCGCTCATCCGCCACGTCGTGGCCCATCGCCACCATCTCTTCGATGGCATCGGCCGCAAAGTGGAGCTCCTCAGTGGCCCGCAGGATCTGCTCTTGAAGCTCAATGCCCATGAGCCCAGGGCCGCTCCCTGCCTCGTGACACCGCGTGCACAGCGTGGCTATCGCGTCGGGCGGGGTGCGCTCCGTGCCGTGGTTGCTGTGACACCCCAGGCACCCAGGAATGCGGCCGCCTAATGCGGCGGCGCCGTGGGGACCCTCGTAGAACGCCCGCTCCAGGAGCCGGTGGCAGTGGCCGCACACATCGGCGATCTGTCTGACCGCCGGCGGCAGCGCCGCGTGCGAGCCGTGGCACCCAATGCAGGTCGGCGCGGCGAAGTTGCGCCGCTCGAACACGCCCACCCCGTGCGCCCCGGCGCGATACCGCTCAAACTGATCAGTGGGCTCCCCGTACTTCGCCATGAGCTGAACGTCCTCATGGCATGTCCCGCACGTGGCCGGGATGTTCATGGGGTGGACTTCGCTACGCGCGTCCTCGGGCGGCAGGATTCGGTGCGCGTCGTGGCAATCGGTACAGGTGGGGGCGTCATTGTTGCCGCGCTCCAGCAGAACCTGCCCATGCCGGCTCGTGCGGAATTCTGCGAGCTGGTCGGCTGCCAGTCCGTACTGCCGCATCTGGTTGGGGTCGGCGTGGCAGGTGCTGCACAACTCGATCGTCTCGAGCTTGGTGGGCGTTCCCACGAAACGGCCGCGGTGCGCCGCCGGCGTCTCGTACGACGCCGGATTCCCCCCGTGACAGTCGTGGCACTTAATGCCCCGCTCCGAGTGTACGCCGAGCGTGAACGACCGCCGCTTGTCCGCGTGGCAAATGACGCAGCCGTACGCCGAGTCACCCTGCGCGGCGAGTCCCTGAGCCGGGGGCGCGGGTGTGGCGGCCGAGCCAAGCGGCGCCGTTCCCGTGAGGAGGGCCAGCCCCAGAACCGCCACAGTCTCCATCACGGCCTTCTCACTCCATCCCGGACGCCGCTATCTCCTGGCGGCTGTACCGGTGTCGGCCCGACTCGCTCGAGCGGTGTGCCGGACCTCGCCGGCACCACCCGCTCCTGCCGCTCGTCCTGCCCGATCCCCTCCGATGGCGGCAACGAGCCGATACCCCGCCCCAGGGCCCACAACACGATGAAGCCGCCGAAGAAGACCAGCCCGAGGGCCGCCACGACCGGGCGCTTGCGGATGCGTCGCTCCGGACGCCGGTCGAACAGCGGGAGGAGAAATAGGCTGAACCCCAGCAGCGTAAATCCCGTGAACCCCCATATCCCCAGATAGCGAAGCAACGCCAGCGACACGTCAACCGGTACCCAGGTGGAGACCAATCTATCCGGCACCGTGAGGGGGTCGGCAGGATTGCCGAAGGGCCGGGGAAACAGCACCGCCAGCGTCACAGCCACGGCCAGCACCAGCACCGTCACGCTCAGCGACCGCAGCAGGTGGTTGGGGAAGAACGGCGTGCCCTCCTGCTCAGGTTCCTCTTCCTCCTGGTGCTCTGCGAGCCACTCCTGCGTGGTCGCGACCGCGCTCACCCGCCAAGGCGCCGGTTCTACTCCCGCATCCACGGGCGGCGCGATGCCGCGGCGCCGCACCAGGGTGAAGTGGTACGACAGCAGCGCCAGAGAGATCCAGGGAAGCACGATCACGTGGAGCGCGAAGAACCGGCTGAGCGTCGCGCCCGACACGATGACGTCGCCCATGAGGGCATCCGCAACGAGCGCGCCGAACAGCGGGAAGCCGGAGATGGCCACCAGGACCTCGGTCACGGTCCAGTACGCCCACTGGTCCCACGGCAGCAGGTAGCCGGTGGCGCCGAACGCCAGGACCACCCCCAGCAGGAGCAGCCCGACGGTCCAGTTGGTCTCTCGCGGGGGCTTGTACGCAGCCTCTAAGAGGACTCGCGCCATGTGAGCCAGCACGGCCAGAACGATGAGGCTCGCGGACCAGACATGGAGGTTGTAGATCAGCCACCCGAAGGACACGTGCGACACGATATGCTGCACGCTCGGGTAGGCCTCCTGCACGGATGGGCGGTAGTACAGCGCAAGCAGCACGCCCGTGACCACCAGCACCATGAACAGCACGTACGTGATGCCCCCGAACATCTGCCGCCAGCCCACGTGGGGGTCGAGCCGGTACTTCAGCGCCTTGCGCAGCGCATGATCGATCCGCAATCGGCGGTCGATCGGCCCGTAGATCAGCCCGAGGAAGCGGGCGCCTCCCAGCAGACCCGCGTCCGCGCTTGCCTTGAGGTCTTCCCACGTTTGGAAAAACCAGGACTTGGCTGCGTGCCATGCCCGACGGATCATGCTAGGACTCCGTCACGTAGACCGTTCCCTCTCGTACGAACACTGCGTAGCGGGCGAGCGGCGCCGTGGTGAGGCCGGTCACGACATTGCCGTGGAGGTCATACACGACGTGGGAGCAGGGCGAGTACACCCGCGAAGACTCGTTGTCCCACTCCAGAATGCAACCGTCCCCAGGTGAAACGCCCTGCAACGCGAAGTAGCGACTCTCCTCGGCGCGGACGACGAGGATCGCCCGCTCACCCCACCGCACCATCCGACTCGCGCCGACCGGGAAGTCTGCCTGCCGCACGACCCGAAACGCGGGCTGCACTTCGGGAATCT
The DNA here is from genome assembly GCA_964348295.1 of uncultured Gemmatimonadaceae bacterium. GTDB lineage: Bacteria > Gemmatimonadota > Gemmatimonadetes > Gemmatimonadales > GWC2-71-9 > WVYX01. The sequence continues at coordinate 33,519 of CAYGBV010000049.1, forward strand.
CGAGGGGCCCGGCAGGGAGTATGTAGAGTCCGATGCACAGCGCGACCGTCGCGAGGATCAGCACAACGACCGCACCCAGCAGGAGCTCGTTGAATCCGAGACCCGAGGCCTTCTCCTCTACACCGTTCTCGCTCAGCCCTCCCCTCCCTGGTTCCCGGTCCGACTCCTCATGAGCACAACTCTCTTAGACTGTCACGGGGCACCCAGTCGTGCAACCGGCCCCGCTCCCTCACGAGGGCGGGGCCGGCTGCGAGTCACACTCACCTTGGCTTCGGCCGCAGCCCCTACTTCCGCACCACGCCCTCCGGCAACACGCGCAGCTCAACGGGCAGCGGGTTGGGCACACCGTAATGGGCGGCCCCGTGGTTGATCGAGGCGATCATCAGGGCCCTGAGGAACTTCGGGTTGTGCACCCCGTTGCCGCTCGCGGGGTGGCCGCCGATTTCGAGAAAGTTGCCCGTGGTGACCTCGATGTGGAAGTCCCCGAACCATGGCGCGTCGTCGGTGCGCGCGAGCTGCGCATTCCACAGGATCCCCTCCGCTACCGTGAACAGCTCATCGCTCGCGTCGAGTACGCGTCCCCCCTCCTGAGCCACGATGCTCACCAGGAGTCCGGTGTCACCCGTGTCCAGGATGTCGTTGCCGTTGGCGTCGTTCCAGACCTTCTTGAGGTAACCAGTGAGCTCGGCCTTGAACAGCTCGTACGCCGACCGCGCAATGTCCTCGGTCATGTGGCACCGGACACACGCGGTGAAGGTGCGCTGGTCCGTTGTGCAGTTGCCACCCGGCACGGGGATCCCGTTTGCGTCCAGGCAGGGAATGGCCTCGAACAGGTGCCCCACGCTCTGGAACACGAAATCACCCGTCGCCGCGTCGGTGACCTCGAAGGACTCCACATGGCACGTCCCGCATAGCCGCGGGTTGACGTCCACGTCACCGTGCGCCGGGACGAGGCCGTCGCGCCAGTCCAGGCTATCGGGCCACCAGCCGATGTTCTCGGCCAGCACCAGTGGCCCCTGCGCCGCGTGCGGCCCGTGCGTCGTGGCCGTCGGCACCGTGCGGTTGTTGTGGCACTTGATGCAGAGTTGGCTGCGGGAGCCCTCGTCGAGCGGTGCCCGCAGCTGCGCATCGAAGTCGTGTGTGTGCGGATCGTGGCACACTGCGCATACGATCGGGACCTTGTCGCCGCCCTTCTCCACGTAGTTGGCGTTCTCAAGGAACGTGGTCTCGAGCGCTCCCTGGCCCGTGTGACACGGGATGCACTCTGCTCCGATCCTGGAGAAGCTGCTGATTGACCATGCAGGCACGGCACCGTGGTTCGACTGGGACCACTGCTCCACGAACGGAGCGTGGATGCCCGTGTGGCAGTCGCCACAGCCGTTGCCCAGGTCGACGTCGGCCTCGATGGACGCCAGGGGTTTCGTGGCTTGCGGGTTCGCAGCGTGGTCTGCGCCCGGGCCGTGGCAGTTCTCGCACTGGACATCGAAGTAGGCGGCACGGCCCGCCGCGTCGTCCGGATCGAGCACATTGATGCCCGCAGGATCGGTCAGCGAGTTCCCGTTCTCACTCACGGCGTGGCAACCCTCACACGACGCCTCGACGTTGTCGCCCGCCAACTGCAGGCCCGCCCAGGCGTCGGAATGCCCGGTCCCCTCCCAGTCGGCGGCCTGGTCCGCATGGCAATTGCCGCAGGTGGTCTGCTTTGCTTCCGCGTCGTAGTAACCCAGGAACCCGTTGGCCGAATCGGGCGGTGGATTGAAGGGGTCACGCGACTCAGAGATGATCGTGTCTTCCGTACACGCGCCCATGACGAGGAATCCCAGCGCGAACACAGCCAGGAACGCTCTTCCTACAGAGGAATGTGCCATCACGGACTCCTCCCCCACATTTCGTTGACACCGACGTCCAGAGCACACCTTGGACGCAGTTACTAATTAATGCGAGTAAACTAGTCGCGCAATAGAGGGCACCTCCCCAGGGCACCTCCCTAAAGAAACATTAATAGTCCGTTATAGATTAAGGAGTTAGCCGCCCAAGACGGCAGACGATCAGCTAACCGGGTCTGCAGTGTATCCTAGATACGTCAGCACGACGATGTAGACGATCATCACGATCCCCACCCAGGTGAACAACCGGCTCGACTCACCGCGAGCGGAGCGCCGATCCAGCAAGGGAATGAGCAGCAGGAACAGGCCGGCCAGGCCGAACCCGATGATCCCCACCACCTCCCCCTCGATCCCCAGAATGTGGGCCGGCAAGTACTTCAACGTCTGGAACATGAACATGAAGTACCACTCCGGCTTGATCCCGGCAGGCGCCGGGGCGAACGGATCGGCCTTCTCACCGAGATGCGCCGGGAAATAGGCTGCCAGCGCCGCCAGAACCGCGAGCGCGACGAGCCACCCCACCAGATCCCGCAGCAGGAAGTTGGGGACGAACGGCATCGCGCGCTTGCTCCCTCCCTGCCGCTCGACGTCGGGCGGGACACTCATCCCCTGCTTTTGCACGAGGAACAAATGCAGCCCCAGGATGACGACGGTGAGCAGCGGGAAGACAGCCACGTGAAACGCGTAGAACCGCGTGAGCGTGGCACCCGTCACGTCGTCTCCACCCCGCGCGACCCGCAGCAGAAACTCCCCTACGATCGGCACCGCGCCGACGATCTCGGTCCCCACCCGCGTCGCGAAGTATGCCAACTCGTTCCAGGGCAGCAGATACCCGGTAAACCCGAAGGCCAGTGCGAGGCCCATGAGCGCCACCCCTGAGAACCAGGTTATCTCCCGCGGCCGACGGTAGGCCTTCAGGAGTAGCACGCTGAACAGGTGTATGAACAGGGTGAAGATCATCAGGTTCGCGGCCCACGAATGGATCGAGCGGACCAGCCATCCGAACTCCACCTCGGCCATCAGGAACTGTACCGACTCGTAGGCCTCCTCGGCGCTGGGTCGGTAGTAGAACAGCAGCAGGATACCCGTGGACACCTGGACGACGAACAGGAAGAGCGTCATCCCTCCCAAGTAGTACCAGATCGTGTGCCGGTGGACCGGCACCTCCTTCTTCTTGGCGAGCGCCTTGAGGCCCGCCAGCCCGACCCGCGCCTCGAGCCACGCCTCACAGTCGGCCAACCACTTACGCAGTCGCGCCATGTCAGCTCGCCTTGCTCACAAAGATCTGATCGTCGCGCACGTTCACGACGTAGGTCTCCAGCGGCGCCGGGGGCGGGCCTTCGATCTGCTGGCCGTTGAGGTCGAAGTGCCCGTTGTGGCACGCGCACCAGATGTGGCCGATGTCACCTCGATATTGCACGATGCAGCCCAGGTGCGTGCAGGCGGCCGAGAAGGCGCGAAACTCGCCGGTCGCGGTGCGCACCAGGATCCCCGGTCGGCTGCCGAACCTGAAGATCTCCGCCGAGTTGGGGGGGACATCATCGGGTCCGAATGGCAGCGTCACCGAGGCCGTTGCGGACTCGCCCGCGGCAGGTGGCACCAGGTAGCGGCCTGTCGGGTAGAGTATCGCGAGCACGAGGCCACCGATGCTGGTGCTGAGCAGCCAGGTCGTCAGCGTCCTGCTCAGCAGCCAATCGACGAATCTCCTGCGAGAAGTCCCGCGCGCGGGGCCGGCTGCATCCATCCAGAATGTCCTCGGGTTCAGGTTATCGGTTGTTCTTTGCTTTCGAGCTGCCGGATCTTGAGCAGGAGCCCGAGGATGAGCGCCACAATGATGATCACCGAGACCGCCAACCCCATACGTCGGAACTGGAGACGGGCTGTCGCCTGCTCCCCCGCCACTCGAGCCGCAGCGGCGATCTCCAACCCTGAATCGACCTCGTTCTTCACGGCAATCACGTTGAAGGAGTGAACGGCTGCCCGGGCGCTGATCAGAGCGGTGCTCGCACCGGCGAGTTCGAACTGCGGCCGGCTTACCTCCATCCCGGCGTCCTCTGCCCGCTCCAGTAGCGAGTCAGCCACGTGATACGCCGTCGCGAGGGAGTCGATCAGGCTGCGCATCGCGCTGGCCACCTGGCCACCCGCATCTCCGGAGGTGTGGCACCTGGCACACACCGCTCCTTCCCCGAGCCCGAGTAGCCCATCACCGGGCCGTGTGATGTCGTGGTTGTTATGGCACGTGGCACAGCCCGGCACACCCAGCAGTGCGAACGTCCTGGCATGCCTGCTCTGTGCGAAGAGATCTGCCATCACGCTGTGGCACTGTCCACACACGTTGCCGACCCAGGAGATTCCGGGCGGAGCAGCACCGTGGTTCCCGTGACAATCATTACACGTGGGTGCCGACAGATCACCGCCTTCGGCCATCGCCTCCCAATGCACACTCTGCTGGTATCGCTCGTGCTGGTCGGTAGCAATGCGATATGGCTCCATGTACTCGGCGTCGGCGTGACAGCTCGCGCAGGTCGCTGGGACATTGAGTGGATTGACACTCGAGAGCGGATCGGAAGGCGGCCTGATAGAGTGCGCCGGATGGCAGCTCACGCACGTCGCCGTCTTGGGATCACCGCTCTCTATTAGCCGTCGACCGTGCACCGAACTGGCGTACTCCGCCACTTGGTCCACCCGAATCGAGGGGTTGTAGCGCCTCATGAACTCCGCGTTCGAGTGGCAGCGGCCACAAAACTCGGCTACCTGCTCGCGCCCGGGCTTGGCGAGGAATCCCTCAGCCGGGTCCATCGAGGCGACCCCAGGGTCCGTCGCGTCGCCACCGTGGCAGGCAACGCATCCGAATCCCCGCGCCGCGTGAATGTCACTGGAAAAAGCCCTCGCGGGACTGGAAAGACGTTCATCTCCCAGCACCAGGTGGCAGGCACGGCAGTTGTCCTCCGCGGCCTCCTGCTCTTGCGCCGCGGCATCTGACCGCAAGGCAAACGTCACCAGCAGACAGAACGATACGAGCATTCCGAGCGCCGACCGCTTCATCTGTTCTCGCGCCCCAACGTCTGGAGATACACGGACAGGTCTGCCATTTCGACTGTGCTGAAGGCAGGCCAGGACACGGCTTCTCCGGTCTCGCCTTCTGTCATGAGCGCGTGGTTCCACAGTGCCGCCATGACCGCGGCAGGTGAGCCGAGCGCCTTAGCCTGGGCCAGATCACCGGCTGCCGTGCCTCCCCTACCTCCCACCGAATGGCACTCCAGACATCCCTTGTCTCGCACGCGCCGCGCTCCTCGAGTTGCATCGCCTGCCTCGCCAAAATACCGAACCGACGACAGATAGGCGACGAGATCCGCCATGTCCCCGGCGCTGAGCCGCGACACCGAGATCCCGCGTCTCCGTATGGCGTCGAGCATGGTAGGAGCCTTGTTCCACATCGCCGCGGCGAAGTCGATCAGGCTCCCGTGCCGCCCCATTCTACCCAGGTCCGGTGCCAACATGCCAGTCTCCCCCTCAACGCCATGGCACTGGCTGCAGCCACGGTCCACGAAGCGCTGGCGCCCCTCGTCGGGACGCCCGGGGAGCACGTACAGCGGTCCGGTCGGCATGCCCGGGGACCACGACTCCAGGTAGGCGATGAGATCCGTCAGCTCGGCGCCGGTGAAGGAGGGACGCCGGATCCCTTGAGCCTGCATCGCTTCGGTCATCGCCGGGCCGTGGTTCCACATCGCCGTGGCGATCTGGATCGGTGATCCGTACTGGCTCAGGAAGTCGAGGTCCGGCCCCGCGACGCCACCTACCCCGGCGACCTGGTGGCACAGCACGCACTTCTTCTCCGTGAAGAGACTCTCACCACGGTCGATCTCGCCGGGCGGATCGAAGTAGTCGAGCCACACCAGAAATGCTATCAGGTCGCCAGCTTCCCACGCATCAAGGCGCGGCCGCGGAATCCCCAGCTCATCCATCCGCTGCACCATCTGCGGGAGGTGATTCCACATCGCGGCAGCGAAGCCGTAGTATGAATGGGGCTCCGAGGGACGTCCGAGATCGGGGCCCACCGAGCCTCCAACGCCGTCGATCGCGTGACACCCGGCACATCCCATTGCGCCGAAGAGTCTAGCGCCCGCCAGCACGTTCTGACCTGGCCCCGCAGGTACTTGCGCCAGCATCGGCCGGAGGGACGAGCTAAGCAGCAAGACGACGACACAGACTGCCGTCGTAGCAGCTCGGTTACCGGCAGCAAACCGGTTCAAGGACTCGATAGCCATGTTGGGCCCGCCCTTCATGCAGCGTTCCACCTCGTCGTCGCAACGCGTCGCCGCCTGCCGCGACGCCCCGACTACTTGCCACCTCCGGACTCCGACCGTCCCTCCGTGACGAGGCTTCTCAGGTAGACCGACAGATCCCGCATCTCGTCGCCTTCAAACAGCGGCCACTCCGCATGTTGGAGTTGCGCCAGGTCATACATGGCGGGGGCATGGTCCCACATTGCCGTCGCCAATCCGAGCGGCGTCAGTACCGCCTGTGACTGCGACAGATCGGGCCCGACCGACGACTCACCGCCAGGCGCATGGCAGGTCGAGCACCCCTTGCTCGTAAAGAGGAGCTCGCCTCGCCGCAGGTCGCCTCCCATCTCGTAGAACCGCAGGTAGTACAGGAACGCGATCACGTCAGCCATCTCGGTTCCCTGAAACCGCGGAAACGTGATGCCCCGGGCGCGCATGACCTGGGCCATTTGTGATGCGTGGTTCCACAACGCGCCCGCGATCTCAGAGACCCGGAGTCGCTGAGTCGCCGAGCGGAGATCCGGCCCGAACGCCGTCCCACTACCGTCCCTTCCGTGGCAGCCGCTGCATCCTTTGGACGCGAACAGCTGCCGACCCGCGTTGGGATTCGGGGGCGGGAGGAACACCAGGTCGCGTCCCCGCAGCGAGGATCGCTCCCGGACGTAGGCCTGGATGTCAGCCATCTCCCGCCCGAGGAACGTCGGCATGGGCACCCGATCCACCGATAGCCGTGCTCGCATGCTGGCCCAGTGGTTCCACATCCCCTGGGCCAGCATGATCGGTGCGACGTAGCGAGCGTAGCCGTCGAGAGCGGGACCGCCATTCCCGCCTTCGCCGCCCACGGCGTGGCACGCCGCACAGCGCTGCTCCCGGTACCACCTTTCGCCGAGGCTGGGATCTCCCGGCTCGTCGAAGAGCTTGACGTAGTAGATGTAGCTGATGATGTCAGCGAGCTCCGCCTCCGTGAAGCTCGTCCACTGGAATCCCCTTTCCCGCACGGTCTCGATCATCCTCGGGGTATGATTCCAAAACATGCCCGCCAGTTGCTGCAGGCTCCGGCCGGCACCGACCAACGCGAAGTCGGGACCCAGGTTGCCGCCATTCCCCCAGATGGCGTGGCACCGCACACACCCTCGCTCGACGAAGATGCGTCGGCCCGCGATGGGTTCGCCGGGGTACGGCTGATTCGACTGTGCGAGGACGCTCGGCACGCCCGTCAACCACAACCAGGCGAGGGCCCCGACGATCTCGAGCCACCTGGACTTCACGCAGCACATAGCGGATATCATGCGTCTCTCACTGCGGCTAGTAGCTGGTCGAACTCGAGTACCTTGCCACCCGTTCGGCGACCTCCTGCACGGCCTCCCTCCCCTCCTTTATCTCCCAGATCGAGACGATCGGCACGAACTTGGTGGCGACCATGTACAGCAGAACGAAGCCAGAGAACGTCCCGGCCATGATGGATAGCTCGATCCAAGACGGCAGGTAATGACCAATGGACTCGACCTCCCAGCGTGGATTGACAGACGTCGGAACCACGATGTTGTACCGCTCGAGCCACATGCCGATCACGACGGCAATCCCTGCGATGAGTGTGCCGCGCGGTGTCCGGGTCGACGGCCGTGCCATGAGAGCCAGTGGGATCACGAAGCAACCAGCGACCATGATCCAAAACGGTATCGCAAACTCCCCGATGAGCTTCGCCCAGAAGGTGCGCATCTCGCCGGGCTCGCCACCGTAGAACGCCGTCAGGTACTCCGCGAACGTGAAGTAGAACCACAGCACGCTGAACAGGAGCAGCATGCGCCCCAAGTAGTCAAAGTGAATGTCCTTGAAGTAGTCCTCGAGGCCGTACGCCCGTCGCAATATGACCATCGCAATCAGGATCGCCGCGATTCCGGAATAGATCGCCCCCATGACGAAGTAGGGCCCGAAGATGGTGCTGTGCCACATCGGCCGCAGCGTCATCGCGAAGATCCAGCCGATGACCGTATGCACCGACACAGCGATGGGAATTACGACGATCGACAGGACCCCGATGGCACGCTCGAGCCGCCACCGCTGCACCGGCGTGCCCCGATACCCGGCCGCCAGGAACCTGTAGAGGCGCGGAGCCTTGATTCCCGAATCACGGATGATCGCGAGGTCCGGGATCATCGGGACGTAGAGATAGATCGTGCAGGCGGTGAAATACAGGCCAATGCTGATCACATCCCAGAGGAGCGGGGAGCTGAGTTGGGCGTGGAGCACCACATTGAGCACGCGGTCGGGCCGCCCCAGGTCGATGATTGGCTGGATCGCGCCGAACCCGATGACCAGCACCGTGATCAGCTCCGCCGATCGAGTGATCGCTCGTCTCCATTCCGCCTTGCTGACCCTGAGGATCGCAGAGATCAGCGTACCTGCGTGGCTGATCCCGATGAAGAACACGAAGCAGATGATGTAGATGCCCCAGTACCCCGGCCGGTTCAGTCCGGTTCGACCAAGCCCGTAGCGCACCTGCAAGTAGTAGGCGAAGAATCCCCAGAGGGTGACGGCAACCAGGACGGCCGCTACGACGTAGAACCCGCGCGACGTCTCTACCAGCGGCCGCAGGAGCACTCGCTCGTCGGGCGGCAGGCCTTCAAGCTTGGCCTTCACGTCCTCGCGCATGTCAGGTCCTCGCCCGCAGGTAGTAGACCTTCGGTTGCGTTCCCAGGTCCTCCATCAACCGCATCACCCGTGGATCCTCCTTCAGCTCGGCCACCCGATGGGTTGGATCGTCGAGGTCGCCAAAAACGATGGCGCCGGTAGGACAGATCTCGGCACATGCCGGCTGGTAGTCATCTTCCCGCAGCTCGCGCCCTTCGGCGCGGGCATCCTCCCGCACCTGCTGGAGCCGGTGATGACAGAACGTGCACTTCTCGATGACGCCCTTGGGCCGCACGGACACGTCCGGATTGAGGTGCTGGCGCTCGGACTCGGCCCACTCGGGCCCATACCAATTGAAGTACTTGACCAGGTAGGGGCACGCGTTGGCGCAGTATCGGCATCCGATGCAGCGCGGATAGATCTGGCCGACGATCCCCTCGTCGCTGATGTAAGTCGCCTCCACTGGACACACCCTGATGCACGGTGGGTTGTCACAGTGCATGCAGGGACGGGGGTAGAACTGCATGACGGTGTCGGGGAACTCCCCCTCCACATGAGCCGTGACCTTCATCCAGCTCATGGTGCGTCCCATCTCCGCCTGCTCGGCGGAGACGGTCGGGATGTTGTTCTCGCTCTTGCACGCCACCTCGCACGCCGCACAGCCCGTGCAGCGGTCGAGATCGATCACCATGCCCCAGCGCGTCATAGTTCCCGCACCCCTCACGCCCTGTCGAGGCGTATGAAGGTGGAAAACCAGCTCGTCAATCCCGTCAGCGTATCGCCAGACGGCTCGAGCAACCGGAGAGGGTTGGCCAGCTCTCCGTCGGGCGACAGTAACCGATAGGGTGCACACACGTTCTCCGGCGCCGTACCCGGGAAGACCTTGAGGCGCGCACGATACCGACCTCGTCGAGACGTCACCCACACCATCGTGCCGTCGTCAAATCCCAGCGCCGCGGCCGTGGCGGGTGCGACTTCCACCCAGGGCGCCCAGTGCACCTCGGGAAAGAGGCCGGGCTGCTCCGCCAGCCACCGCTCGAAGCCCAGGGTGCCCGACGCGAGGGTCGAGACACGATACGGCAGGAGGCGAAGCGGGAACCGGTCCTCGGCGACCACGGCCTCCGGCACCACGTCGACGTACGGCGTGCGGTCTCTCCCCTCCGCATCGAGCTCACGCAACAGCGCCTCCGGCATGAGCTGGATCCGGCCGCTCGGCGTTTGTGCGGTTCGCGCAGGATCAGTGTGGTCGTAGAACAGATCCGTCCAACCACCGCGCTCCACCAACTCTTCCCAGAACGCCTCGAAGTCCCCGTGTTCCGGCAACCACCAGCCGCGCTCCTCCATCTGGCGATGGTGTTGCCGCTCGAATTCGTCACCCAACGTCATGCCGTGACGGGCTGAGAAGAGGCCGCGTGCGCGTGCCTTGAGAAGCGACTCGAAGCTCTGCTGAGCAAGGCTCTGCGCCACGCCGCCACCCAAGCCGCGTGCGATGGCCAGCAACGCGTCACCCGTGTGCATTCCGCCGGAATGGGGTTCCACCAGTGGCCGGGCTATTCCCCAGACCTGGCGCGGGTACGAGGTCGGTGTGGGCGCATCCTGCCAACGCTCGTACGGCAGCAGATCGGGCAGCACGACGTCGGCGTGACGGGTCGTCTCGTCGAGGAATGGGGAGAAACTCACCACGAACGGCACCTTCTCCAGCGCTGCCCTCCAAGTCTCGGGTTGGGTCGATGAGGCCAGGGGGTCGGCGTAGTAGAGGAGGAGCGCATCGACATCCGAGCCAGACCCCGCCGCGACCGCCTCCGCGAACCGAAGGGGCGGATCCCCCGCTCCGAAGGGCGGTGGCGCTCCGCCGATCGGGGCGCGTCCGAGGCCGGAGCGTCCAGTCTCGTCCAACTGCAGCGACGGGAGCGGAGCGAGCGGAGGATCGTCCCCAAACAGCACACCCCCCGGACGATTGATGCTCCCCAGCAGCACATTGAGGCTGTGCACCGCCAACCCGGCAAGGAGGCCGTGCGGCGCCAGCGTCACGTCTGGCCCACACACCACCACCGGTGCCCTGGCGCGCGCGAGCGTCCGGGCGAGTTGGGCGATGCGCTCGACCGGCACTCCCGTGACTGCCGAGACTTCCTCTGTACGGTAGTGGCGCATGATCAGCGAGCGGTAACCCTCCCGCACTCGGCCGCGCCTATCGACGACATCCTCGAAGCCCGAGACGTGCTCCGCCACGAAGCGGGCGTCGTATAACTCATCCCTGAGCAGCACGTAGGCGATGCCCAGAGCGAGCACGGCATGCGTTCCGGGTCGAATGCCCATCCACTCGTTCGCTCGCGCCGCGGTGCGTGAGAAGCGCGTGTCCACCTGAACGAACCGCGGCCGGCCTTCCTCGTTGCCGTTGGGATTGGCATACGCCACGAACGCCTGCAGCGGCGCCCACCACGACTCGAACAGCGGGGCACCGATGGACAGCACCAGGTCGGCTTGCTCCAGGTCGTAGCCGGGACGACGCGGGATGCCGTGCATCAGTGCCATGATGGTGTCCGTCCCGTCGTCATACTCGTCCGGCACGTAGTTGGGTGATCCGTACGCCCGGAGGAAGTGACGCCACAGATCCTGCATCGTGCCGGCGCAGTAGCCCGCCAACAGAGCCAGCGCCTCTGGCCGCCCGGCGGCCCGCAGATCCTGCAACCGCTCCACGATGAGCGCGATGGCGCCCTCGTGTGACACGGTCTGCCATTGTCCGGCAGCGCGGGCGCCGACGCGGACCAGCGGCGATGCCAGCCGCTCGGGGTGGTACAGCATCTGCACCCCCGCTACACCCCGTGGGCAGACACCACCCTGGCTCATGGGGTGGAGCGGATTACCCATGATCCTGACGAGCCGGCCATCCACCATGCGGCCCTGGATACCGCACCGCGCCGGGCAAACGAGGCACGCCGAGCGGTGGCGCGTCTCGATGCCAGGTGCCCAGCCCGGATCCTCCGCACCCTCCTCCGCCGTCCAGAACACCTCCTGTGCTTGCTGGAGGGCGAGCGCGGTGGCACCCATGGTCCACAGGAACTCGCGTCTGGTCGGTGTCATGCCGCTATCTCCCCCTCTACCGATGGCATGCGTTGCAGTCCAGCGTTTGCCCTTGCGCTCGGTGGCAGTCCATGCAGAAGTCCATGGTTATCTGCACCAGAGGCCTACGCGGCGGACGCTCAGTCGTGGCGATTGCACCGTGGCACACCTGACACTCCATCTCACCGAGCTCAACATGACGTCGGTGCGTGTAGTACACGTGCGGATCGAGACGGAACAGTTTGTTGAACCGCAGCGGATCGCCCTGCGTGATGAGCTCGGTGACACGCGCCGCCTCCTCTGACGTACCCTGCGCCACCGAGTGACACATGGAGCACGTCTGGGCATCTGGCAGCCCGGCGTGGGTGCCGCCGCGAACGTATGCGTGGCAGAACTCGCAGTTGAGACCGAGCTCTTCGGTGTGCTTGCGATGATTGAACTCGATGGGCTGCCGCACGGCGGCGCCGCGCCTTGCTACCAGCGGCACCATCACTACCACGGCGAGAACCAGCACGGCCAACCCGACCGCGATTCTTCGATCGAGTCGCCCAGGCGGCTTCGGATTACTGAACCGAATCCTCACGACATTCCTCAAATGGTACCGTCCGCAGACCTGCTACGACCGCCGACAACGAGCCCCACGAGTCCGATCAGAAGGGCGACGAACCCGATCCCTGCACAGGCCTGTACCACCCAGCCGAACCACGAGGGGAATTCCGTCATCCTCCCCAGAGCGTACAGCAGGAATGCGATCGTCAGCAGCACGACACCCACGCTGAAGGTGCGGATCCACTTGAGCCGCCTGGCGTAGCGGGCCAGCGGGAATTGGCACTCCGGGCAGACCTCGCCGGACGGATCGCGCCACACGAACGACCACCGCTTCCCGCCCTCGGCGGCGGGCTCGGGCTCCATCGCGGGAAGCACCGGCTTGACGACCTTCCCGCACCCGGGGCACTGCACGCCGCCAGTCACCGCCGTACTGATACGCTCGCTAAACCGCATGGTCTTTCCCCCTGAGATTCACGGCCCCGTCCGGTTCCGCGACAGTCTGATCGCCGAGATGAGGATGCAGCCCCGACCTACACAGCGACTCCGGAAACGTCCGGCGTTTCGCTGTCGCTCCAGGGCGGCAAGAGCTTGACCAGCACCCACAGGATGACGAACGGTAGGAACAGCAGTCCGATCGTCATCCCTAGTCCTTCGACTCCGAGCAACTCCACCCTGTAGAGCGTCAAGCCGCGCAGGCTCTTCGAGAAGAGCTGGCCACCGATGACCACGTTCCAGCGGATGCTGAAGATGCCGATCTGAATGAGGACAGCCGCCGCCAGGTAGATGAGCTGTCGCAGCTCCGGCGGCGTTCGGAGGATGCCGCCCCTCTTCAGACCGGGCGACACCAGCGCCAGCGCCACCAGCGGAATCACCGTTCCCATCACGACCTGGAGCACTATCAGCGAGATGAACAACCGGCTTTCGATGAGCTGTCGCAGGATCTCGATCGACTCTTCCGACTCATAGAGCCGATGGATGAAGTCGAGCGCCTCGAGCGAGAAGTCCACCACCAGTGCGTAGAACAGGAACTGCGCCAGCTTGTCGAGGCACGCCATGTCGATCTTCCGCCAGCGGAACAGCGTCGTGAGCATGTACAGCACCAGCACCAGCGCGATGCCCGACACCATGGCGGAGAACAGGAACACGACCGGCATGAGCACGCTGCTCCACCACGGGTTCGCCTTGACCGAGCCGAAGATGAATCCCACGTAGCCGTGGAGCAGGAACGCAGAGGGAATGCCGATGACGGTGATCCACCGCCCTGCAGTGTCGTCGAACTTCAGGGCCTTCTCCGAAAGATCGGTGGCCCCCAGTGTGAGAGCGTAGTAGAGCCACCGCGTCGGGCCGCGCGACGACCGCGCTTTCACTACCATGTCCTTGCGGTAGTCGAACCAGATCTCGATCAGCAGGACTACGGCGAGGTACCAGGCGTACACGAAGCCGAACATCGCCATGGCGGACTGGCTGTTCGGGGTGAGGAAGATCTCGTACGAGCGCTCGGGGTGTCCCAGGTGCGCCAGCAGCGGTAGCGGTGCTACCAAGAGGAACGCCAGCGCGGTCAGCAGCGACAGCCGGTACGTGGGCTGCACCTCCTTGACATTGAACACCCGCTCCAGCGAGGCGAGGATGAAGGCGCCGGCCACCAGGCCGGTGATGTACGGGTACAGAACAATGAGCAGGCCCCACTGGCTCTCGAGCTCGTTGGGGTAGATGTACCCCTGCATCCTACCTCACCTCCCCATCCAGGTTGGCGTAGTGCACCTTCGGCTTCGTGTTCAGGTGCGCCTTGAGCACTTGCACGTCGTTGAACTGGTGGAACCGCGCAAGCGGCGTGGCGCGTTGCTCGACCTCGCCGAAGATCCGGGCGCCCGTGGGGCACACCTCGACGCAGGCCGGCACAAGCCCGTCGACTACTCGGTGGTAGCAGAACGTGCACTTCGCGGCGACGTGCTTCTCCGGGTGGATGTAGCGCGCCCCGTACGGACATGCCTGGATGCAGTAACGACAGCCGATGCAGTAATCGTCGTCCACCAGCACCACACCGTCTTGCGTTATGAAGGTGGCGCCTACGGGGCACACCTGGACGCACGGCGGGTTGTCACAGTGGTTGCACAGCTTCGGGACGAAGAATGTGCGGCGCACGCTCCCGGCATCCTCAATAGAGGGGAAGCCATCCATCCCGCCGTTGGGGCTGTCCACCTCGACGTCGCCGTCGCGCCGAATCACGTAGCGCTCGATCCAGGTGTTGAAGAAATGTGGCTCCTCCGGGACATCGTTCTCGGTCTTGCACGCCACCACGCACCGCGCGCAGCCGATGCACTTCCGCACGTCGATCCCCATCCCATAGAGGTGCTCCGTGGGATCGTACCCGGCCTGCCCCCCCTGGGCGGCCGCTGCCGGCACGCTCACCGTGCCCCACCACAGCACCGGCGCCGCCGCCCCACACGCTGTGAGCAGGTCCCGCAGGAACTCCCGGCGATCGACCGGTGCGCCCTCGGGCTGCCCGGCAGTCCGTGCCGCCGCGTCTGGCGATTCCGGCATCATCGCGCCTCGGGATGGTGGGGATAGTGGCACTGCCAGCAGACATAGGGCTGGCCGTGACTCCGCAGATCGACGCGCGGGATCCGCTCGGGCGCGGGCGCGTCCGTCGCATGGCAGGCGCCGCAGAAGCTCCGCTCCGTCGGCTTGCCAGGGCGCACCGACCGAGGGTTGGCCCTATGCGCCGCCGGTGCCTCATGGCAGGTCGTGCAGCTCAGCTCCACGTGGTGTGACACCGCCTTGTGGCTGGCGATCTGCCCGTGGCAGGCGCTGCACTCCCGGGGGGTCACCGGCGGCTCCGGCGCATGCGGCTCGTGGCACTCTATGCACGGCACCAGCGGGTTGTGCCGCACCGAATCGATCTGCGGGAAGCCGGTGGGACGTGACGCATTGTATGAATGGCACAGCGGGCAGAAGCCCCGCTCGCGTGGGGCAGACGGCTTGACGTCGAGCGGAGCCGCTACGTGAGCCGCAGCCGGCCCGTGGCACACCTCGCAGCGCACCCCACGGTGGTTCGAGGCCTCCCGCGCTTCGGCGATGGGCCGGTGGCACACCGTGCACGCCTGGTGCCCAGCGTACTTCTTCGGGTGGGCAGCGATGGAGTCCACCGCCGCCGCCCGATAGTGCCCTACGTCACCGAACGTCTCCGGCACGAGCAGGCTGCGCGCCACGATCAGACCTATGACGGCCACGGCAAAGACCGCGGCGAGACGAGGTACCTGCTGGGGCATGCGAATCCCCCCCTGGGGTCGGTGTGCCCGCGGCCGGCATTAAAAACCCGACCGCATCGCTCGCGGAAGCTTGTGGAGTTGATCGTGAAGAAATCGTGAAGCGGGCACGAACGGCGCTGCAGCACCATCGGCGAACGAGCCCGCGGACCGCGGCTTATAATTGGGAATGGCTCCCCCCACACCCTTCACCGTCGCCACGGTACTGGTCTCCCTCGCCGTCACCGTGTCCGACGGCGCCGTCACCCGCATCGAGCTGAACCGACGCGGCCATCGCGCACCCCAGACGCCCGCGGAGCGCCGCGCGGCCCAGGAGCTGGAGCAGTACCTCGCGGGCCGCCGAACGGCATTCACGGTACCAGTCAGGCCTCACGGCACGGCGTTCGATCACCGAGTGTGGGACGTAGTCGCACGCATCCCGTATGGGGAGACGGTGACCTACGGCGAGGTCGCCAGCGCCATCGGGAACCCCAAAGCGGCCCGGGCGGTGGGCAGCGCCAACGGGCGCAACCCGATCCCCATCATCGTCCCCTGCCACCGCGTGGTCGCGGCCGGCGGCAGGCTGGGGGGCTACGGCGGCGGCCTCCCGCTCAAGCGCCGGCTGCTGGACCTCGAGACGACTCGGTCACTGTCTCAAGCGCAGTGACCTGCACGCCGTGCACCTGAGCCAGCTCACCGCCCGCAACTTCCGCAACCTGGCGTCGCTCGACGTGGAGCTGCCGCCCGAGGGCGCGGTGGTCCTCGGCGAGAACGGCCACGGCAAGACAAACTTCCTCGAGGCGATCTACTACCTAGTCCTGTTCCGCTCGCTGCGCGGCGCCAAGGACCGCGAGCTGGCACGCTTCGGGGAAGCGGGCTTCTTCGTGGCCGGCGGCGCCGGGCGGCGCATCACGGTGGGCTACGAGGTACACGGCCGGCGCAAGAAGGTCACGGTAGACCGGGCCGAGGTGAAGAAGCTGTCCGAAGCCGTGGGCCTCGTGACCGCAGTCGCATTTGCGCCGGCCGACCGCGCAATCGTGGCGGGCGGTCCTGCCGGACGGCGCCGCTATCTCGACGTCGCTCTGTCGCTCAGCGAGCCCGGGTACCTCACGCACCTCAGTGCCATGCGCAACGCGCTCAGGCAGCGGAACGCCGCACTCAAGCGGGGGCGCCCGGAGGAGGCTCAGGCGTTCGACGCACCGTTCGCGAGCGCGGCGGCTCACGTCGGCGCGGCGCGGCGACGGTGGGCCGGGTCGCAGGCCGACCGGTACGGCGAGCTGTGCCACGCCTTGGGAGAAGACGCCACGCCTGGCGCGCGGTACCATCCCCATCATCACCGGGAGAGCGACGCGCCTGAGGAGTTGGAGCGTGGCCTCGCCGCCACCATCGACCGAGACCTGCGCCGCGGCATGACCACCACCGGCCCCCACCGGGACGACCTGGACCTCTCGTTGAACGGGAAGGAGCTTCGAACCTACGGCTCGTCCGGCCAGCATCGGACCGCTGCCGTCGCCCTGCGGCTGCTGGAAGCCGAGACCCTCACCGCGGCGCGGGGGAGCGCCCCCGTCGCGCTGTACGACGACGTGTTCGCCGAGCTCGACGCGGGACGGCAGGCGCGGCTGCTCACCCTCATCGAGGAGACGCTTCCGGGGCAGGCCATCGTCACGGCGCCGCGCGAGTCGGAGGTCCCCCCTGCCCTGTTGAAGCGGCCGCGCTGGCGCATGACGGGAGGGCGACTTGCCACGTAAGAAGAAACCGCCGGCCACGCCGCTGGGCGACGCGCTGGGTACGTACATCAAGCGCAGCGGCCTCAAGCAGCGGCTCGACCAGGCCAGCGTGATCCCCGAGTGGGCGGAGCTGGTCGGACCCAAGATCGCCGAGGTCGCGACGCCGCTGAGCGTGGGCCCCGACGGCACTCTCTTCGTGAGCGTGCGATCGGCAGCGTGGATGCAGGAGCTCCAGCTCATGTCGGCCGACATCCTCAGGCGGCTCGGCGAGCGGGGCAAGAAGATAAAGCGCATCGTGTGGCGGGCAGAGTGAGCCTTCCGTGGGCCAGCTCGCGGCGGCGTGAGGCGGTGCTACACGACCTTAAGCGGCCGCTCCAACAGCAGCTCGACCACCCCATTTCGCAGGCTTATCCAGGCCCTCATCCGGACCGACGGCAACGGGCTTAAGGGATTATTCTACAATGACTTAGAAAGTGCCTGGCCAATTGATTTTCGACCTCGGGCTAGGTATATTGCGAGGACCTCAGATGGGGTCGCCCGCGGCCCCTTTTTTCGTATCACACCCACGGAAGGCCATGACGGCACCACAGCAGCGAGATCGCTACAGCTCGGACTCGATCCAGGTCCTCAAGGGCCTCGAGGCCGTGCGGCGGCGGCCCGGAATGTACATCGGCTCCACCGGCGCCCGCGGCCTGCACCACCTCGTCTACGAGGTGGTCGACAACTCCATCGACGAGGCCATGGCAGGGTACTGCGACAAGATCGACGTCACCGTGCACGAGGACGCCGCAGTCACCGTCATCGACAACGGTCGTGGCATCCCGGTTGACCTCCACAAGACGGAGAAGAAGCCGGGCGTCGAGGTGGCGATGACCATGCTGCACGCCGGCGGGAAGTTCGACAAGAGCAGCTACAAGGTGTCGGGTGGGCTCCACGGCGTGGGTGTCTCGGTGGTGAACGCGTTGTCGGAGCGCCTCGACGTGTGGGTGTGGCGGGACGGTAAGGAACACCACATGGCCTTCGAGCGCGGCAAGACGAAGCAACGGCTCAAGGTCGGCAGAGAGGTCAAGAAGAGCGGCACCAAGGTCACCTTTCGGCCGGACCCGGAGATCTTCAACGAGCTGGGCTACGACTACTCCACCATCGCCAACCGGCTGCGAGAGCTCGCGTTCCTCAACTCGGGGGTCAGGCTGACTCTCACCGACAAGCGGGGCGAGGAGCCCAGGCAGGAGACGTTCCAATACAGGAAGGGCATCGCCGAGTTCGTGCAGTTCCTGCGGGGGAGCCGCAAGGCGCTGCACGCCAAGCCGATCCACTTCTCCACCACCAGGGAGGACGTGGAGATCGACGTGGCGATGCAGTGGGACAACGGCTACCAGGAGAACGTGTTCTCCTTCGTGAACAACATCAACACGCACGAGGGGGGCACCCACCTCACCGGCTTCAGGGCCGCGCTCACCCGGTGCGTCAACGA
>CAYGBV010000050.1:0-6778 GCA_964348295.1 uncultured Gemmatimonadaceae bacterium
GATGTTCAAGAAGGACACCGTGACCCTCAGCGGCGACGACGTCCGCGAGGGGCTCACCGCGGTGCTCCACGTGAAGGTCAAGGAGCCGCAATTCGAGGGACAGACCAAGACGAAGCTCGGCAACTCCGAGGTTGAGGGGGTCGTCAAGACGGTCCTGTACGAGCGCCTCGGCAATTATCTGATGGAGACCCCGGGGGCGGCCCGCGCCGTGATCGACAAGGCCCTGAGCGCCGCCAGGGCGCGGGAGGCCGCGCGCAAGGCGCGCGAGCTGGTGCGCAAGAAGAGCGCGCTGGAGAACGGGGTGCTGCCGGGCAAGCTGGCGGACTGCTCGCTGAGCGACCCGAGCATGTGCGAGCTCTACATCGTGGAGGGCGACAGCGCCGGCGGAACCGCCAAGCAGGGCCGCGACCGGCAGTTCCAGGCGATCCTGCCGCTGCGCGGCAAGATCCTCAATGTGCAGAAGGCGCGGGTGGACAAGGTCCTGTCCAACGAGGAGATCCGGGCCATCGTGACCGCCATCGGCACCGGCGTGGGCGAGGACGACTTCAAGCTCCAGGAGGCCCGCTACCACAAGGTGATCATCATGACCGATGCGGACGTGGACGGCTCTCACATCCGCACGCTGCTGCTCACCTTCTTCTATAAGGAAATGCGGCCGCTGATCGAGGCGGGCTACGTGTACATCGCGCAGCCGCCGCTGTACCGCGTAGCCAAGGGCAAACAGCAGTTGTACGCCTACGACGACTCCGAGCGGGACGAGTACATCAAGCGGCTGTCAAATGGCGGGCAGGGGAGCATCACGGTCCAGCGCTACAAGGGTCTGGGCGAGATGAACAAGGATCAGCTGTGGAACACCACCATGGACCCTGCCTCCAGGACCCTGCTGCGGGTGGAGCTGGAGGACGCGGTGGAAGCCGCCCGGCTGTTCGAGACCCTGATGGGCGACGAGGTTGAGCCCCGTCGGGCGTTCATCGAGGAGCACGCCAAGTACGTGAGGAACTTGGACGTGTAGGCCCCCCAACCGCACCCCACCCCGGGAAAGGGGAGGGTACGACACTGCGGCCATCCGGATGGCGGCCTGTCGTATCCTCCCCCTTTTTGCTGCGCCTCGCGCCCACCAAGGCACCGGGCGGGCTCGGCACTTGACAAAATATCCATATTGCTATACTATATGTCCCATGCCAACGCGCCAACTCGTGAGATCGGTCGAGGCGGAGACCCTCCAGCGGGCCGCGGAGATCATCAAGATGCTCGGGCACCCCGATCGGCTGAAGATCGTGGAGGTGCTGGAACAGGGTGAGACCTCGGTGTCGGAGATCCAGGCGGCCCTGGACCTGCCTCAGGCCATCGTATCGCAGCATCTGGCCAAGATGCGGGGCTGCGGCATCGTCAGCTCCCGCCGCGACGGCAACCATGTGTACTACAGGATCGTGGAGCCGAAGGTCGGGCACATCTTGGGCTGCATTCGGAGCTGTGACATGTAGGTGCCCGTGGGATCGGGGAGCCCCTTTTTTTTCGCAAAATAGATATGTCCATCGCTATTAATATATTTGTCGCGGCTGCCCAGATCGCAGTGGGCGACACCCTCCGCATCTCGTTGGAGGACGCGGTCAGCCGCGCCCTGGAGGCCAACCCGTCGCTGCAGGCGGTCCAGGCCGATGCGCGGGCCGCGGCCGAGCTGCCCCGCCAGGCCAGCCAGGCGTTCCTGCCGAGCATCACGCTCGACCTCAACGCCGTCCGGACGAACGACCCGGTGGCGGTGTTCGGCCTCAAGCTGCGACAGGAGAACTTCAGCGCGGGCGACCTGGACCTGGGCGCCCTCAACGATCCGGACCCCTACGGCGGCTGGACCTCCGCCGCGGTGATCCAGCAGCCACTCCTGGTACCGGAGGCGCTGTTCGGCCACGGCGCGGCGCGCAAGGCATCGCAGGCCAAGGCTGCCGCGGCCCGCCGCGCGAGCGGGGCCACCAGGTTCTTCGTGACGCGCACCTACTGGGACGCCCAGCTCGCCGCCCGGCAGGTGGAGGCGCTCGACACCGCCATCACCGCGGCCCGGGCGCACGCCCGGCAGGCCGAGGCGATGCATGAGCAGGGTCTGGTGACCGGGCTCGACGCCCGGCTCGCCCGGCTCAGGGCCTCCGAGCTCGAGGTGCGGCGCCTAGCGGCGCAGGCGCAGGCCGACAACGCGCTCTCCGCGCTGCGCACGCTGCTCGCGCTACCCGACTCAGCATCTGTCGCGCTCACCGACTCCCTGGGCGACGGCACGTGGTCCGACTGCGCCGCCCAGGGCGCCCAGTGCTCGCTCGAGAGCCGTGCCGACCTCGAGGCCTACCGGCTCGGGGCGGAAGCCGCGGACCTCGGCGTGCGCAGCGCGTGGTCTTCGCAGCTTCCGGCCCTCGCGGCATTCGGCTCGCTGGCGTACAACGGGCAGGACTCGCCCTGGGATGAGGGAAGTGGGAACTGGATGATCGGCGTGGGTCTCACCTGGCCCCTGTTCCACGGCCTCAAGGGCGTGGGGAATGTGCGGGCGGCCAAGGCCGAGCACAGCGCGGCTCTGGCGCGCCAGGAGGCGGCCGAGCGCCAGGCAGCACTCGAAGTGCTGGAAGCCGAGCGCATGCTGGAGGCCGCCCGGGGCGGCGCCCAGGTGGCCGCGCAGGCGGCGGCCGAAGCCGAGGAGGCCGTCACGCACGCCCGGGCGCGTTACCGCACGGGCGCGGCACCCATCACCGAACTGCTGGACGTCGAGGCGGCGGCCACCGTCGCCCGGTTGAACCTCGTCGCCGCCCGTCGGGGCCTATACGTGGCGCAGGCGGCCCTGGACCTCGCTTACGGAGTGTACGATCGATGACCCGTCGTCTGACCCCTGTAGTGCTCGCCGCCTTTGCCGCCGCGTGCGGCCATGCCGCGGCCGATTCGGAGAACACCGCGGAGCCACCTGCCACGACGCTGACCGTGCAGATGGAGCCGCTCACCACCGTGGTACCGGTCGAGGGCACCGTCGCGGCCCGCCGCACGGCGGAGATCTCCACCCGCATGATGGCCCGCATCACCGCTCTAGAGGTGGAGGTGGGCGACCGAGTCCGTGCTGGCCAGACGCTGGTGCAGCTCGGCACCGCGGACGTGGCCGCCAACCGGCTGAAGGCCGAGGCCGCGGTGCGGGCCGCCCGGGCCGCCCGCGATGAGGCCGCGCGGCAGGCCGCGCGGATGGACACCCTGTATGCACAGGACGTAGTGGCCCAGGTGCGGCGCGACGGCGCTCGCCTCGCGCTGGCGCAAGCCGAGTCGCACCTCGCCCTCGCCAGGGCCGCGCTCCAGGAGGTTGAGACGGCGGCGAGCTACTCCACGATCACCGCCCCGTTCGCCGGCGCCGTGGTCCGCCGCTTCGCCGACGAGGGTGACGTGGCCAGCCCCGGGATGCCGATCCTCACCCTGGAAGACGCGGGCCAGAGGGACGCGGTCATGGCCGTCCCCGCCGATCTCGCAGCGCGACTCGAGAGAGGCCAGGCGCTACGGGTAACAACCACAGACGGACGCGCCGCCACCGCGCTGGTGCGCGCCGTCGCGGCCGGCGCCGACCCGATGACCCGCACCGTCGAGGTGCGCGCCACCCTACCCGCCGACTGGCCCACGGGTGTGGCGCTGACGGCCCTGGTCCCCGCCGGCGTGCACGAAGGGATCGCCATCCCCGCCGCCGCGGTGGTACGGCGCGGCCAACTGACCGGTGTGCGGGTGCTCACCGCCGCCGGCGTGGCGCTTCGCTGGGTGCGGCTGGGCCGGACCCTGGAATCGGGCGACGTGGTGCAGGTCCTGAGCGGGCTCGAGCCCGGCGATCGGATCGTCCTGTGAAGACCGGACCGTCCGGCGCGATCGCGCAGCGCTTCCTCAACTCCAAGCTGACGCCGCTTCTGGTGGCGGCCGCGCTGGCCGCGGGAGTTGGCGGCCTCCTCACCACCCCACGGGAGGAGGAGCCGCAGATCCGCGTGCCGATGATCGACGTGGCGGTCGGCTTCCCCGGCGCCAGCCCGAGGGAGGTGGAGCAGCGGATCGTCGAGCCGGTGGAGCGCGCCATCTGGGAGATCCCCGGGGTCGAGTACGTCTACAGTGCCGCGCAGTCCGACGGCGCGCTGGTCACGGCCCGCTTCGAGGTAGGGACCGATCCCGAGATCGCCCTCACCCGGCTCTACGGGAAACTCCTGGCGAACATGAACCGGGTGCCGCCCGGCGCGACGCCCCCTTTCGTCACCCTGCACGGCATCAACGAGGTCCCGATCCTCACACTCACGCTGTCGGGCGGCTCCGACGCCGGCGACGGATACCTCCTGCGCCAGCAGGCGGTGGAGCTCGCGGCCGAGCTGAAGCGGCTGCCCGACGTCGCCGAGACATGGGTGATCGGCGGAGCACCCCGGGAGGTTCGGGTCAGCCTCGACCCCCAGGCTCTGGCCGCACGGGGGCTGTCGGCGGCGGCGGTGCTCCACGCGATCGGCGTAGCCAACGCCGAGCTGCCGGCGGGCGACATCCTGAGCGGGAACCGCAGCGTCCCCGTGCGGGTGGGCCACCTGCTGCGCAGCGCCGACGACGTGCGCGAGGTGGTGGTCGCGGTGGTGAACCAGCGCGCGGTGCGCCTGCGCGACGTGGCGCAGGTGACCGACGGACCCGCAGAGCCCGATCAGTACGTCTCGTTCCTGCCCGGCGGCGGGACGGGGGCGGACTTCGAGCCCGCCGTGACCATCGCCCTGGCGAAGCGGCCGGGGACCAACGCCGCCACCATCGCCGATCAGGCGCTGGAGCGGGTCGCTGAGCTCCGGGGCGAGGTCCTCAGCGACGACGTACGCACTACCGTGACCCGCAACTACGGCGACACGGCCACGGAGAAGTCCCAGGAGCTCTTGCTGCACATCCTCATCGCCACCATCGGCGTCGTGCTGTTGGTGTGGTGGGCCCTGGGATGGCGCGAGGCCGTCGTCGTGCTGGTGGCCGTGCCGGTCACTCTAGCGCTCACGCTGCTGGTCTACCGGCTGTACGGCTACACCCTGAACCGCATCACGCTGTTCGCGCTCGTCTTTGCGATCGGGATCCTGGTGGACGACGCCATCGTCGTGGTGGAGAACATCGCGCGGCACCTCGGCCTCAGGCACCGCCACCCCGATGAGGCGGCCGTGGTGGCGGTGGACGAGGTGGGCAACCCGACGATTCTCGCTACCCTGACCGTGATCGCGGCCATCCTCCCCATGGCGTTCGTCTCGGGGCTCATGGGGCCCTACATGCGGCCCATCCCGGTGGGCGCCTCGGTGGCGATGCTCTTCTCCCTCGCAGTGGCATTCATCGTGACCCCCTTCCTGGCCGTGCGGCTGGTGAAGCAGCACGGCAAGGACGTGAAACTGACAGGCCAACCGGTGGCGGCCGCCGACGAGGAGCTGCCGACGGGACGGCTCGCCCAATGGTACCGGTCGGTGCTGCAGCGCCTGCTGGAGGACACCCGGCGGCGACGCCTCGCCTACGCAGGCATGGCGCTGCTGCTCGTGCTCTCGGCCGGGCTGATCCCGCTCAGGTGGGTCACGGTGAAAATGCTGCCGTTCGACAACAAGAGCGAGTTCCAGCTCATCGTCGACATGCCCGAAGGCACGTCGCTCGAGCGGACGGCCGAAGTTGCACAGGCGCTGGCCCTTACCGTCGCGCGCGACGCAGCGGTGCACGACGTCGAGGCCTACGCCGGGGTGGCGGCGCCGTTCAACTTCAACGGGCTCGTGCGGCACTACTTCCTGCGCCGCGGTCCCACCGTGGCCGACGTGCAGGTCAACCTGCAGCCCAAGCATCACCGCTCCGAGCAGAGCCACGACATCGCGCTGCGGCTGCGGCCGGCCATCGACTCGGTGGCCCAGGCGTACGGTGCCTCGGTGAAGGTGGCGGAGGTCCCGCCCGGCCCGCCGGTGTACGCCACGCTCACCGCAGAGGTCTACGGGCCGTCGTACGACGCCCAGATCGAGGCGGCGCGCCGCGTGCGCGACGTGTTCCTCGCGACCGACGGCGTGGTGGACGTGGACTGGTCGGTCACTGCCCCCCACGCCGAACTCCGCGCGGCGGTGGTCGATGCGGAGTCACGCCGCTCGGGAACCAACCCGCAAGAGGTGGCCCAGACCATCGCCGCCGCCCTGGGCGGCGCGAGCGCCGGCCTGTTGCACGACGACGCCGCAGCCGAGCCCGTGGCGATCCGGGTGGAGTTGCCCGACTCGGCTGCCGCCTCGGTAGGCGACCTGGCCAGCCTGCCCGTCGCCACGCCGAGTGGCGCGCGTCGACTGGGCACGCTGGCGGCCATCGACAGCGCACCTGCGGCGACGACCATCTTCCACAAGAACCTGCGGCCGGTGGTGTACGTGACCGCAGAGGTGGCCGGCCGGTTCGAGAGTCCCGCCTACGCCATGCTCGACATGGCGCGGCCGATCGCCGAGAACGCCCCCGAGCTCACCACCTACTGGGCGAGCTCCCCCACCCTCACCGAGGAGACCTTCCTGGTGTGGGACGGCGAGTGGCAGATCACGGTGGAGGTGTTTCGGGACCTGGGAATCGCGTTCGCCGCCGTGTTGGTGCTGATCTACGTACTGGTCGTGGCGTGGTTCCAGTCGTTCACGGTGCCGCTCGTGATCATGGCGCCGATCCCGCTAACGCTCATCGGCATCCTGCCGGCCCACGCGGCCAGCCGGGCGTTCTTCACGGCCACCTCGATGATCGGCATGATCGCGCTCGCCGGGATCATGGTCCGCAACGGCATCCTGTTGATCGA
>CAYGBV010000051.1:0-7403 GCA_964348295.1 uncultured Gemmatimonadaceae bacterium
ATGCCCAACAGGCGCATCGCCATGTATGCCGCCGCGACCAGCGCGAGGCCCCCGAAGGCGAGCCCGCCGACGGGGATCGCCCTGCGCCAGGTGAGCCAGCGGTGCAGGCCACCGCGAGGCGTGGGCACCACCGCCCCCGTGGTTCGCGCCAGCGCGCGCTGCCGCTCAAGGTGGCCCGTCGTCAGCACGATGGGCAGCGCCACCACGAGCAGTGCGATCGCCCCCATCAACACCCAGTCCGGCAGCCCGAGCTGGATCATGACGAGGTACACCAGGCCGAGCAGCACCACCGCGCCGACGCCAAACAGGGCCGCGACCCGCACCGGACGGCTCGCCCGCGCCGCCGCGTCATAGTCCACCGCCGGGACCGGCTGGGTGCCGGTGGGGGTGATGCCCCCGGTGGGGGTGAGCATCGCCTCGAGATGCGGCACCAGCTCCTCGGCCCGCTGCCAGCGGTCCGCCGCGTGCTTCTCCAAGCAGCGCAGCACCAGCGCGTTCAAGGCCGGCGGCACCGCCGGCCGATGCGTGGTGCACGCCTCCGGCGTCTGGGTCACGTGCGCCGCGAGCACCGCCTGCGCGTTCGGCCCGGTGAACGGCGGTCGGCCGCACAGCATCTCGTACGCCAGCGCACCCACCGCGTAGAGGTCCGCTCGGTGATCCACATTGGGACTGGCGGCCGCCTGTTCCGGCGACATGTAGGCCGGGGTGCCCAGCGCCACTCCCATTGACGTCAGGGACACCTCGTCGGTCGAGGCGCTCACCGCCTTCGCCACCCCGAAATCCGTGACCACCGCGTGCTTCGCGGTGAGCAGCACGTTCTCGGGCTTGATGTCCCGGTGCACCACCCCGTGCCCGTGGGCGTAGGCCAGCGCATCCACCACGTCCCGCAGGATCCTCACCGCCTCGCCCAGCGGCAGCTCGCCCTCGCGCACGAGCTTCGCGCGCAGCGACTCCCCCTCGATGAAGGGCATCACGTAGTACAGCAGATCGTCGTGGGAGCCCGCCGTCAGCAGCGGGACGATGTGGGGGTGCTGCAGCTTGGCGGCGAGCTGGATCTCGCGCTCGAACCGCTCGATGTTGACCCCTGCGCCCATCTCGGGGGGCAACACCTTGATCACCACCGGCCGGCCGAGTCGCACCTCCTCGGCGAGGAACACGCGGCTCATCCCTCCGCCACCGAGCTCCTGCTCGATGCGGTAGGTCTCACCCACGGCTTTCCCCAGGCGATCCAGGAGCTCAGGCATGCCGTGCCACCCCGCCTAGCAGCACCACTACACTACGGTGTCGGCTGGCACGCAGCCACCCAACAAACACAACTGGATCGCTCGTATATGCTGGCCGTCACGCTCGCCGAGCCAGTCTCTCCAGTCGCTCAGCATGCTCCCTCGCCACCTTGCCGCGCGGCAGCGCCCCCGACATGCTAAAGTTCGGGCAGCTACTGGGATGAGGTTCGTACGGAGCCCACGCGATGCCAGCCAATCTCACACCGGCGTACAAGGAGGCCGAGGCCAGGTTCCGCAACGCGGTGACGCGGGAGGAGAAGATCGCCTGCCTGGAGGAGATGCTCCGGGTCATCCCCAAGCACAAAGGGACGGACAAGCTCCAGGCCGATCTGCGCTCCCGCCTGTCGAAGCTCAGACGCGAACCCAAGAAGAAGGGACCCACTCGGAGGGACAGTCACCGAGTCCCGCGGGAGGGTGCGGGGCAGGTGGTCCTGGTCGGTCCCCCGAACGCCGGGAAGTCCAGCCTCGTGGCTTCCCTCACCCATGCGAAGCCCGAGGTCGCCAGCTACCCCCTCACGACGCGCGACGCCACGCCGGGGATGATGCCCTTCGAGGACATCGCCTTCCAGCTCGTGGATCTACCCCCGCTGTGCGAAGAGCACGTGGAGCCCTGGGTCTACGATCTGGTGCGTGCCGGAGATCTGGTGTGGCTCGTGGTCTCCATCGAGGAGCCGCTCGCCGGCTTGGACCTGGTGATGGATCTGCTCGGCCAAAAGGCCATCGTGCCCTCTCCAGCGGGAACCGGCGGAGCGGCCGAGGCGCGGCCGGGATGGCTCCACAAGCCCGCGCTCCTGGTGGTCACCGGAATGGACCGACAGGGGGCCGAGGGGGATCTGGCTGCACTCGAGGAGCTGCTGGAAACGCCGTGGCCCACCGTGGCCGTGTCTTGCCCTGCGGGCACCGGGCTGGAGGAGTTGGGCAAGCGAACCTTCGATGCCCTGAACATCATCCGGATCTACACCAAGGAGCCCAAGAAGGAACCGGACCTCGATCGGCCCTTCACGCTAACGAGGGGCTCCACCGTCGGGGATCTGGCCCGGACCATCCACAAGGACATCGCCGACGGACTCAAGTTCGCCCGGGTCTGGGGACCCAGTGCATTCGACGGTCAGTCGGTCAAGGCGGCCCACGTCCTGGAAGAAGGCGACGTGGTGGAGATCCACTGGTGAGGTGACCGCACCGCGCGCTCACTCCTCCGGCCGCGCTTCCTCCTTCGACGTCTTCCACAGCGCCCGGAAGTAGTAGCTCAGGACGAGGAACAGTCCGCCGAACCCCATGAAGAGCAGCACGCGCCAGATCGGCTCGAGCTGCGAGAGATCCACCAGGAAGAGCTTCGCTACGAGCAGCACGAGCGTTACCAGCCCCACTTGGCGCACGCGCGCGAGGTCACGCCGGAGGCCAAGCACGAGCAGCCCGATGCCGTAGCCGCCCCACGCGATCGACACGAAGGCCTCGCCCGCGGGAAGGGGTCGGAGCGAGCGCCACAGCCATCCCAGCAGGAGCGCGTGCGCAGCCAGCCGGTACCAGTTCCGCTCCGCAGTCGAGGACACGAGCCATGTGGTGGCGAACCCGGCACCGATCGCGAGCAGGTCCAGGACCCTGTCCGGATCGGCGAGCGCGATCCCCGAATCCACGTCCGCCATCAGGCGCGTGGCCACCCACACGCCCACCAGTCCGAACAGCAAGTGGGCGGCGGCCGCGTAGGACCGATCTCCAACGCGCCGCGCCACGACCAGGAGCGCCACACCCACCACCGCCCACGTCAGAAGCGTGTACCCCTGCCCGTACGTGAGCGGCGCCAGCTCGCGGGCCAGCCACGCGACCAGCGCCGCAAAGGCCGCCAGGCCGTACCAGCGCCTGGCCCGCGCGGCGTCGAGGAAGCGCCATGCAATTCCCGCCGCCGCGATCACGCCGAGGTCCACCGCCGCCTGAGCATTGAGCACGACGGGCCTCATGGCTTCCTCCCCGAGCAACCGCGACGCCAGCCAGATCGCCGCGATGAGGAAGAGCCCATGCGCCGTGATCGAGACGGCCCCATCCCCCGCCCGCCGCGCCGCCCAGTGCAGCGCGGCGGCCTCCACTGCCCAGGTGAGCAGCAGCGTGTGACCGTCGAAGAAGTACTGCAGCGCGACCGCGATCAGCACCGCCGCCGCTACGGCGTGGGCCGAGACGACGCGCGGCGCCACGCCCCATCCGCCCAGCCGTAGCCAGGTACCCGCGTAGATCAACGCTCCGGCCGTGGCCACCCAACCCCATAGCGCGTCCGACGTCGTCCAGATCGAGGTGCTGAACAGCAGCGCGAACAGCGGCACGGAGATGGTGAGGAACGCTAGGAGGGGCTCGGTGAGGTGCACGTCCGTCGCGTCGAACAGGCGCTTGAGGATCGTGCCACGCGGCCGTGCCCAGTGGGCGGGGTCTCGCGTCGCCAGGACCTCGCGCGCCACCGGTACCGCCCAAAACGCCAGCCACGCGAGCAGCGCGCCCGCCTGCAGCACCCAGCGGTCGCGCACTAGATCGAGCGCTCCCTCGGTTTGCCGCCCGAACACGAGCACCGACCAGCCGCCAATCACCATGGTCACCAGAAGCGAGCGCCAGCCCTTGAACAGGTAGATGCCACTGGTGCCGACGACCACGACGCTGGTGTACGCCACGAGGCCCGCGACTGTCCCTGACCCGGTATAGAGCAGAAAAGGCGTACCGAGGCCGCCGAGCGCCCCGAGCACGGAAAGCGCCGCACCGTCCGCCCGCAGCGCGACCCAGAACGTGAACAGCGTGACCAGCACCATGTAGCCCAGCGCCACCGGGTAGCCCACCAGCTCAAACAGCTGGAAGCCGGCGAAGCCGGTGATGTAGAACGCGGCCGCGGCGCCGCCCAGCACGACGTGACTGAACCAGCGGCGGCGCTCGCGCAGTCCCACGGTCGCGAGCCCCACACCCAGCGCCAACCCGAACAGCACCTGTACCCACGGGGTGAGCCAGCCCTGCTCCACGGCGTACTTGAAGAGGAACACGAGGCCGAACAGGAGGAGTCCGATCCCCAGGCGGCTGATCCAGAACTCCATCCCGCGGCCGACATACCACCGCTTGGCGGCGGGCGCGCTCGGCTTGGGGCGCTCCGGTGCGGGGGGCGCTCGGCGTGCCGCCGCGGCGACAACGTCGGTCGTGGGGGCGGGCGTCGTCGCAGCCGGCCTCGCAGTGGGCTTCGGTTGGGGGGGCGGCCGTCGGGTAACGGGCGCGCGCTCGCGCTCGGCCAGCATTCGGACCAGATCGCTCAGCCCCTGCTGGATCCGCTCGACCGACTGTTCGAGGGCCGCGACGCGGTCTTCCAGAGACCGTTCTGGCGCATCAGCCATATGTGCTCGGCGTGTGAGTCCGTCCGTCGTACAGCGGCAGGATATACGCATGATGCAGTCGCAAGTAGCGCCCGGCAACCGCGCGCTGCCGCATTATGAACTCGGGAGACGGCAAATCGGACATGCGCCAGAGGATGGCCAGGAACAGTGCGGGCCGCAAGCCTAGTCCGATGAGGAGCCCCACCACCCCTCACTGTGGCCCTGCCTGGCCCCCCTGACATCTGCCCCATACCTTGGAATAGTCCAACCCAACGCCACTCGATGACCGACCTGCTGCACCGCCTCCAGACTGCTCTCGCCGACCGCTACCGGATCGAGCGGGAGTTGGAAGGCGGCGGGATAGCGGCGGTGTACCTCGCCTACGACCAGAAGCTCGACCACACCGTCCGCCTCGAGGTTCTCCGTCCCGACCTTACCGCTTCGGTCGAGGCCGAACGGTTTGTCGGGGAGATGAAGAGGGCGGCGCAGCTGACGCATCCCAACATCCTCGCCCCATACGATTGTGGAGAGGCAGACGGTCTGCTCTACTACGTGACGGAGCACGTGGAGGGCGAGTCGCTGCGTCGGTTGCTGCGGCGCAAGAAGCGGCTCTCCGCCGAGGAGGCCGCGGAGATCGCCAGCCATGTGGCGGCGGCGCTGGACCATGCTCATGGCCAGGGCATCGTGCACCGCGACCTCAGGCCGGAGAACATCCTGCTACCGGTGGGCCAGGCGGTAGTGGCCGATTTCGGGGTCGCCCGGGCCGTGAGGATGGCGGGGGGAGAGCAGATTACCGAGACGGTGTTTTCCAAGGCCAAGCCATACTACATAAGCCCGGAGCAGGTGCTGGGAGACGAGGTAGATGAGCGCTCCGACCTGTACTCACTCGGTGCAACGCTGTTCGAGGTCGTGACGGGCGAGAAGCCGTTCGAGGGAGAGACGGCGCAGCAGATCGTGGGGCAGCACATCGCGAAACCGGTGCGCGAGCCCCGAGAGGTGGAATCCACTGTCCCGGCCTGGTTCTCCAGCGTGATCGTGCGCTGCCTGCAAAAGGCGCCGGAAGATCGGTTTCAGAGTGCCGCCGAGGTTCTGGAGGCGCTCGAGACCGGAGCCGCGGCGCCGGAATCTGCCGGCGAAGGGTCAGCGCTGGACGACATCGGGGCCGGTGACATCGTCCTGGGAGCCAGCTGGGACTTCGACGAACTCGTGGCGCCCGAGGTCAAGCCGCCGCCACAGCCCGTCTATGATCTCGGTTCCGTGGAGGAGAGCGCCCCAGCGCCACCGCCGGAGCCCGCCACACCACCACCGGAGCCCGCACCCCCAGAGCCCGAACCGATCACCCCGGGCGGAGAGCTGATTCCCGGTGCCTGGTTCGAGATGGACCGAGCCGCACCCGCCGCGAAGCCGGCGCCCGAGCCGGCGGAGGAGGAGGCCGCTCCAGAGGCCGAGGGCGCGCCGCCCTCTGAGGTAGCGGCTCCGACGCGCGATGAGGTTGAACCAGAGGCGCTCCCCGAAGCCGAGCCAGCGGAGCCAGAGCCAGAAGCACTAGTACCGAAGCCGAGCCGTATCCCGCCGTGGCTGATGCAGATGTACGACTATGGCCCGGAGCTGCTCGTACGGCTCGCCCGGCAGCGCCAGACGTGGTACTACGTGGGACTGGCCGCGGGAGTGGTTCTCGCAGTGGTACTCATCTCGCTGGCAGTGAGGGCCATGTTCTTCCGCCCGCCCACCGTGCACTACCAGTTCGTCAGAAACGAGCTGGTGGAGCCGGTTCACATTCTCATAGACGGGCAGATGGTGCACACCGTTCAGGCCGGGCAACACGACTCGTTGATCCTGCCGCGGGGCAGGTCGGTCGAGGTTTCGTGGCGGCTCGTCCGCCCACGGCAGGGCGGGCAGCAGCTGGGCGAGGAGTTCGAGGTGGTGTTGTCCACCGGAGCGCGTCGCGGCCGGGAGACACGTTCTGCGATCGCAGCCGTCGCTCCGGATCGAGCAATGTTCGCACCGCTGGTCACCAACCGCACGAACCGCGAGCTCGTGGCGCTGGTCAACGCCGGTACGCCTGTGGAGCTGCGGTGCAACTGTGTCATCCCGCCGAACAGCCAGGACCTGCACATCGGGTATTATCCGCTGCTCGAGAACTCGACGGTTCGCTTGTTCGACGCTCGCCGACCCTATAGGGGGCGGTACCAGGAGATCGGCGACATCGCGGGGCGCGCGGATACGCTTTCTGGTTCCTTCAGCATTACGGTAGAGCGGCTCTAGCTCCGCCGCGGGCCGGCCAGTGACTTGACCCAGGACGGCCACTGCCCTATTGGTCTGTGACGTTGGACGCCTCGAATGCTCGGGGCGCTACTTGGAAAGGGGCGATTGAACCTCCCATGCACGTCATCCTCCTCGGTCCCCCTGGGTCCGGCACGGGCACTCAGGGCACGATTCTCGCCCAGCGGCTTGGCGTCCCCAAGATCACGACCGGCGACCTGCTGCGCGACGCGGTCGAGAAGGACACCCCACTGGGCCGCGAGGCCAAGCGGCACATGGACCGGGGAGAGCTGGTGCCGGACAGGATCATCTTGCACCTCATCGAAGAGCAGCTGGCGACCCCGGAGGCCGCGCGCGGGATGGTCATGGACAGCTTTCCTCGCACCCTCCGACAAGCGGAGGCCGTGAACCGCATGCTGGTGGAGCGGGGGGAGCGGCTGCAGCGGGTCCTGCTATTCGATGTGCCCGAGGAGGAGCTCACCCGACGGCTGCTCACCAGGGCGTCCGCCGAAGAGCGCAACGACGA
>CAYGBV010000052.1:0-19503 GCA_964348295.1 uncultured Gemmatimonadaceae bacterium
GGTCGTGTCGTTCCTCCACGTCGTCGTGGGCGAGTTGGCGCCGAAGAACTGGGCCATCACCTTCCCGGAGCTCACGGCGAGATGGCTGGCGCGGCCCCTCATGCTGTTCACGTGGATCACGTTGCCCGCCACCAACCTGCTGAACTGGAGCGCCAACCAGCTGCTGCGACTCCTCGGCGTCAAATCCACGGCGGACGAGCTGGAGGCCGTACACTCACCCGACGAGATCCTCTCCATCCTGCGCCAAAGCCAGAAGTCGGGGCACCTCGACCACGAGGACGTGGAGATGATCGAGGGTGTCTTGGAGTTCACCGAGAAGAACGCGCGCGACGTGATGACGCCGCGCACCGAGGTCGTGGGCCTTCCCGCCGACATCACCATCGCCGAGGCAGCAGAGCGCATCCGCGAAGTGGGACGCTCCCGCTACCCCGTGTATCGGGAATCGCTCGACGACTTGGTGGGGATCGTGCACGTGAAGGAGATCCTGACCGCCCTTCCGAAGAGTGAGCGCGACCTGGTGAGCTCGATCGCGCGCGAGCCGATGTTCGTGCCGGGCACGCGTGAGGTAGAGGACGTGCTCGCCGACATGAAGCGCATCAAGGCGCAGATGGCCGTGGTGCTCGACGAGTACGGGGGGACTGCCGGCATCGTCACGATGGAGGACCTGCTCGAGGAGATCGTGGGAGAGATCTACGACGAGTACGACGAGGCCGAGCCGCTACCTCAAGCGGCGGGCGACGGCGTGACCCTCCCGGGCGACATGGAGATCGAGGACGTGAACCAGCGCTTCAAGCTCGAGATCTCCGATGAGGAGTACCTCACCATTGGCGGATTCGTGTTCGGACAGTTGGGCCGCTTGCCGCAGGTGGGAGACCGGGTGAGCGTGAAGGACGTCCGCTTCGAGGTGCTCGAGATGGAAGGGCGGCGGGTGGGGAGCCTCAGGATGGTCAAGGAGGCGGGGGAGGCAGCACAGGATCAGCGCTAGCGACGGTACCTACCGCCCTCCACCCCTCATAACTGCCAACTCCGCCGCCAGCCGCACGGCCTCCCGCATCGACCCCGGATCGGCGATCCCCTTCCCGGCGATGTCGAACGCGGTACCGTGATCGGGCGCCGTGCGGATGAACGGCAGCCCCAGGGTCACGTTCGCACCGGCTCCGAACCCGGCCACCTTGACCGCAGTCATTCCCACGTCGTGGTAGGGCGCGAGGACGGCGTCGAACTCACCCTTGAGCGCACGGACGAACACCGTGTCTGCGGGCAGCGGACCAGCGGCATTGAGCTCCCGGGCCGCCGGCTCGAGCAAGTCCTCGTCCTCGTCGCCGAAGAGACCCCCCTCACCGGCATGGGGGTTCAGGGCGCAGACCGCCAGCCGCGGATCCTCGATGCCCCACCACGTCTCCAGCGCGCAGCGCGTGATGTGTCCCGCCTTGAGCACGCGCTCGATCGTGACGGCCGAGGGCACGTCCCTGAGAGCGATGTGGGTCGTCACGAGCACGACGCGCAGGCTCCCCGCGACCAGCATCATCGCGACGTCCACGCCGCCCGCCAGCTCTGCCAGCCACTCGGTGTGGCCGGGATAATCATACCCGGCAGCGTGCAGGGCGCGCTTCTCCGCCGGGCCAGTGACGATGGCGTCGACAGCGCCGGCGAGCGCGAGCTCCACCGCCTTGAGAACGGCGGCGGCGGTGAGGTGACCGGCGTGCTCAAGGGGAACGGTTCCAGCACGGGTCATACCGTTCCCCGTTCCCTGTTCCCTGCTCACCAGAGTACCGATACCGATCCGCTCCTCAGCCGGCAGCCGCTCCACGAGCTCGTCTGGCCCGACCACCACGTACTCCGCCTCCACCGGCGGCTCGGCCAGCGTCTTGCCAACGACTTCCGGTCCGATGCCCCGCGGATCGCCCAGTGTGATCGCGACGCGCGGCGGCATGGCGTCAGAGCCGGGTCTCGATGTAGGTAAATTCGCGCAGCGACCGCATCAGCCGCTCAATGGCGTTCTGCTCCGCGAGGGTGTTGCGCAGGCGATCTCGCAGGTCCTCGTAGCTGAAGGTCCCCGGCGGCCGGTGCCGCTGAAACACCAGGACGGCGTACTTGAGCCGGCCGTCACCCCGGTCGAGGGTGATGGGCCCCAGCACGTCGCCGGGCTGCGCCTGGTGCAACAGCGCCTGGTAGTCCGCCGGCAAGCGATCCTGCGGGAAATCCTCCACCAGCAACTGCTCCTGGCCGGCGTAGTCGTGATGCAACTCGGCCAGGGAGTCGAACGGAGCGCCTGCCCGCAGTGCCTCGATCATCTCGTCCGCCGTGGTGCGCGCCCGGGCCCGGTCGGCCTCGGTGATCCGCGGCGCGATCAGCACGTGCCGCACCATTATCTCGCCGGGCTGGCGGCGGTCGACTCGTATGATGTGAAACCCGAACACCGAGAGGACCGGCTCCGAAATCGCACCGGGGCGCAGCCGGAACGCGACCGACTCGAACTCCGTCACCAGCATGCCGCGCCGCACCCAGCCGAGGTCGCCGCCCCGCTGCGCGGAGCCGGGGTCGTCCGAGTACTGGCGCGCCACGGCGTCGAAATCCGCACCCTCGCGCAGCTCGTTCACGAGCGAGTCGGCGAGGCGGAACGCGTCCCACAAGGCCACGCTGTCCGCCTCGGCCCGCACCACGATCTGCCGGAACGCGACGGTGGCCGGACGCTCGGGTTGCTGGTCTCTGGTCTGCTCGTAGTACTCGCGCAGCTCCGCCTCGGTCGGTGCGAGGGGCTCGAGCTCCCCCCGCTCCCGCAGTCGCTGCAGCAACCGATCACGCAGCAGGTTGCGGCGCTGCTGCTCGGTGAGCCAGCGACGGTACTCCTCGATGGAGCCGAAGTTCGCGGTGCGGAGCTGCCGCTCGAACTCCAGGTCCGAGGTGAACTGGCCGCGGATCTCCTCTATGGCCCGCTCGACTTCCTGCTGCACGTCCTGGTCGGTCACCACGACCAGGGTGTCGCGGAGGGCCGCCTGCACCAGCAGCTCCTGATTGATCAGGCTCTCGAGCAGCTGGCGCTTGAGCTCCACCAGCTCGATCGAGTCGGTGGGAATCTCCCCACCCTGCTGGCGATAGACGTTGAGCTCCTCGTCGACCCGCGACATGGGGATCACGACGTCGCCCACGACCGCGGCGACCCGGTCCAGCAGCACGTAGGTAGAATCCTGCGCCCCGGCCGGCGCGACAGGCAGCAGCAGCGACGCCGCAGTCAGCCAC
Source organism: uncultured Gemmatimonadaceae bacterium (assembly GCA_964348295.1). Taxonomy (GTDB): domain Bacteria; phylum Gemmatimonadota; class Gemmatimonadetes; order Gemmatimonadales; family GWC2-71-9; genus WVYX01. Next base: position 3,241 of record CAYGBV010000052.1, read on the forward strand.
ACCATGTGTCGAGCGCTCACCTCTCCCCTCCCGCCCCGCTGGCCGAGTCGCCCTCCGGAACCCGCGGCGCCTGCCCCGAATCGGTCGGCACACCGCTCTCCATGCGCAGGAGCTGAGCGCGCTCCAGCGCCTGGTCCAGGCCCCGATCCGACACGGTCCAGCGCGCCTCCGAGCGCAGCACACCGGCCAGGAACACCGGCACCACCACGCCGGACGCCTGGCCGCTCATCAGCCCCAGTATGTACCCATCCACGGCTTGTTCCACGCGTTGCTGCCGCTCTGCGGCGGTCGCCGCGGTGGCCAGCGCCGAGTCGAGCTGCAGGGTCGAGCGCACGTTGTCGATCTCCCCGCGGAGCTGTTCCTTGTAGGCGGCGAAGTCCTCATCGCTGAGTCGGGCTCCGGCCTCCTTCGCATCGCGAACCAGGAGCTCGTTGCGGGTCAGCCCCTGCGCGAGCTCGGTGAGCTGATCGTCGCCGGCCATCTCCATGCGGCGCTGCATCTGCGGCGGCAGCGCGGCGAGCCAGCGGACGAAGTCAGCCACCACGAACTCGCCGCCTCGGTAGGTCACCAAGACATCGTCGGATCCCAGGCCGCGGAGCGGCGCGGCCGCTGCCTCCCGCATCGCGGCGGGGGCGGAGGACCGGACCCTGAGCCGCCACTTCTCCTCCACTTCCTCCAGGACCTCCAGGTCGACGCGCTCGACCAGCACCCGTGATAGGGCATCGCCGTACTCCGCCCGGACATCCTCCAGGGCCGGGCGGCGGATGATGTGGAAGCCGAACTGCGACTCGGTGACCTCGGAGAGGCCACCCGATTCCAACGCGAACGCCACCGCCTCGAACTCCGGCACCGTAGCGCCACGCGCGATCACGCCGAGACTGCCGCCCCGACTCTTGGCGCCGGGGTCTTCGTTCTCCTCGTTCACCGCCTCCCAGGACTCGCCGTTGAGCAGTCTGGTCCGCAGCGCCACGGCGCGCTCCCGCGCAGCCTCCTTGTCGGCGGGAGACATCGTGGGCTGGGTACGCACGAGGATGTGTGAGATCAGGCGGTACTCGCCCTCGGCGTAGACACTGTCGATCGCCGCCGAGTCCGTGGGAACGCGCTCGGCAATGAGCTGCTCGTGGTACTGCCCCACGAGCCGCTCGTACACCTCCGGCCACATCGCGTCGAGCACGGTCGCCGTGTCCAGCAAGGAGTCGCCGGTCGCTACGCGGTCGGCAAACAGCGCAAAGTCAATCCAGCGGTGCGCCGCGCGCTCCGCCACATCTCGCCTGAGGGGTATCGCCTCCCCGACCACGAACCACCCCGCCACCTGACTGGGAGAGAGTTGGTGCTCCCCCGCCCGGGCCACGATGCCCATGTCTCCCCCGGCCACCTCGCATCCGAGCAGCAACGCGGCGCACAGCGCCGTCACTGCGCCGCGCTCCAATCCGATCATCCTCGCCATGCCTCTCCCTCCTCACCGACGGCGGTTGCCAGCGCGCGGACCAGCCCCGGTCCCACGGGGAGCCCTCCCAACCGGCGTAGCTTCAATGCAAGCGGCACCGTCTGGCGCACGTCGGCCGCGAACTGGACGTCCTCCAGAGCGGCCGTGAGGCGCAACAGCTTCGGCGCCGCGTCGGTTCTGAACTTGAGTCGTGCGTCGTCCCCCCGCACGAAGATCGACTGCAGGCCCGCGCGCGTCCCGAGCACGCGTAGCTCCGAGACGACGAGGAGCCGCTCCGCTTCCGATGGCAACGGGCCGAAGCGGTCACGCAGCTCCTCTCGCAACGCCGCAATCTCGCCAAGTTCGACGGCCCGCGCCAGCCGCCGGTAGATATCCAGCTTGGCATCCTCATCGGGTACGTACCCGTCGGGCAGGTGCGCGGGTCCGTCGAGTGTCACCTCCGAGGGCGGACGGTCGCTGGTGTCGACCTCCCCTTTGAGCGCTCGCACCGTCTCACCCAGCCACCGCAGATAGAGATCGACCCCCACCGCATGCGCGTGACCGGACTGCTCGGCCCCCAGCAGGTTCCCGGCCCCGCGCAGCTCCAGGTCCCGCAGCGCTATGCGGTAGCCCGAGCCCAACTCGGTGTGGTGCTCGAGCACCTTCAGCCGCCGCTCGGCATCCGGATCCACTATATCGGGGACCACGAGGTAGCAGTACGCCCGGCGGTGTCCCCGTCCTACCCGGCCCCGCAGCTGATACAGCTGCGCCAGCCCGAACTCGTGCGCATCGTGCACGATCATGGTATTGGCGTTGGGGACGTCCAGCCCCGACTCCACGATCATCGTGGAGACCAGCACACCGATCTCACCGGCCACGAAGCGCCGCATCACCTCGTCGAGCTCCCGCTCACGCATCTTCCCATGCGCGACCGCCAACTGGGCCCGCGGTGCGAGGCGTCGGACCCGGGCTGCCACGGCTTCGATGGTCTCGATGCGGTTGTGCACGAAGAACACCTGGCCGCCCCGGTCGAGCTCACGCGCAATCGCCTCCACCAGGAGGTCGTCGTCCCACGGCTCGATGAACGTGAGTACCGGCGAGCGGTCGCGCGGGGGCGTGGCGATCATGGTGAGGTCGCGCAGTCCGGCCAGCGCCAGGTGCAGGGTGCGGGGAATGGGCGTCGCCGTGAGGGTAAGGATGTCCACCTCCAGACGCAGCGTCTTGAGCCGCTCCTTGTGCCGCACGCCGAAGCGGTGCTCCTCGTCCACCACCAGGAGCCCCAGATCGTGGAACGTGACGTCGGAGGAGAGGAGCCGGTGGGTGCCAATCACGATGTCCACCGAGCCGCGCTTCAGCCCGGCGATCACGCCGCGTTGCTCCGCAGGCGTGCGAAACCGGGAGAGCACCTCGATGTTGACGGGGAAGTCGGCCAGCCGCTCGGCGAAGGTGCGCCCGTGCTGCTCGGCGAGGATGGTGGTGGGGACCAGGACGGCCGCCTGTTTGCTCGCCTGTACCGCCTTGAACGCCGCCCGCACCGCGACTTCGGTCTTGCCGTAGCCCACGTCTCCCACGATCAGCCGATCCATGGGGCGCGGCACCTCCATGTCCCGCTTCGTGTCCTCGGCGGCGGTGCGCTGGTCCGGCGTATCCTCGTACAGGAACGACGACTCGAGCTCCCGCTGCCAGCGCGTATCCGACGGAAAGGGGTGCCCCGTCGCCACCGAGCGGCGCGCGTAGAGCTCCAGCAGCTCCGCAGCCATACGGTGAATCGCCGCCTCGGTCTTCGCCCGCTGGCGCTGCCACCGCTTGCCACCGAGCCGGTGCAGCTTGGGCGGCGTCCGGTCGTCCCCGTCGCCCACGGTGCGGTATGGTTCGAGGTGATCGAGGCGGTACAGGGGGACGTTCAACCGGTCGCCCCCCTCGTACTCCAGCACCGCGACCTCCATCGTCGCACCCTCGCCGACCGTGATCGTTTCGATCCCCCGGTATAGCCCGATCCCGTGTTCCAGGTGCACCACGAAGTCACCCGGCGTGAGCGACCCTGCTGTGGCGGTCGCCAGCGCCTGGCGGTAACGGCGCGCCCGCCGGATGCGACGCGCGCGCCGGAAGATCTCGTGATCGGTGAGCACCGTGAGACCCGGGAGCACGAAGCCACCCCCCAAGGCACCGAGCGCCAGGGTGGCGTTCGCCGGCAGGGCATCGCGGGAAGCGTCGCCCGTGAGCAACTCTTCCAGCCGCTCGAGCTGCCCCTCGTTGTCACACAAGATCAGGGTCGGCCCGCTGCGGACCACACCGGCGAGCCGTCCTACTTTGCGCTCGATGACCGGGGGCTCCTGGACCCCGAACTCGTGATCCACCGGCTCCCGGTCGATCTCCAGCTTGGCAAACCCCTCCCACCTGATGCGCCAATCCTCGGGCGTGAGGAACACCGCCTCCCGCCCGGGTACGTCCTCTCCGCGGCGCCGGGCCACGTCGATGTGGTGCGCCGCCTCGTCCCACACACGGCGCACCTCACCGTAGTCCACCACGGGATCCACCACGATCAACGTGTCGTCGGGCAGGAGATCGAGCAGCGTTTGCCGCTCGGGAGTGGCCGCACCGTCCGCGGAATCGTCCACCGGCACGGGCGCCACGGGCAACACCGTCAGCGAGTCGATCTCCCCCTCCGAGCGCTGCGTGTCGAGATCGAACGCGCGCAGCGAGATCAGCTCGTCGCCCCACCACTCGAGGCGCGTCGGCGCTGCCATGCCGAAACCGTAGGCATCGATGATGCCGCCGCGCACGGCGAACTGGGCCACGTCCTGCACCGACGGCCGGCGCTCGTAGCCCATCGCCTCGAGGCGCTGCACCAGCTCGCCGAGCGGCAGCGCCGCCCCCTGGCGGACATCCAACCGCCCGCAGGCCACCGCCTGCGGCATGCGTGTGAGCTCGGCCGTCGCCGCCAGGGTGGTGACCAGCACCCGCGCCCTGCCTGCCAGCGCGGCCTCGATGGTTTCCACCCGCTCACCGGCGATCTCGAAGTGTGGCTCCTCTTCGCCCAACGCCTCGCGCTGGGGATACAACCGCGCCACGCCACCGAGCAGTGCTTCGAAGTCGGAGAGCCACCGCTCCGCCACGGCCGGCGTCGGTGCCACCACCAGGAAAAGACGCTGCTCGAGCGCTTGCGCGAGCGCTGCGGTCAGCACCGCCCCACTCGACCCGGGCAGCCCGGCGACCCCTACCCTCGCTCCGCGTGCGGGCACCGCCTCGAGCAAGGCCCGAAACCGAGGCAGAGCGGTGAACGTGCGCAGCAGGGTGGGCAGCATCACGCGCCCCGCGCTGCAGCCGCGCCGCTCGCCAGTCCCATCTCCACGAGCGCCGCCGCCAGGGCCGCCACCAGGAACACGGCCGTGAGGTCCGCCCGGCGTGCGCCGTGGAACAGCTCGCGGTCCATCGCCGCGTCGCCCAGCACCTGTGTGGCGGGGCCCAGAGCCGCCCGCACCGAGGACGGGTCGGCCGGAGTGAGCCGGGACTCGCGCCGGTCGTGGTTCACCTCGAGGGCCCCGATGGTGTCGCCCCCCACGCCGCGCAGCAAGTAAGCGCCCGGCTCTGTCGGGGCACGCACCCGACGGTCGTCGGCCACGGGCACCGGCCCGCTGGGCGTCAGCACGGCCGCCGTTCCGAACGGCAACTCCACCATCGCGCCCGGTGTGCCCGCGACCAGCCAAGCCTCGCCGGCGGTGATCCGGTTGATGACGCGGTCGAGAAACGGGATAAACGCGGCGGTCAGCGGCAGCGCGGTCCAGGCCTCTTCCATCCTACTCGCGACGATCACCACGTCGCCGGCGCGAACGAGCCACGGCTCGCCGGCCACCCGCGCCAGTACGGCGCCCGATCCGAGCAGGCGGTGACGGCGATACACCGAGGCTCCGCTCGCCGGCCCCAGGTCGCCCTCCAGGGTCCACTCTCCCACCACCGGATCTCCCAGGCGCCAGCCCGTGCCTCGCGCGGCAAGGCTCCGGTTGAGCGAGCCCAGGAGCGCGGGGTCGGCCGGGGGAAACAGCACGGTCGCTCCGTCGCCCGGATGCTCCCCCAGGAGGACATCGTCACCGGAGCCCACTCGCCCGCCCTCGCGCAGGACCTCCACCGCCTGCTCGACAAAGGAGCCCGTACCCGTCCCGACGCGGACCGCCGCGGGGTCGGCCACCCTGAGCGCGAGCCACCAGTGGTCATCCGCATTGAGCTCGTCCGGATCCAGCGCAACCTGCGCTGCCACCCAGCCCCGCTCCGTCACCTCGGCCCGGAGCGCCACCCGGTCGCCCGGCAGCGCCACCGCCCGGGCAGCATCCCGACCGGCGACCACCAGCCGGACGGCCGCCGCGCCCACCGAGTCGCCGCCCACCACGGCAACAACCTCGCCGCCCGGCGACCACACGGGCGGCTCGGCATGGGCCGAATCGATGCTGCGGTTGCGGGGTCGCGAGGGCGGCTCCCACACCAGGACGCGCACGGCCACGGGATCACCGGCCGCCAGCGCCGTCGCCTGCAGGTCGCTCACCAGCACGACCTCCCGGGCAGCCGAGGGCGCGTCATCCACTGCTCGCGCCGCGGCGCGCACCGCCTGAGAGAGATCCAGACGCATCGGCCACGGGCCCAGGCTGTCCAACAGCGCCCGTGCCTCCGCCCGCCCGAGGTGCCGGGGGACGCCGTCGGCCAGCACGAGCCACAACCGGTCCTCGGTGCTTGCCCGATCGAGCACCAGGCGGGCCCGCTGGCGCAGCACGTCGAGCACACGCTGCCCCCGCACCACGGCGCCGGACGACAGCGAGTTGTCCACCACCAGCGCGACGGCGGTCGGCGGATGCCCCGTGCCGGCGCCCACGCGTGCGACCGGTCGGGCGGCCGCCAGCACGATGAGCACGAGGATGGCCATGCGCAGCAACAGCAGCAGCAGGTTCCGCAGCTTGAGCCGACGGCTGTGCTCTCGCTCCGTCGCTGTGAGGTAGCGGACCGCGGGGAACACCACGGTGGGAGGGCGGCGGCGTCCCATGAGGTGCAGCAGCGGAGGAATGGCCGCGGCGCCCAGGGCGAGCAGCGCCAAGGGCTGGAGGAAGCCGATCACCCTAAGCGAGAGCGGCTGGCGGCGGCCCGCCGCAGCACGTAGCCGAACGGGGTATCGGTCGACACGTGATGGTAGTCGATGCCTCCACCGCGGCACGCGGCGCGCCAGTGGTCGATCGTCTTGCGCACCGTCTCCTCGTAGACCGCCCGCAGCTCGCGCGGCCGGGCCACGAGGCCCCCGCCCGTCTCCGGATCCTCGAACCGCGCCTCCGGCGGACCGTCCAGGGAGAGCTCCGCGGGATCCATGATGTGAAACACCACCACCTGATGGCCGCGATGGCGCAGGTACTGGAGCGCGAGGAGGGCGAGGTCACGATCCAGCAGCAGATCCGACACGAAGATCACCAGCCCCCGACGCCTGAGCAGATCGGTCACCTGTCGCAGGGCCGGCTCGGCCACTGTGCCGCGCCCCGCCGTGAGCGACCCGACTGCGGCCAGCAGTTGCCACCAGTGCCGGTACTTGGCGCGCGCCCGCACCACCGTGCGCACCCGCTCGTCGAAGCCGATGAGCCCGGTGGCGTCGCGCTGCCGCAGCAGCACCAGGGCGAGGGCAGCCACCAGGCGCTTGGCGTACTCCAGCTTCGTGAGGCGTTGCTCCGTCCCGGCCCAGTCCATCGAGCGACTCACGTCCAGCACGATCATGGACCGGAGGTTGGTCTCCTCTTCGTATTGCTTGACGAACAGCCGGTCGGCCCGCGCCAGGATCTTCCAGTCGAGATAGCGCAGCTCGTCTCCCGGCTGGTAGGGCCGGTGCTCCGCGAACTCCACCGAGAATCCGCGAAACGGCGACCGGTGAAGACCGGCGAGGAACCCCTCCACGACGCCGCGGGCCACGAGCTCGATGCCCCCGAGCTGCGCGACCTCGTAGGGGTCCAGGAGATCCAGGCGCTGGGTCGTCAACATGGCCTAAGTCCTTGATCGTACCCACCCTGCGGCGGAGGGTCAAACGGCCGACACCGCGTCCGCGAAACAGGACGACAGGCTTGCGTAGGCGGCCCCTGCAATCGGCGTAACTCGTTGCCCCACAGATACATGCAGATCAAGCACCCGGTGGCACGCAGCATGCTACGTGTGGTTGTGGCAGCTGTGGGCTCCCTGCCGGGCATCGGAGGCGCCGATGGTGCAGGTCACCCTCATAACGACGCTGGCCCTCGCGGGCGGGATCGCCGGCCACCCCGCCGGCCTGCTCGGCCGCACGGCGCCGGAGCCCGAGTACCCCCACGTCGAGCTGTGGGTCACCGAGCGTGACTTCCTCGGCCGCGGCGACCTCGTGCGCGTGCGGTTCCGCTCGGCGAGCGATGCTTACGTCACGGTCTTCCGGATCGACACCGACGGGCGCATCCACGTGCTGTTTCCCGCAGACCCAGAGGCCGACAACCTGGCGCGCGGCGGAGAGCACGGCGACGCTGCCTTCGTGGTGGATGACTACCCCGGCACGGGGTACCTGTTCGCCCTGGCGAGCCTCGACCCGCTCGACTACAGCGCATACGTGGACGACAAAGGCTGGGACTTCCGCGCCGTCTCGCACAACGGACGGATCCGTGGCGATCCGTACGTCGCGCTGACGGACCTCGTGCAACACATCGTGCCCGAGGACTACGCGGCGTGGGCCTACGACATCGTGCCATACCTGGTGGAGAAGCGGTACGACCCGTACGCGACGTGGGACCCGTATCGCCACTGGTGCGGCACGTTCCGTCAGCCAACCTACGACGACCCGTACCTGTACCTCACGGCGAGCTTCCCGGCGCTGGAGAGAGCGCTCTGGCCGCCACCCGTCGCCCCGACTCCGGTCTCCGTGTCTGCGCAGCGCACGGCCGGCGCCACCGGCAGTGCACCGGCTCCCGTGGCCCGGCGACGCCCTGGCGGCGAGCGCGCGCCCGTCGCTCCTTCGGGGCGCGTGCGAGGCGGCGGGCGTGGCGGCACCTCCGAGCGGACCGCGACCCGGGGTGGGCAGCCCGCGGCGTCACCGGCGCGGCCAGCCACCGGACGACGCACGGGAGGCGGCGTGCTGCGCGGCAACGGGCCCGAGCCGCAGCGACCGCAGGCCCCTGCGTCAAGATCGCCGCGACGGCGCGGCACCCGGAAGTACACCGCGGGAGCCGTGGGCACCCAGTTGCACCGCTGAGCCGGCCCCCCAGCCTCCCCACGGGGTGGCTCGGCGTGCTAGGTTTCGTGACTCCAAGATCACAGCAACGTATGAGGAGCAGCGTGATGCGCGCAGTGATAACCCTCGTCCTCGCGGCTCTGGTGCCAACCACCCTCGCGGCCCAGAACGACCCCGTCTCGAGGGCAGCCGGCTCCATTACCCCGGACGACATCACGCACCGCGTGGGCGTCATCGCACACGACTCCATGCGGGGCCGCAACACCCCGAGCCCGGAATTGGACGAGGTGGCGGCATACATCGCGGCGGAGTTCCGTCGCCTTGGTCTGGCGCCGGGCGGCGACGGCGACTCCTACCTCCAGAGCTATACGGTGCGAACGGTGCGGCCCGACGTGAGCTCCGCCGTGCAGGCGGAGGGCCAGCTCCCGTGGTACGTGGGGACCGAGGTGGCCCGCTGGCGCGGCGCCACCGGCCGCGACGGCGTGACGGGACCCGTGGTCGTGCTGTCGGGTGCGGCGGCGCCCGACGCCTTCGCGCAGCTGGATCTCGAAGGGGCCGTGGTCGTGTGGGTGGTGCCCATGGCGTTGGGCACGGACTTCGATCGGGAGCAGTTCCGGTCGTACATGGCATTGAGACGCCGTGAGGCGGCGGCGATCATCATGGTGACGCGGCCGTCGCAGGAGGCTTTCCAACAGCGACTGCGCCGCGGGACGCGGCGGGAGATGCGCTTCGGGTCCGATCCCGTGATGCCCGTCGTTGAGCTCCGGGACCCGACGATCGGCCGCGCCCTGAGCCGTGCCGGCTTCGACCTGCGGGCCGCGCGCGAAGCGGCCCAAGCGCCTCTCGAGGCCACGCCGCTCCCCGACCTGAAGCTCACCGTGACGCTCGCGGAGACCGTGCTGCAAGAGGTGAGCGCGCCCAATACAGTGGGGATCCTGGAGGGCAGCGACCCCGTGCTCAAGCACGAGTACATCGTGTTCAGCGCCCACATGGACCACGTGGGTGTGGGCCGGCCGGTGCTGGGCGACAGCATCTACAACGGCGCGGACGACAACGCGTCGGGGACGGTCGGTGTCGTGGAGCTGGCCGAGGCCTTCAGCCTGCTAGAGCCGCGACCCAAGCGGTCGCTCATTTTCCTCACGGTGAGCGGCGAGGAGAAGGAACTGTGGGGGAGCAACTACTTCGCGGCGAACCCGCCGGTTCCGGTGGACCAGATGGTGGCCAACCTGAACGCCGACATGGTGGGCCGGAACTGGCAGGACACCATAGCGGTCATCGGCAAGGAGCACTCCGACCTGGGCGCGACCCTGCACCGTGTGGCGGACGCGCATCCGGAGCTCGACATGACGCCGGTGGGCGATTTGTGGCCCGCAGAGCGGTTCTACTTCCGCTCGGATCACATCCACTTCGCGCGCCGCGGCGTCCCCATCCTGTTCTTCTTCAACGGCACGCACGAGGATTACCACCGGCCGAGTGACGCGCCGGAGAAGATCGACGCGGAGAAGCAGTCACGCGTGGTGAAGCTGATGTTCTACCTCGGCCTGGAGATAGCGAACGCCGCCGAGCGGCCGAGGTGGGATCCGGAGAGTTATAGGCGGATCGTGGGACAGCCCTAGGACGGGAAGCGGGAAACGGGAAGCGGGAAGCGTCGAAGTCGGTGGGGCAGACGCTTCCCGTTTCCCCCTTCCCACTTCCCGATGGGGTGGGAGTCCTGTGGGCTCAGTACCCCACCGCCGCCCCATCCCGCCGCGGGTCTGCCGCCCCCACCAACGCCCCGTCGTCACGCACCAGCACCACGTGCACCCCGCCGAAGTACATGCTGTACGGCGGGAGCACTTCCAGCCGGTAGCCACGCCGCCCGAGCGCGCTCAGCGCGTGCGGCGCGAACCCCACCTCGAGACGCACCACCGGCGAGCCGAAGAACGGATAGATCCGCGGCTTGGCCAGCGCCGTCCACGGGTCGAGGCCGTAGTCCAGGGTGTACAGAATGGTGTGCACGATGGCCGGCGGAATCCGACCCGAGGCGGGGGAGCCCACGACCAGCTTCACACGGCCGCCCTCCAGCACGATGGCAGGGGTGGTGCTGGAGCGGGGCGTGCGATTCGATCCGCGCTGGTTCGACGCCGGCCCGCCGAAGTTCCCCGCCGCGGTATTGTAGAACGCGCCCCCCGAATACGTACCCGACCCGAAGTACAGACCCAGCGTGTAGGTGAGCGACACGGCGTTCCCCTCGGCGTCCACCACCGACAGGTGCGTGGTCTCGCCGCCCTCCTCCGCGCCGCCCGAGCCGCGCACGGCCTGTGCGGGACGGGGGAGCTGCGTGGGCGCAAAGGCTCCCACCGCGAGACAGGCCTCGGGCTGCGGTGAGCGCTCCTCGTCCCACGGATCGCCGGGCGCGAGCGAGTCCGGCACCGTGCCGAGCCCCATGAGGGCGCTGCGCTCGGCCGCGTACTCGCGGCTCACGATTCCCACTGCCGGCACACCGGCGTCCCGCGGATCACCGATCCACCCGTCGCGGTCCACCCGCGCGATGCGGATCGCGTCCACCACCGCGCCGAGCACCTCGGGATCTTCGGCCGGCACTCCCTTGGAGGGGAGATCCAATGGCTCGAGCAGCGCGAGCGTCTGCAACACCTCGACGCCGGAGAGCGGCGGCGGAGCGGTGAGAACGGTGTAGCCTCGGTAGGTCCCGCACAGGGGCCGACGCCAGCGCGGCTCGAACGCGGCGAGGTCGTCGAGCGTGATCGGGCTGTCGCCGGCGGAGAGGGTGGCCACCAGAGCTTCGGCCGTCGGTCCTCTGTAGTACCCGTCCCGCCCGCCGGCCGAGATGCGCTCGAGGGTTGCGGCGAGCTCGGGTTGCGCCAGCAGGTCCCCTGCCTGCAGCGGGCGACCGCCGGGGAGGAAGATCTCCCGGGCGCGGGCGTCGTAGTGCAGCTTCTCCCGCTCCTCCGCGATCGCGCCCGCCAGCAGGGTGTGCACCGGAAAGCCGTCGCGCGCCACGCGAACGGCCGGCGCCAGCACCTGCTCCCGCGGCAGCTGGCCGTACCGCTCGTGGGCGGCCAGGAGGCCTGCCACCGCGCCGGGAACCGCGACCCAGCGCTCCGGGGCGACGAGCGAATCGCGAATCGCCTCGTCCTCGTCGTAGTCGTCCAGCTCGTAGTCCGGATCCGCACCCGCCGAGGCGTAGAACTCCACGTGCCAGGCCTCGGCCGGCTGCTGCAGCCAGAGGGTCATCGAGCCACCCCCGCCCACGCCCGCCATCATCGGCTCCACAACCCCGAGCACGAAGGCGGTAGCCACGGCCGCGTCGATCGCGTTGCCCCCGGCCTGGAGCATGGCGAGCCCCGCCTGCGCGGCCTCGGGGTGAGCCGCAGCCACGACCCCGTTGCGTGCCTCCACCCGCTGCTGCGCTCGGGGGACGGTCTGGGCGTTAAGGGTGAGGTACGGACAGGCCGCGAGGCACAGGAGCGCCGCCGCCTCGCGGAATCGGAGAGAGACCCCCGTTGTCATGAGTCGTCTCGCTGTGGAAGTCAGTGGTATCGACGGCGCAAACATAGGGGGCCGGGCAGGGCGCCGCGAGCAGAGTCGCTCGGTCGGGGTCCTGCCCGCGCGAACTGCCGGCGCGGCTGGTCGCTCGGCCGCAGTCCCACCCTCGCTCACAGCCGAGCTGCGTAAGCCTACCCCCGTCCATAACCCTTCCACCCGGGAGCGGCCGCTGGCCGGACCCTCCCGTTCCGGGCGCTCGAATGCTCGCTCGGGTGGCACTGCGGCCTCGCTATGCCCCCCATTACGCTTCCCGTTTCCCGCTTCCCGCTTCCCGATCTCATCCGGTCGTACCGTTCCCCGTTCCCCCCACGCCAGAGGCTCCTTTCCCGACGGTTATATTCCCCCCAATGCGCCAGGACCACATCCGCAACTTCTGCATCGTCGCGCACATCGACCACGGCAAGTCCACGCTCGCCGACCGTCTCATCGAGGCCACCGGCACGCTGGAGCAGCGCCAGATGCGCGCCCAGGTCCTGGACACCATGGACCTCGAGCGCGAGCGCGGCATCACGATCAAGCTGAACGCGGTGCGGATGCAGTACACCGCGAATAGCGGCGAGACCTTCGAGCTCAATCTGATAGACACGCCGGGCCACGTGGACTTCACTTACGAGGTCTCCCGCTCGCTGAACGCCTGCGAGGGCGTGATTCTGGTGGTGGACGCGAGCCAGGGTATTCAGGCCCAAACGGTGAGCAACCTGCTGCTCGCGCTCGACGCGGACCTCGAGATCATCCCCGTGCTCAACAAGATCGACCTGCCGGCAGCGGAACCGAACAAGCGGGCCCAGGAGTTCGCGGAGCTGATCGGCGCGGAGCCCGGCGAGATCCTCCAGATCTCGGCCAAGGAAGGCGCGGGCGTGCACGAGCTCCTGGAGGCCATCCTGCGCCGCGTGCCCCCGCCGTCGGGCGACCCCGAGGCGCCGCTGCGCGCCTTGATCTTCGATTCGTACTACGACCGCTACCGCGGCGCGATCCCCAGTGTGCGCGTGGTGGACGGGCGCATCACGCCGAAGATGGAGATCGCGTTCGGCTCACACCCCGCGGATCACTACGAGGTCGCCGAGGTAGGCTACCTCCAGCTCGACCAGCGTCGCGCCGATTCGCTGGACGCCGGCGAGGTGGGATACGTCGTCGCCAACATCCGCGGCGTCCAGGAGACCCGTGTAGGCGACACGGTCCTGGACGCCCACAACCGGGCATCGGACACCCTCCCGGGCTATCGCGAGATCCACTCGATGGTGTTCGCGGGGCTGTATCCGACCGACGCGAACCGGTACGAGGAGCTGCGCGACGCGCTGGCGAAGCTCCAGCTCAACGACGCCTCCCTCCAGTACGAACCCGAGACATCGGTGGCGCTGGGGTTCGGCTTTCGCTGCGGCTTCCTGGGCCTGCTCCACATGGACATCGTGCGGGAGCGGTTGGAGCGGGAGTCCGACCTGGACCTCATCACGACGGTCCCGAACGTGGAGTATCACGTGTACTTCACCGACGGCGCCATGGAGCTGATCGAGAATCCCTCCAAGATGCCCACCGGCTCGGAGGTGGACCGCATCGAGGAGCCGTACATCAAGGCACGGCTCACTACGCCCACCGATTACATCGGCGCGATCATGCAGCTGGGCCAGGAGCGCAGGGGGGTCTACGCAGGCATGCAGTATCTCGACACGAAACGGGTCGAGCTCGATTGGGAGTTCCCCCTCGCCGAGATCATCTTGGACTTCTACGACCGCTTGAAGACGGTGACCCGCGGCTATGGGACCATGGACTACGAGCTGTCCGGCTACCGGCCGAATCAGCTGGTCAAGCTGGACATGCTGATCAACGGCAGTCCCGTGGACGCCTTCAGCGTCATCATCCACAAGGACGAGGCGTACGGCTGGGGACGCAAGGTGGCCAGGAAGCTCAGGGAGCTCATCCCCCGGCAGCTGTTCGAGGTCGTGATCCAGGCATCCATCGGGACGCGAGTCATCGCGCGGGAGACGGTGCGGCCACTGCGCAAGGACGTCACCGCCAAGTGCTACGGCGGCGACGTGACGCGAAAGCGCAAGCTGCTGGAGAAACAGAAAGAGGGAAAGAAGCGCATGAAACAGGTAGGAGCCGTCGAGATTCCGCAGGAAGCGTTCCTCGCCGTGCTGCAGGTGGACTAGGGGGGCGATGATGCAGCTCATCGTGGGCGTGGACGTCGGTGGCACGAACGTGGTCGTCGGGACGGTGACCGAGGACGGGAGTGCGCTGTACGGCCTGCAGAAGCAGCGCACCCGCGTGGAAGACGGGCCCGACGCCGTGGTGCAGCAGATAGCGACGCTGGTGGAGCGGTCCCTGGAGGCCACGGGCGCGGCCCTGGAGCGGGACGACCTGGACGTGGTCGGCGTGGGCATCGGGTCACCGGGGCCGCTCGACACGAAGCGCGGCGTGGTGCTGATCACGCCGAACCTCGGCTGGCGGGATTTCCCCCTGCGCGACCGCGTGAGCGAGGCGGTGGAACTCCCCGCCACGCTCGACAACGACGCCAACTGCGCGATCTTCGGCGAGTGGTGGCGCGGCGCCGCCCGCGGCGCCAATACCGTGGTGGGGCTCACCGTCGGGACCGGAATCGGCGGCGGGGTCATTCTAAACGGCCGGATCTTCCACGGTGCCAGCGACATCGCCGGCGAAGTCGGCCACATGAGCATCGACTCCACCGGCCGGCGCTGCAAGTGCGGCAACTACGGCTGTCTCGAGGCCTATGCCTCGGGAACGGCCATCGCAGACCGCGCCATCGAGGGTATCGGGGCGGGCGAGGGCACCTCCCTTCCCGACCGGGTGAACGGAGACCTGAGCGCCATCACCGCGCAGGTGGTGTACGATGCCGCCCACGACGGCGACGAGTACGCCCTCGAGGTCATCAAGGACACGGCGCATTTCCTCGGTGCCGGCGTCGCCAACCTCATCAACATCTTCAACCCGGAGATCGTGGTCATCTGCGGCGGGGTCACGGCGGCCGGCGAGAGGCTGTTCGCACCCCTGCGCAAGGAGGTCGCTCTCCGCGCGTTCCAGCCCGCGGTCGAGGTGTGCCGCATCGTGCCCGGTGAGCTCCCGGGCACGGCGGGAGTCCACGGCGCGGTGGCCGCCTTCAAGGTGCAAACCTGGGGAGAGGCATGAAGCGTCTCGGCGTGATCGGAACGATGGTGTGGGACACCATCTACGGTCGCGGCGAGGAACAGATGCCGGTGGAGGAGTGGGGCGGGATATCCTACACCCTGGCTGCCCTGGAGGCGTCCCTGCCCCCCGAGTGGGAGATCGTCCCCCTCATCAAGGTGGGCCGCGATCTCGCTCCCAGGGCCAACGAGTTCCTCGCCACCCTCACCAGACGCTCCTCCGCAGCCCGGTTCATCGAGGTGCCGGAGCCCAACAACCGCGTCACGCTGCGCTATGTCTCGCTCGAGCGGCGCACCGAGCAGCTGAGCGGCGGAGTCCCGGCATGGGAGTGGAGCGAGCTGGGGTCCATGGTGCGGGACCTCGACGCGGTCTACCTGAACTTCATCTCCGGCTTTGAGCTCACCCTGGAGACGGCGCGGCACCTGCGCCGCGGCTTCCCCGGCCCCATCTACGCCGACCTCCACAGTCTGCTGCTGGGGGTGCGTGCCGACGGCACGCGCATGCCCCAGCCCCTGCCGCACGTGGCACAGTGGTTCGCGTGCTTCGACGCGGTGCAGCTCAACGAGCAGGAGTTGGCTCTGATCAGTGAAGCTCCGATGGAGGTAGCCGCCGCCGCGACCGCGCAGGGAGTACGCCTCCTGGTAGTCACGCTGGGATCGCAGGGTGCGGTTTACTTTGCCGCACCTCCGTTCGAGTTTCTTACGGCGCGGGCGGCTCCGCCGGCCGGGGGCCGGCCGATCCAGACCGCCCGGGTGGCGGCGGCGCCCGTGGCCGAGGCGTTGGACCCCACGGGCTGCGGCGACGTGTTCGGCGGCACCATGGTGGCTCAGCTCGTGCGGGGCCTCGACGTTAAGGAGGCTCTGGCGCACGCCAATGCCGCCGTCGCCCGCAACGTGGGCTACCGGGGCGCCACTAACCGGCACTACCATTTGCGCGGAGAGATCGT
>CAYGBV010000053.1:0-131522 GCA_964348295.1 uncultured Gemmatimonadaceae bacterium
CCAACACGGTGGGGTGCTTCCGGCACGGGGAGTGGGGGGGGCGGGGGAGAGCGCGGAAGCGGTGATCGTGCTTGCGGGGTGTGGGGGCTCGGCGCTCGGCCGGGCCCCTGCCTCCGCGAACTGCCGGCGCGGCTCGATTGCGGGGCGTGGGGGACCTCTCGACAGGGGCTTCCGACGCACCGGCCCACCACCCCGTACCTCTCATTCCACCCACCGGTGCCACCCCCGGAAGCCCCTGCTTAACGAGGTCCCCCACACCCCTTGGCGAACTGCACAGGCGGGCTGATGCTCGCTCGGGCGGGGTGCCCGGCCTCGCTCTGCGTCTTGGACGGCTAACTACTCAACGAGGGGCGCTGCCCGCTGCGGCGGCGCTCCTCGTATGCCTGCATCAGCGCTACCCGCACGGCGGGGAGGCGGTCGCACAGCCTGTTCACGTCCTCACCCGACAACTCGTAGAGCTGGCAGCCCGTCATCGCTTGCACCGTTGCGCTGCGCGGTGCCTGCGTGAGCAGCGCCATCTCGCCGAAGAACTCTCCGGCGTGGAGTGATGCGACCCGCTTGGGGGGACGGCCCGGGAGCGCGACGATCACGGCCACCACCCCGCGGGCGATCAGGAAGAGCGACGTGCCACGCTCGCCCTGGCGGATCACCGTGTCGCCGGCGAGCACGGTGCGCGGGATCAGCAGGTTCGCCACGCTCTGGAAGTTCGTGGCCTCCAGGTCCTGGAAGAACGGTACGCGGGCCAACAGGTCCTCGGGCCTGGGCTCGAGGGCGGCGATGGGCTGGCGTGCGAGGCGCCGCTCCTCGACCTCGACCGCGTGACGGGCATCCTTGGCGACGCTCGGTGGTATGGCACCTGTCGAGGCCAGCTGCTCGATGGCGTCGGCCTCGCCGTCAAGCGCAATGCGCTGCACGGTCTGCCGCTGGGCGGCCTGGACGTACTCTGGGAAGTGTTCGGCCACACCGTCGATGCGCACCATTACGTCTCCGGCCTGGTTCTCGTACACCTCGCGGCACTCGTCCGCGACCGACGCTTCCACGCCTGTGAGATCGGCCAGCTGAGTCACCTCTGTCTTGACGTGCTCGCACGCGTCCAGCACCGCAGTGTCGCGCTCATAGCGTGCTGCCAGCGCCCGCAAGCGATGGCGGTGCACGATGCGGCTCCGTGGGAAGAGCTTGCCGAACAGCCCCAGAAAGCGCGCGCCGAACCGCACCTCGATCGGCGCCGCCGCCACGATCTCCCGGGGGATCTCGCCACGCTTGAGCTGGTCACGCCGGAGATCTACCGACAGCTCCAACTCCCGCAGCACTGGCTCGGAGATGAGGCCGCGGTCGAACATCTCCCGGTAGCGGTGCCGCTCGACGGTGAGCGCCTCGGACCAGAGGACGCGGCGCATCTCGTCGGTCTCGAGTTCGCTGCGGAGCGCTCCCAGCTCTTGATCGACCTCGGTCATCTCTCCGAGGTACTGGTTCCCCACATCCGTTACGAGGCGGTTGGAGAAGTGCCCCGCCGTGCCGAGCTGCTCGACCCGCGCGAAGGCAGCGCGCTTGGCGGCGAGCACGGCCTGGAGGCGCCCGAGGCGCTCGACGAGCGTCGGGCGATCGAGCCCCAGGCGATGCATGAGCGGTTTCATGGTGACGCCGCCGGTCACGATGGTGAACAGCACTACTCCGGTGGCGAGGGCCACCAACATGCCCCGTTGCGGGAAGTCGGCCGGGATGCTGAGCACCAGCGCGAGGGCGACGGCGCCGCGCAGCCCGCCCCAAAACAGCACTGTCTGATTGCGCCGATCCACAGCTTCCGCTCTGGAGAGGCGGTTCACCGCCGGTACGAGTCCGAACACCGTGGCCGCTCGCGCCAGGGCCACGGCGAGAATGGCCCAACCGATGGCGCCGAAATACTCCATGAGTCCGCCGGGCTTCACGGTGATCCCCACCAGCAGGAAGATGAGGCTGTTCGCCACGAAGGCGGCGTACTCCCAGAACTGATGGAGGTAGGTTCGCACCTCCGGGGTGAACCGGGTCGAGCCCAAGGTCCCCACGACGAGCCCAGCACCGACCGTGGCCATGACGCCCGAGACGTGAAGGTAGTGGTCGGCCACAATGAAGGCTGCGTAGGCGACGACGGTGGAGAGCGTGACCTCCACCAGCGGCTCGTCGCGGGCCAGGGCGATGGTGCGGATCATCAGGTAGCCGATGATGGCGCCCACCACCAGCCCACCGACGAAGACGACGAGGAACTCCACCACACCGCGACCGAGCGTGCCGGCGGCCAGCACGCCACCCGCCAGGACCATGAGGATCAACCGAAACAGGACGATGGCCGTGGCGTCGTTGAACAGGCTCTCTCCCTCGACCAGGATGGTGAGACGCTTCGGGGCGCCCAGCTCCTTGAACAGCGCGATCACCGCCACGGGGTCGGTTGCGGAGATGAGCGCGCCGAACAGCAAGGCCGATCCGAGGGGAAGCGGCGTCACCAGCGCCAGGAGCCCGCCCACGATGGCCGTCGAAAGCAGCAGACCCGGCACGGCGAGAGTGAGGACCGGTGCCATGTTCTGCGACAGCAGTCGGGCATCGAGGTTGAACGCGGATTCGAAGATCAGGGTGGGGAGGAAGATGAACAGGATGATCTCGGGGGAGAGCGTCAGCTCCTGCAGCGGCCCCAGCCACTCCACCCCCTCGGCCAGCGCGCCCAGCACCAGCCCCAGCAGCACGAGACCCACCGTGTAGGGAAGGTTGGTGCGCTTCAGCCCGATTGCTGCCGCGGCCGCTACGAGCAGCAGCCCGATCACGGCCACGACGATCGTGACGACGCCGCCGTGCTCCATCAGCCCCCTGTCCTCACCGGTGTCTAACCACCCTTCGTCGGTGTAGCCGCGCTACTCGGTCGTCTGCTCGAGCGTGAAGCGCGTGCCTGTGGCGCGCTGAAACCGTTTCCTCAACCGGTCCAATCCGTCCGGGTCTGCCATTACCACCAATGTCATCCCAACCGTGAGTGGGGTGTCGGGGGCCGGCTTGAACGCGAACTTGCCCGTATCCGGGTGCCGTACGGCGAGCAGCATGGCGCCGGCCACCTCGTTGACCTTCAGCCCGCCGAGCGTCTGGTCGCTCACGTGCGCGTCCTTGGGGATCGTCACCTCCTCCACCCGCAGCGTGCCGCCCTTCTCCCGTAGCATCTTGTCGAGAAAGGTGACCACAGTCGGGCGTACCAGCGCCGAGGCCATACGTAAGCCGCCGATGCGAGAGGGGCTCACTACCACGTCGGCGCCCACCGTGTGGAGCTTGGCCTCGGTCTCGGGCCGCTCCGTGGCCGCGATGATCCGCGCCCGCGGCGCGAGACGCCGGGCGGTCAACACGCTCAACACGTTGTCCTTGTCGCTGTCGGTGCAGATCACGAATCCGGCAGCCCGTTCGGCGCCCGCCTCCAGCAGCACCTCGTCACTGCTCGGGTCTCCCACGATGCTGGGAAGCTCTCCGAGTCGGTGGTGGGCGTCGGCGAGCGCCTCGGCAGTGGGTGCCACGATCACAACCCGGCGCGTGGTCCGGGTCAACTCTTCGGCGACGTACCAGCAGGCCGTGGTGTCCCCGCAGACGATGTAGTGGTTCGCCATTTCGGCAATCGTCTTCTGCATCCGTCGCCTCGCAAAGATGTTGTTAAGCTGTCCCTCGATGACGAAGGCGGCCGCCATCGGTACCGTGTACGCCACGATGCCCATCCCCACCAGCAAGAGCACAACCGTGAAGATCCGGCCCCCCGGGTTGCCAGACATGTCGATGATCTCGCCGAACCCGACGGTCGTGAGGGTGATGACGGTCATGTAGATCGCATCGACGATGCTGCGGCCGGTGCCCCCGATCAGGACGAAGCCCAGCACGCCCACCGCGATCACGAGGCCCAGGGCACCGAGCGCCAGGCGCAGCCGCCGCCGCAGGCGGTAGAACTCGGCCGCATCGCCGGGTCTCGCGGGACGCGAAGCACCCGTGAGATGCTGATACGTCATGCCATTCCCAATACCTCTCGGGGATGGCGCCGTCAATGGCTCCTGGAGTGCTGCCGCCTACTGGTGGGAATCGTTGCTTCGGTCGGCGCCTAGTGATCCCCAGCGGTAGGTCCGGGGAGTGCGTTGCGGTCCTGCACCCGCGTGAGGATCCGCTCCATGAAGTCGACCCGCTCGCCCAGCTCGCCCATCTCGCCGCGCACGATGTCCAGCTCCTCCAGGATCGCCTCGAATTGCGGGCCGAGCCGATCGGTGGACGCCCCGTGTGGGCTGGGCTCCCACCACCGCCACACCCGCTTGTCGTCGACGTCGCGGAAGGAGCCGGCGGCAATGAGGATCATGTCGTACAGCCACCAGAGGCCCAGGCCTCCGAAGGTACAGAGCTGCAGGATGCCGGTCGCCACCTTGCCGACGTAGAACCGGTGGGCGCCGAACACGCCGAGCGTCCCGCCGATGGCGAGGGCGACGCCGCGCGAGCGATCCGATACGTCGGTGGTTTCCATGATGACTCCGCGAGAACGTTGCTCGCTGCTAACTGGACCTACGGGGTTGGCCGTCGCCGGGTTTCCGGCACCGCCCCGACCCCTATGCCGGACCGTGCGGCACCCACCCCTCATTGTGACGCGCAGCGCGCCATGGTGCCAGATGCTCGACATCGCAAAGTACATTACATTGTCAAGTCAGCAAGGCGCCGGTCGCCGTGACCCGCTCTCTGGCAGCCGGGGCGTGTGGGAGCATCGCGCGACGCACGTCCCCGGCGTGCAGCATGGCCGGGTTGCGTGGGGTATTTGGCCCTGTGATATTGTGTGGTCCCGACGGGTAGACGGCCCGTATCTGGCGGTATCGTCTAGGGGTTAGGACGCAGCCCTCTCAAGGCTGAAACACGGGTTCGAATCCCGTTACCGCTATTCCTTCACCTGAGTCGCTCCGCGGCCCGACACGCCCCCATCGTCTAGCGGTCAGGACTCCACTCTTTCAAGGTGGCGACAGGGGTTCGACTCCCCTTGGGGGCATTTCCTCCGCTCCCCGCACGTCCCCCGGTTAGAACGCGCCCGTCCAGGAGGCCCCCACCCGCACGTGTCGCCCTGCGTTGTCCACGCCGCTGGCGTGGTTGCGGTAGAGCTCGTCCAGCACGTTCTCGAACCCGACGGTGAGGGTGAGCCGGTTCGCCACGGTCCAGCCGGCGCGGAAGCCGTGCACCGCAAAGCCGGGCGTGCCGTCGGGCTTGGGGATCCGCGGATCGTCGAAGTCACGGGTGCCCAGTCGGTCCTGGCGCGTTGCCCACCGCAGCAGGTACTCCACCCACACGGGGTGCCTGGGCGACGTCCAGCGTACGGCGGCGTGTCCCCCCAGGGGTGGGATCTTGGACATCGGCTCCACTCCGCCGCCCTCAAGCGCGTCCTGCTCCCCAAAGGTGTACAGCAGGGTGGCATCGAGCTGGAACTGTCCCAAGGTCTTCGCGGCCTGTGCCTCGACGCCCCATAGCCGGGCCGTGCCCACGTTTTGCCCCTGGAATACCCGCTCTCCGTTGAACAGGGTATCTCCCTGGAACTCCCCGGGCACGCGATCGATGAAGTCGGTGATGCGCGCGTAGTAGCCGGTCACGTCGAACACCGCGTCGTTCCGCTGGTACCGCACCGACAGCTCGCCGCTCAGCGACTTCTCCGGTGTCGCGTCGGGATTGGGCAGGGCGAGGCCGCCGGGAACGGGACCGGCCCGGGTGAGGTCGTACAGGTTCGGCGCGCGGAAGCCCTCTGCGAGCCGCGCCGCGATGCGCCACGCGGGCGCTGGCGCCACGACCACGCCGAGCTGGCCGGTGAGATCCGAGCTGGTGTTCACCACGAACCCGCCGAACTCGACCCCCACGTCGGCCTCATTGCGGAACCAGCTCCAGCGGGCGCCTAACGTGAGCCGCAGCCAGTCGGTGGCGCTCGTCTCGGCGTTGAGGAACACCCCGACCCGGTCCGCGTTGGCCCCGTCGGGGAAGTTCCCGGTCGCGATCTCCCCGGTGGCCGTCTGGCGGGTCAGCGCGGTGAGCGCCCCGGTGCTGATCTCCTCCAGCCATCCCTCGCTGGAAATTTCGTCGTGGTAATAGTCGGCACCCCAGGTGAGCAGCACCGCAGTCCCCCCCAACGCTGTCATGCTGGTGCCCACGAGGCTGATCCCGGGCGTGTAGACGTCGTCGCGCCACAGGGTGCGCTCGTCGGCCGGATCGCCGGTGTCTTCCAGCTTCACGCGGGTGCGTCCCTCGTACTGGGTCGCGAAGCTCACCGTGGCTTCGAGGGTCGAGAGCGCTGCCTTACGCGGCGTGAAGGCGTAGCGCGCGTAGGCGAGCTGGCGGCTCTGCGGCTCGAAGAGATGCTCCGCGTCCCGGCCCAGCGCCGGTGCCCGGAAGTCCACGTAGCGGTCGTAGCGGGGCACACCGTGCATCGAGAAGTGCTGCAGGACGACGTCCAGCGTGTGCAGGTCGTTGGGTATGAAGCTGAAGTCCAGGTCCACACCCTCGGCGTTGAAGCCCGTGGGTACCTGCTTGCCCACGTCCCCTCCGGCACGGAGATCGCCGGTCGTCACCAGGGAGCCGCCCAGCCCGAGGCGCCAGGTGGACCCCACGAAGCCGAGCGACGCCCGCCCACGGAACCCGTGGTCTGCCGAGGAGTAGTTGCCCGCCAGATATAGGGTGCGGCTGCCCATGGACGGGTTCGACCGGGTCAGAACGTTGACGACGCCGCCCTGGGCATCGGAGCCGTACAGCACCGAGGCGGGGCCGCGCACGACCTCCACGCGTTCGACCAGCTCCGGATCGATGGTGGCAAAGTACTGTCCCGGCCCGTCGCGGTACGTCCCGTTGTTCATGGGGACACCGTCGACCAGGTACAACACCTGGTTGCCCACGAGTCCCCGCAGGACCACGGCGCCCTGGCCGGCCGATGTCTGCTGCACGTAGGTGCCGGGGACGTCCCGCAGCAGGTCGGCGGCGATCACGCTAGAGCTGATCTTCTCCGCCTTGGGGATCGTGAGGGACAGGCTGGCCGCCTGCTCGATGCGAGGCACCAGAGTGGAGCGCGTGCCGCTCACCACGAACTCCGGCAGCTGCACAATGGTGTCGGGCAGCGGCACGCTGTCCTGCTGGAGTGGGGCGAAGCTGGTGGAAACGGCGAGCAGGGCCGTCGTGATTGTCATCGCGTCGGAATGTACACAGTCACGGGTAGTGCGTGTATTGTACCTGTTGAGACACCAGAAGTTGCAGTTTGGCTGCTGCCGGGAACGGCGTGGAGCCAGGGACGGTTAAGGTAGCTAGGCCGCACTCGAAGGAGGGCCCGATGACGGTAACGAAGCGGAGCCTCACCGCCCTGTGGCTGATGCTGGCTGCGGCGTGCGGCGGAGCGGGTAGTGGGCTGGGCGAGCTCGAACCGATGCCGGAGACGGAGCTCACGCTCCACGTGGAGAACCAGAACTTCTACGACGCCGCGATCTACGCGGTGGCGCCGTCAGTGCCGGAGCGACGCATCGGCTCGGTGCCGGGAAACACCGAGCGGACCTTCACCTTCCGCTGGACGTGGATCGAGGTGCAGATCCACGTGCGGCTGGTGGGAGCTACGAGGTTCACCACGGAGACGATGCCCGTCGAGCCGGGGGACGAGCTGGAGCTCATCATCACGCCCGACGCCGACCGGGTGGGGGTCCTGAGGCGACCGTAGGCGGCGCGTAGTGGGCTTGCATCGAGGCAGGGGCCCGGCGATAATTACCCGCGCGCGCCGCTAGCTCAATTGGCAGAGCAACTGACTCTTAATCAGTAGGTTCGGGGTTCGATTCCCTGGCGGCGCATCGACTCGGCGGCAAGTCACGGTGCCGCCGATCGTGTCTTGGTCGGTTCGGGGTGCGCGCCCCCTCCGCCACACCCTTCCACACGCGTGCGCTCTTCCCTGCCATCCGCTCCCCACCCCTCGCGACGATTCCCTGGCGGCGCATAGGGACCTGACGCAGGTCCGAGCCCACGGCGCGCCCTGTCTTCCACCCGCGGCCCGTTTCGGGGGCCGCCGGAGATCTCGCAGCGGGAAAGCGCCGGGACGTTTCGGGAGACGACCCAACCATCTGCGAAGGCTATACGTCTAAGGAGTGAGATGGGAAACGGCTCTCGGTCGGCGCCTGCCGATCACGAACTGATCGATGCGCTGCGCGACGCGCGTAGCGAGGCGGCGTTTCGAGAGCTCCACCGCCGACACACCCCACGGCTCCTGCGGCTAATCATGCGAACGCTCGGCAGCGCGGACGGCGATGCGGAGGACCTCGTGCAAGAAACCTGGATTCGCGCCGTGGAGAACCTCTCGGATTTCAGGGGAGAAGCGCAATTCGGGACTTGGCTTGTCAGAATCGGGATCCGCGTGAGCCAGGATTACCTGCGCAAGGCGCGCCGTACGCAGCTGCGGTTGGACGAGATTGCCGAACCCGCGCGCCAGGAGCCGAAGCATGCCGAGCGGATGGACCTGGAGCACGTGTTCGCACGTCTCCCTGACGGCTATCGCACCGTCCTGCTGCTGCACGATTTGGAGGGATTCACCCACGCCGAGATCGGAGAGATGCTGGGTATCGCGGAGGGGACTTCGAAGAGCCAGCTCACCGCGGCGAGGAAACTCGCGCAGGCGTTGTTCGATGGGCGCACACGGCCTGCGGAGAGGCGTGTGCTGGCAGCGGACCATGTACGGAGGGTACTGGAGTCATGAGGGACCAGGATCACGTAGAGCTGTCTGCGGAATTTCGTCGAGCGCTCGACAGCGCTCCGAGGGTGGCGGCGCCGTCTCGCCGGCTGGAAGGGCGGATGGTACGGGCGTTGCGACGGCGCGGTCTCGTTCTGCCCGATCGCTGGGCGGTCATGCAACACCCTGTGTGGGGTTCTGCCCTGCGCGTTGCTGCGTCCCTCGTGATCTTCGCCGGCGGCGTCTCGCTCGGCCATGCGCTCGGCTCGCCGCAGTCGTCGACCATGCCGATCGGTGACGATGTAAGTGCCTGGGAGCTGGGCGCGCAGGTTCAGCAAACGGGATCGACCCACGCGGAGGCGCTGCAGCGGCTCGCGTCGCGGGCGGCTGCGGCCCAGCCGGAAGAGATCGAGCTGGCCACGGAGGTGGCCATGTCGACGATCCGGGCCGCGCTGCACCAACTGGTGCTGCTCGATCCGTCTAACCCGACTCCGGCACGGCTCTTGAACGAGATCCGTGCGAGCGAAGCAGGGAGTTGGCTACCGGTTCGCGTGTCGGACGGGCCTTGGGTCATCTCGTTCTGATTGGAGGTCCTCATGAGCAAGAGCATGATGCATGTGACGGTCTCGACAGGTCTGCTCGGCCTGATGACGGCCATCGGCCTACCATCCCAACTCGGCGCGCAGGACACTCCTGTGAGTTGCGGCGAGGGACAGCACGTGATCGGGACGCTTGGCATTCCCAGGCTCGGCTGTGGAGCGTGCGTGGTGACGTTTGAAGGTGGACGCAGGATGTTGCGCTTCGACACGGAGCCCGTGGTCAACGCTGTCGGAAGCGGCGGACCGGCCGACGGAAAACTCGAGGTAGGCGATCGCGTCGTAGCCATCGATGATGCTTTGATCACGAGCGCCGAGGGCGGGCGCCGGTGGTCGACCATCGCTCCGGGCGAAAACGTGACACTGCTGGTTAGACGTGACGGACAAGAACGACGGGTACACGTCGAGGCAGCAGGAAAATGTGCCCCTTTGTACCCCGAGGACAAACAGGACTACGTGATTGTGCGGCGCGATCCCGGCGACGAGCAGCGGGTTACGATTGTGGCCTCGCGGTCGCGCCGCTGGTTTGGGGTCACGCTCCGCTGCGCCAACCGCCCGGGCGAGGTGGGTGTATGTCTCACCCCTCCTGAGGTCATCGCTGTGGAAGATCCCGGCCCGGCGAGCGAAGCCGGCCTGCGGGTCGGCGACGTCCTCACAGAAATCGACGGTCTGTCTCTCACTAGTCCGGAGGGTGAGCGGAGATGGTCTCAGGTGCGGCCGGGCGAGTCCGTCCGTCTGTTGGTGGTACGGAACCTGAACACGTTGACGGTGCAGGTCACGCCAGTCGATCGGGCATCGGTGACGGGAGAGCCCGCCTTGTCGCGTGACGAGTTGCTCCGCCGCCTCGAGAGCCTGCGGTCCTTGCGAGACACCGCAGAGATCCGCGCGGAACTTGACCGACTGCTCCGGCAGTTGAGAGAGGGCGGGGCCTTCTTGATGCGCCTATGACGGACGGTAGTGATCGGGTCTTGTGAGCCGTTGCGTTGCACAGACGGGGCGCCTCATCGCTGCGGCGCACGTCGGGCGACTCTTCAGGGAGTCGGGCCAGACACTGCCTCCGGTCCCTTCACTTCGAACAGAATGATTCCCCGGCTGTCGAGCACAGGCACGAGACACCGGTCTGCGAGCGCCCCGAACTCGCTCCAGCGTACGGTCTCCGGGTCCAAGCCGCGCAGCACGTAGTAGTTCAGCACACCAGCGGATAGCAGTACGTGGGTGATTCCTGTTCCGCGGAGGCACTCGTCCACGGTTGGCAGCGGCGCGAGCAGCGGCCAGTTGGTGAGGCGGTTGTCCTGTAACGTGGCGGGGCGGAAGTAGAGGCCGCGCGCGTCGAACAGCATCAAGACGCGGGCACTGTCCGGGAGCTCGGCGTTGGCGTGTCGCATCAGGGGAACGAGCCGCTGAATGCTGGCATCGTAGTGCGTGGCCAGGTACTCGCGGGCCGAGGTGTGTCCGACGAGGTGGCTCACCGCCCTGGTGCGGGTGAGACGCCGCGCCATCATGCGTGCCGTGGAGCTCAGCGTCACGACCACGATCAGTCCGATTACACCCAGCCGCAGAGCCCGGGTCGGCATCAGGCGGGTGCTGGCCTCGACGATCAGCCACACCGCTGCGATCGTGAGCGGCGCCACCGCCGGGATGAGATAACGGAGGTTGGTGGTGTCGCTGACGCTGAGGACCGCTACGGCGTAGATGATCGCGGGTGCAATCAGCCAGTTCACCGCCCGGTTTCGCCGGAATACGATCCACAGCGGCAATGCCAACAGCACGAAACTCAGCCCGTAGAAGATCCCCTCGGGCTCGACGGTGAGCCGGGAAGGCCTGAAAAACGCATCGAGCACGTTGAAGGGCACGCGGACGTGGCGCAGCGCCTCTAGGGCCACCGGGTCGACGGAGGGGGGCACCGCCACCCCCCCGTAGAGGGATGCCAGCCACGGTTCCAGCGTGGGGTCGGCGAACAGAGGGTGCAGTGGCGCGCCGAGCAGGAGCCAGTTCTTGAAGAGCCACGGCGACGCCGCGGCGAGGGCGAGGAGACCGAACAGCAGCAGCCTCCGTGACGCAGCCTTGGGGTCCCGGGATCGGGCCGCAATCCACAGCACCAACGGGCTGAGCGCCAGCCCGTAGGCGAGCGCGTGGTACTTGATGCCCACCGCCATGCCGAGGACGGCGGCCGCGAGGTAGAACCATGCTCGTCCTCGGCGATCGTCGTCGGCGAGGGCGATGAGGAGCGCCTGGTGGGCGAGCAGTGTGTAGAGCGCGAGCGTTACGTCGACTCGTGGCGTGACGGCCACGAGCACGAGCATGGTGGTGCCCCACAGCAGGGTGAGCGCCAGGCTGGCGGTGGCGTGGCTGTGCCAGCGGGAGCCGACGGAGTACACCGCCAGACCCAGCAGCACCGCGAGCAGCCAGCTGAGCACCGCCGCACCCGCGGTGCTTCCCGCGGCGAGCAGCGGAGCGTAGAGCAGGTGCACGAAGCCGATGAAGGCGACGTGTAAGTTGTCTTCCGGGAGGTGTACTCGGTGTGCCTCGAGGAACTGGTTCGGGACCTGCAAGTGGTACATGAGCGAGTCCCAATCGGTCGGCGGCGCGAGCGCCATCAGCACGCCGAACGCCGCAACCGTGGCGGTCACCGTCACAGCGATCCACAGGAGGCCGCGGGTCGCGTCGCCCCCGCCGATCTCGGTCCACGCCCGCCGAACGAGCCGCGGCAGCTTCAGCAGGTCCGCTCGCGCCCAGACGACGAGCAACACGAAGAGGCAGCCCAAGATCGTGGGGTAGAGCACCCCCAGGAGGCCGAGGGCGAGCACCGCTGTGGCGACGATGCCGAGCCCGATCGCCGTCCCGAACGTGATCGCATCGATGGGGCGGTCCGGGCGCAGCCCAACCGCGCGCAGGATCGTCTGTCCCAGACCGGCGGCGATCGCCAGGAGCGCCAGGGGAAGCAGGATGTCACGCAGGTGCGCGAGGATCAGCAGGGGGCCGGTGAGGGTCATGGTCAGCGAGCGTGCGAGTTCAGGGTGCGGATGCGGCGCGCGACGGGCTCATTCGGCACGCTCGGCCAGGACGATGAGACCGATGCCGTGCCGAGTATGACGGAACGGCTTCTGCAGTACGCGGAACGGGAGCGCGGCGAGCCAGGTGAGCCACCCGAGAGCTTCCGGTGGCTGCAGTCCCCTCCCGCTCGACCGGGTCCGCTCGGCGAGTGTCCCACGCCTCGGACGCAGCCGCGCCACTCCGTTGCGGATGCCTTCGAGCAGGTATCCGATGGGGAATCCATAGGTCCACACGAGCGGATCGCGAAAGCCGGCCACACGCACCAGGTTCGTGATACCCTCGCGCTCGTATCTGCGATAGTGGCCCGCTAGCACATCCCACGAGCCAAAACGACGCTGGAACGCCGGGACGCTGAGGAGAATCCACCCGGGACGCCGCAGACGGGTTCTCCACTGCTCGAGTGCCTGACGGTCGTCCTGGATGTGCTCCAGCACTTCGAACGCACAGATCAGGTCGAATGTGCGGTCCGCGGGCAGCACGGAGACGTCGCCATTCAAGACGGTTCCGCCGCGTGGCTCGATGCGGCGCAGCGCCGTTCGATGGGAATGTTCGTCCGGCTCGAGCCCGACGTAGTCATATCGTTGCGCGAGGCGCGCCCCGAGCGCTCCCAGTCCGGTCCCGATTTCCAGCACGGCTCGGGCTTCGTCGAGGCGCCTCAGGAGGGACCTGATCGGGTCGTACCGCAGCCAACCGGTCGTCGTGAGCGGTGGTAAGGGCATCACTCAGTGCCGCTTGAGCAGGCTGCGGTAGAGGGAGATGTGGCGTTGCGTGCTCTGCTCCAACGAGAGTCCTTCAGTGACGATCCGCTCCCTGGCATTCTGCCCCAGTTGTCTTAGGTACGCTGGATCGCCGATCAGCCGCTCGACACACTGCGCCAGTGCGGCGGCGTCGCCCGGCGGGAATAGCAGCCCGGTGCGACCATCTTCGATGAGATCCCTCGGCCCCGGAATGTCGCTCGCGATGGCCGGAGTGCCTTGCGCCATAGCCTCGACGATTACGATGCCGCGACCTTCGGAAAGAGATGGCAGTACCAGGAGGTCGGCTGCGGACATCCAGGCGCGAACGGCGGCCGGGGGTCGGGCACCCAGAAACAGCACGTGCTGCAACTCCGAGTCCCGGCTCAGGTCCCGTAGCCGTCCCTCCTCGGGACCCGAGCCGAGGAGTGCCGACGTCACCGGATGGCCCTGTCGCTCGAGCATGCGGTGCGCCTGGAGCAACGTCTCGACTGACTTGCCGGAAACGAGCCGTCCCACGTAGAGCAGCCGAAGTGCCTGAGCCTCGCGGAACTCCTGCAACTCGCCGCCCTCGGTCTGTCCATCGGCAGGTGTCGCCGGTCGCGTTGCGACACCGAGCGGTAGGTACTCGAGTCGTTCCGACGGAACCCCGAGGATGCGGAGTCCTTCCACGAGATCTTGACCGACCCCCGTACACTTGGCTGCCTGCGATACGACCCAACGGCTGAGCACGCGAAGCGCCAGGTGCCGCTCCGCCAGGGCGTAATCCGTTCCGTGGCTCGTGACCACCAGGGGGATTCGGCGGTAGCGTGATGCGATCGCTCCGGCGATGCCGGCGGGGTACATCCAGTGGGCGTGAATCAAGTCCGCATCCCGGGCCAACCTGAGCGCGTGCCGGCTCAGCGCGACTACTAGCGCTGGAACCTGGGTGACGAGCCACGGACGCCGCTTCAGGGTCGGCACGATGCCGCCGAAATCCGCCGCCAGGTGCTGCCACCTCGGCACCCAGTACGTCGCCCGCTGGACTTCGACCCCCGCGCGGTGTTCCTTTGAGGGCGCCGCCGGCGAGCCGGGTGCCAAGACCGTCACCCTGATGCCGCTGGCGGCAAGTGATGTGGCGAGTTGCTCGATGAACGCACCGCGGGGGTCATAGGCAGTTGCTGGATACGCCGACGTGATGAACAGTACGTTCAGGGAGCACCTCTGATGGTCGTTCCCGCGTTGGGTCGTGCGAAGCTCGGGCGGACAGCCGGGGCCATCGCGCGAATCCTCTTCCTGGTCCTCCTTGTCTACTTCTGTCTCCGATTCGTTGTACCGCGGTGGCAGGCCCTGCAAGTATCGGGTCAGCTCCATACGTTTTCAAGAGCCTGGCTGACCATCGCGGCGGCGATACTCGTCGCGCACTACCTCTACATCTTCGCGCTGTGGTTGGCGCTCCTCAGGCGACTCGGCGCGCGTCCGGTCGTTCCTTTGCTCTTCCGTGCCTACGGGTTCTCGCTGCTGCCCAAGTACGTGCCCGGTAAGATTGCGACCTACGGAGTGCGCGTGCGGCTGGCCCTGGATGCGGGCGTCTCGCTTACCCAGGTCTCCCAGTCCGTGATCTGGGAGGCGTTGCTGGTGCTCACGAGCGCTGCGGGAATCTCGCTGCTCGGAGCGCTGGGGGCCACTGGTGTCGAGCTCTCGGGTCCGGCGCGCTGGCTCTCACTTGCTTTCGTACTCGCCGTCTTGGTGCTTGCGGTCGTGGCTGCCACCCCGTGGTTCGGCACCCGCTGGAAGGAGCGCAGCGGGCTGCGACTGCTGGCAGGCGACCCGCGGGTGTTCGTGGGGTTCTTGCTGCTCTACGCGACGACGTGGCTCACGTATGGATTCGCCCACTGGGCCCTGGCCCGAGCGGTTGACCCTGGCGTGACGGTCGGCGCCATGACGGTCGTGACCGCCGTCTGTGTCTCCTGGTCGCTGGGGTTCGTGAGCTTCGTGGCGCCGGCTGGCCTCGGAGTGCGCGAAGGTGTGCTGTACGTGTTCGCGGTGGGATGGATGGCGGAGCCTGCCGCTCTGCTCTTCGTGACGCTCAGTCGCCTGCTCTCGTTCGGGATCGAGCTGCTCCTCACGGGGACGTGCGCGGCCGTGGCGTCCGGCCGGGCTGTCGCCCCGCAGGGCAATGGGACCTAGCACGAGGTCAGGAGCGGCGACCGCGGACCGCGTCCTCCAGTTGCTGTAGCCGCCAGTCGAGGCCCTCTAGCAGCTTCCGATTCACCGCAATCAGATCGGCCACGAGCCCCACGATCGTCAGGAAGAAGCCCAGCCCCATGAGTAATGCGCCGAGGATGAGGGACTGGACATGGCCGCGCCCTCCTTCGGTGGCGAAGAAGTAGAGGAACCGGACGCCGATGGCGAACCCCCCCGTGAACAGGATGACGCCGGGTACGGCGAAGAACTTGAACGGCCTGTACGTCATGAAGATCCGAAGCATGGTGAGGACCTGCCGGTTGACGTAGCCCAGCACGTTTCCGATGAGCCGCGACGGTCGGAGCCGGGGGTTGGTCTGTATCGGCACGGAAGTCACCGCCATCCCCTTCTGTCCCGCCTGGATGACGGTCTCGACCGTGTAGGTGTACTCGTTGAAGACGTGGAGCTTCATCGCTGCGTCGCGGCTCATGGCGCGGAAGCCGCTCGGCGCGTCGTGCACATTGGTCTTGCTCACTACCCGCGTCACCCAGCTCCCCAGCCGCTGCAGCAGGCGGGTGGCCGGTGAGAAGTGCTTGATGTCCTCGATTGGCCGAGCGCCGACGACCAGCTCCGCACTCCCGTCGAGGATCGGGGCGATCAGCTTCGGGATGTCGTCGGCGCGGTACTGGTTGTCGGCGTCGGTGTTGACGATGATGTCGGCCCCGGCCGCCAGGGAGCCATCCAGGCCGGCAACGAACGCGGCCGCGAGCCCGCGGTGGCGTGGCAACCGCACGACGTGGTCGACCCCCGCTGAAGCGGCGACGTCCGCGGTGCCGTCGTCGCTGCCGTCGTCAACGATGAGCCACTCCACGACGTCCACGCCAGGCACATCCCGCGGTAGTGCAGCCAGCGCCACCGGGAGGGTGTGCTCCTCGTTGTAGCAGGGAATCTGTATGACCAGCTTCGTCATCGCTCGGCGCCTTCTTCCTCTTGCTTACGGAACAGGCCGAGTCCCTGCACCTCCATCCCCGAGACCCTCCCCCGCCGGTCCACCGTGAATGTCACGAAGTCCCGGCCCTGGTAGCGATCGCGGTAGTTGGCGCGGAAGGTGTCGTAGTGCCAGTGCTGTAGGTCGCCCACGAAGCTGGTGCCGATGCGCAGCACCAGGTGGCCGTCTTCTTCGGTCACCTCTGCTGCGCCGTAGATCTCGTGCTCATAGGAGCCCGGGAACGCCCAGAGCGGATGCGACGGCTCGGTACCCGTCACCCGCTCGCTCTCGGTAACGGCCCGCAGGGAGTCGGCGCGCCGCTCGTTCTTCTCGTCCAGCGCGAGGAACACCTCGTTCCAGTTCTTTTCCCGTGGGCCGAGGTACGCATCGATCACATGCCACACGATCGCCAGCGGCACGAGGCCTTCGTTCACGTTGGTGATGGCCACGACGCCGAGCTCCTCCTCGGGCACGAGGGCCACGTGCGTGCGCATGCCGTCGAGCGCGCCGCCGTGCCGTACCACTAGCCGGCCGCGGTAGTCCATGAGGCGCCAGCCCAGACCGTACGCATAGAAGTGACTCTCGGGGAAGAGCTCCTCGTCCTCGTCGTCGCGCGGCACGATCGTCTGCGGCCGCCGCATCTCCTTGATGGCGCTGTCGGAGAGGAGGCGCTCGCCCCCGTACTCCCCTTCGCCGAGCTGCATGCGGATCCACTGGGCCATCTCGGCGACGCACGAGTGCACCGCGCCGGCCCCGCCTATGTTGTCCCAGTCGCGCCACGCGATGGGGGTGACATTACCGTCGATTTTGCCGTGGGGGGTGGCGACGTTGGAGCGCTGCTGCAGCTCGGCAAACCTGGTCGTGGAAGTGCGCATCCCGAGCGGGTCGAAGATACGGTGCCGCAGGAAGGCGTCCCAGCTCGTGTCGGTCACCGCCTCCACGATCTCGCCCGCCGCGATGAACATGATGTTCTGGTAGCCGTAGTGGGAGCGGAAGCTCCAGCGAGGCTCCAGGCCGCGCACGCGGTGCAGGATCTCGTCGCGGTCGTAGGGCGAGAGGTACCATAGCGCGTCACCGCGGGGCAGGCCGCTGCGGTGCGACAGCAGGTCGCGCACCGTCATCTCTCGCGTGACGTACGGGTCGCGGAGCTGGAATCCCGGCAGGTGGTCGGCCACCTTGTCGTCCCAGCGGAGGCGCCCCTCGTCGACCAGCATGCCCAGCGCCGCGGTCGTGAACGCCTTCGAGGTGGACGCGATGGCGAACAGGGTCTCCTCGTCCACCGCCGCCGAACCGCCGATCTCGCGAACGCCATATCCCTTAGCCCATACGACGCGGTCGTCCTTCACCACCGCCACGGCCACGCCCGGGGTCTCCCAGTCGCGCATCACCGTCTGGATGTATGCGTCGAGGTCGGCCAGCGGCTCCTGCTGTGCGGGGAGCACACCTGGCACGGCGGCCAGGATGAGACTGCCAACCACGCCCCTGAGAATAGTCATCGTCTGCTCCGCGTAGATGTGAGAACGGCGGGGGACCGGTGGCCTCCCGCCGTTACCGCGCTCGTGGGAAGAATCAGGTCGGGTCAGAAGCTCCCGAACTTGAGCACCACCGACCCGAAAAATGCACTGAAGTCGGCGTCGCTGAAACCGATGAGGTCCACGTCGGTTACCCAGCGGTATCCGCCGCCCATGCCCAGGCGCATGAAGGGGGTGACGTTCAGGTCGATGTTGAGCGCCGGCTCGAAGACGAACACTCCGTCGGTGGGGCCGCCGTAGTTGAGCTGGAATGCCCCGCCGCCGATCAGGGTCTGCAAGGTGAGGTGGATCAGGGCGTCGGAGCCGAGAACGACCTCCAGGTCCGCGCCGCCATAGCCGAACTCCAGCCCCCGCCTGTTGGGGTTGCCGGCGACCTCGACGTCGGTGGCCACGCCATAGCCCGCGGCGCCCAGGACGAACGTGTGGTTGATGATCCATCCGCCGCGGCCGCCGACCAGCACGGCGAACTGGCCGTTGACCTCCGAGAACCGCACGATCGGGGCACCGAACCCGCCCGACTCGAGCCCCCCGCTGACCAGAGTCTGCTGCTGCGCCAGGGCCGGCGCAGCGAGCACCGCAGCGCTCGCAATCGCGATCAATCCGCTCCGCATCATCAGCACCTCCGTTGCCTCCGAGCATCTCTTTACCCCAGGGAGCGCAGAAGTGCCCCGGGCGCCGAGTTCGCGGTGGTCTCCCGCCGGGCTCAGAAGTTGATCAGCAGACCGCCGGAGACTTCCCCCTGGCTGATGACGGTGCCCGTGGTGCTGACGTAGCATCCCCCCGGGAGCCCACAGAACCACTGGCTGCCCGAGGTCAGAAAGTTGAACCACCAGCGTCCCTGCGCCCGGATGCCCACGCGCTCCGTCGGGCTCACCTTCACGCCCGCGCCGAGGCTGCCCGAAAAGCGCCACTCGCTGCTCGCCCCGCTGCGCTTCGGATCGAACCAGGTGACACCCAGGGTGAGCGCCGCGTACGGCTTTGCGGGGCCGTCCACCGGCGCGATCCCCTGGCCGCCAAGCTGGAAGTAGTTCACGGCGGCGCCGAACAGTATCGAGTCCGGTACCGCGCCGCCGCCAACCAGCTTCACGTCGGTGTCCTGCCGGTTGTACAGAATCACGATCTCGCCTTCCCGCCTGGCGACGACGTTGATCTCCAAGCCGTAGTTGACGCTAGGCTCGAGCTCGAGGCGGCCTTCGCGCGTGTTGAGGCCTCCGCCCCACTGATAGCCCACGAACGCGGCCACGTCGCCTCGCCTGAACTGTCCCCAACTGGCGGACGGGAGGCAGAGCACGGCGAGAGCGGCGATAACTAACGATTTGCGAATCACGTAGGACGCTCCGTGTCTGAGAACGCAGCATAATTGCGCCCGGTCTCCCCCGATGCAACGGGGCGATCCCCGATGGGAGGCCGGTAATGTGGCGACCGTGGGCTGAGCGCTGGACGGCGCCGTGGACGATCCGCCCCTAGAACTCCTCCCGCTCGAACTTCCACAGTGCCACCAGCACGCAGAGCAGGGTCCACAAGACGGTGGCGATCACGGGGATGTACCAGCCGACGGGCAGGTCGCGACCGAGACCTGCTTGGGCCGACAGCTCTGGGAGCGCCCACGGCAGCGCCTCTGCTAGGTAGGGAAACAGGTTCGGGAGAATCAGGCCGGCGAAGTAGAACCCCATGGCCACTCCCGATACCGGGCCGCGGCTGCGGAAGAACGTCCCCAGCACCAGCGTGAGTGCCAGGTAGAAGACGAGGTGCTGCACGTGAAGCAGGAGCCCGAGCCCGAACGTCCCGAGCTGCGGCTGCGACAGGGCATGCCACAGGGTCTGGAGGTAGAACACGACGGTCGGGATCACGACGGCGAGGAACACGAACGAGAATCCGTTCACCAGCAGCTTCGAGAGCAGGAATGCCGGTCGTGTCACCGGCTTGGAGAGCACCCACTCGGCGGTTCCGAGCTGCCGCTCGCCGAGCACGCTGCTCTGGGTGGACACTACGATCCCGATCGTGGCAAATAGGCCGCCCACCCGCAGGAATACCTCCACGAGCTCCGCGAGGACCTCGGCGGGACTCGATTCGTTCATCTCATCCACGCCGACCAGTAAGACGAACGCGTTGATGACCACCAGCCACAGAATGAGGTGCACCAGCCACCGCCGGGTACGCCACCAGGAGGCGTACTCCTTGTCCACCATGTTGCGGAAGCCGACCAGCCACCCCGACGGAGTGGCGACCCGAAGCGGGATGCTAGTGGCCATTGGTGTGCTCCTCCACGAGCTCCATGAAGACGTCCTCGAGCTTGTGCGTCTTGCGCCCGAAGCGGGTGACGGTGGTCCGCTCGTCCGCGAGCAACAGCCGCAGCAGCTGTGACTCCGCCGCCGCGTCGTCGCTCACGCTCACGTGCCATTCGGCGCGGTCGGTGTCCGGCTCCACGTGGACGTCATCCACCCAGGGCTGCTCGTCGAGGCGTGCGCGGGCATCGCCACCATCGCCCTTGACCTCGACGGCATAGACGGTCCGGCCGCGGCTCCCGGCCAGCAGCTCCTCGATAGGTGCCTGGGCGATCAGCTCACCGTGATTGAGGATGGCAACGGTGTCGCTCACCCGCTGGACGTCGTCCAGGATGTGCGTGGAGTAGAACACCGTGGCCCGCTCGCGGAGCCGTTCCATGATGGCCAGCACGTCGCGTCGTCCCATGGGGTCGAGCGAGGCGGCTGGCTCATCGAGGATCAACAGATCCGGCTGGTTCACCTGGGCCTGTCCGATTCCGAGGCGCTGGCGCTCCCCGCCGGAGAAGCCCTTGATGGGCCGGTCGGCCTTGTCGCTCAGGCCCACCAGCTCGAGGGTGTCGGCGACCCGTTGCTCGACGGCCGGTGCGGGACCGGAGTAGAAGAACCGCGCGGTGAAGAGCAGGATCTCCCGCGCGCTCATGTACTCGTAGTAGTGCGGCTCCTGCACCAGGTATCCGATGCGCCGCCGCACGTGTATGGTGTCGCCCACGATGTCGTGGCCGAACACCTCGGCGGAGCCGCCGGTCGGCCGCACCAGGCCCAGGAGCAGCTTGATGGTCGTCGTCTTGCCGGCGCCGTTGGGGCCGAGGAAGCCGAAGATGGAATTGCGCCGCACCTCGAGGTCGAGCGACCTCAGGGCGTCGACGCCCTTGAAGGACTTGCTCAGCTTGTGGGTGCGGATGACCGCGTCGTCAGGCACGGAAACCTCCGGTCGAAGCTGGGGGCCCTCCCAGATCGAGGGTCCCTGCATGGCGCTACGGGAGGAGATCGGGGAAGGTTTCGCCCCCGGTGACTGACGTCACGGTTGGCCCCCGGGCGGGGCCGATCTTGGGGGCACCCCCGGGGCCCGGCGGTCGGGGCCCGGACACGGCTCAACCCAGGAGCTGGACATGACCGGATCGATGCACGAAGCCGGCGCGACCGAGCCGGCACGGGATCGCACCAAGCGCGCCGTGGTGGCGGGGCTGATCGCCGCGCTGGTGGGGGGATTCCTCTGGGCGGTGATCGTTGTGGCCACGGGATATGAGGTTGGCTGGGTGGCCTGGGCCGTCGGCGGGCTGGTGGGCTTCACGATGCTCAAGGTCGCCGGCGCTCCCAGTCGCGGCCTCGGCGTGCGGGCCGCCGTGCTCGCCGTCGTGGGGCTGCTGATCGGGAAGTGGCTCATTGTTGAGATCGGGGCGCGCACGCAGTTGCGCGACGAGATCGCGGCGAATCCGGAATTGCTCCAGCAGGCCGTGTTCGTCGACATGATCGAGAATGAGGGGCTTCCGCCCGACCTGACCGCCTCCATCGAGGAGCTGGGGGAGGAGGAGGAGCTGCCGGACAGCGTGGTGGCCCGAATTCAGGAGGTGGTGGACGAGCGCATCGCGGCCATGGATGAGGACGAGCGGGATTCGGTGGCGACGCGCTTCGCCCAGCTATTCATCGGCGAGCTGGGATTCATGGACCGGATGCAGGTGACTATGAGCGGGTGGGACCTGCTCTGGTTCTTTCTCGCGATCGCTACGGCGTGGCGGCTGGCGAGTGGCTCGGCGGCGCGCGAGACAGCGGAGGCCGCCAAGGAAGAAGAGACAACGTCGATCAGGAAGACGGGTGACGACTAGCTAGGTCCCGCCCGCGCTGTCGCTGGTCGGAGCGTTGCCTGCGCCGACCGGCGGCACCCCTGCCGCCGCGCTGTCCGGCGCGGCGCTGTCCGGTACGGCCGGCACCCCCACTGGCATCGCGGGCTCGGATTCCGCGCTGCAAGCCCACGAGGCCTCTGCCTTGGCGTACCCTACGCGGGGCAGCACCTCGTGGGCGACGAGGGTGAGCCCCCACGCGATGAGCCCGAGGGAGAGCACGTGGGCCACTGCGCGCCGGTGCCTCCACGAGCCGATCGCCGCCCACCCGGCCATGATCAGAATCAGGGCTACGAGCAACAGGTAGGGCACGATTGCGAGCCCGCAATCGTGCCGATACGGCCACTGCGTGACCGCGACCCCGAGGACGAGTGCCACGAGCACCCGAACCCAGACGCCGAGGGGCGAGCCCTCGCGCCTGGGCGAAGCCTGTGGTGTGGGGGGGCGCCTGGCCCTTGGCGCAGGCGGACGCTGGGGCCTGTCCTCGGTTCCCTTGAGCGTGGGATCGGCGTAGGGCAGCTGTTTCAGCAGCTTGTCGACGATCCGTGCTTCCTTTTCCTTACGCCGATCCCTCGGGTCTTCCTTCGGCATCCGCACGCCCTGCCCGCGGCGCGGGCCGTAGAGGTCTGCTACAACCTACGACTGCGGACGCGGAAGTCCACGTTGTCATGCACCCAGCGCCAGAGGTCTTCCTGTTCTTCTATCGCGACGCCCGTGATGAGCTGCTCCCGCCAGCCGTGCATCACCGGGGCGTCCACCGTCCACATCCGCACCCGCTGCCGCGGAATGCGGCGTTCCCAGTTGACCGCGACCGAGGGCGACGGGTAGAGGACCCGCACCGTCACGCTGCGCGACAGGTACTCCAGCGCATCGAGGTTGATCACCGAGTACGGGTCGTCGGATTGCGCAGCGGCCGGGTCGTCGGGCACCCCATCGCTCAGGATCACGATGTTCAGCGGTGCCAAGGTGAGATTGCGGCGCTTGACCTGCGTGGCCACTCGGTCGAAGAAGGCATTGAAGTCGGTGTATGCATCCTCCGCCGTGAAGAGCTCGCGCAGGTAGGTCGAGAGCTCTTCCACCGACTTGCCCTGGAAGCTGTGGATCGGCTGGAACGACTTCGTTTCGCCGGGCCGCTCGCCGCCCACCGAGCCCACGAAGACAGCGCTGGGGATCGCGAGGTCACCCAGGCCGTTCAGGTGACCGTAGAGGTAGTGGGCGGCGAAGTCGATGGCGTCGTTGTACTCGTGGCGGAACGAGCCGCTCACGTCTACCCCGATGACGAGCGTCGAGCGGGGCGCCCCGGGCCGCTCCGAGGGCGTCAGGCATGCGAGCAAGCCCAGCACGCCCAGGACGGCGACCAGCGCGCGTGGGCGGGATCTCATCGCATACCTCCCGGCTGGACGGCCTCGAGGCCCGGGGCCGTCGTCTCGTCCTCGTCGCCGCGCCAGCGCGGCGAGATGGCGAGCGCCTGCTTGAGGTTCTGGAACGGGAGCTGGAACAGCGGTCGCGACGTCACCAGCACCAGCACGAAATTGACCGCCGCCGCGAACAGTTGCAGCACCGGGAGCGTCAACAGCGAGAACAGCTCCTCGGCCCGCTCCCTGAACCATGAAGCCTCCTCCTTGAGGGCCGCGATGGGGCCGCGCAACAGGTCGGGCTGCGGTGTCGCGGGCGTCATCGGCTCCATCGCCTCCTTGCGGATGGTGTCGCGCGCCAGCACGGCCAGCAAGGCGGGGGTGCCGAAGCGTCCGAACAGGAACCAGGTCATGCCGCGCACGCCGATCCAGCCGAAGCAGGCCAGGGCCAGCGTGGAGACGAGGCCCAGGCGCACGCCTTCGTTGGTCTGCTGGGCGATCCACGGCGTGATCGCGTCGACCAGCTCGCGGTAGAGGAAGATCACCTCAAAGAACATCACCGAGAACTCGACCAGCGTCATCTGGATGATCTCACCGACGCGCTTGCTCTTGACGGCCTGGGTGAGCACCTCGATGCAGGCGAAGCTGCCGAGGATCAGGAAGAAGAGGAAGATCCAGAGGAGCGTGCTCAGCAGACGGGGGTTAGGCTCGTAGCCCGTGATGCCGACCAGGACCTCGGAAAGCGTCGGGCTCAGGGTGAACATGAAGATGATGGCTTCCACCGCGCACCACAGGATGAGTGCGAGAAAGGCCACCCACGGCACCCCGGGCTTGAAGTAGTTGCGCGACGTCCAGTCGAGCACCATGAGCGGTGAGCGGAAAGTGCCCTTAATCCCGGCACCGAGCAGGTTGAACGCCAGGCGGATCAGGGCCCACGACCACCCGACGAGCACCACGAGGAGCCGCACCATCCCTGCCCAGAACAGCCAGATCATGCGGCCGGCGTCCCACCACGCCATCATCATGGCCGTAGCGAAGCGGCCGCGCCTCGAGCGGAACGGGATGGTGTAGAGCGACAGCATGGTGCACCACATCGCACCCACGATGAGCAAGGTGGGCAACAGTAGGAGCAACCGCTTTAGGACCACCTGTGTGGCCGAGTCGCCGTACCACGTGATGTTGATCATCTGCACGTGCCACGCCGGAATCCATGCGACCGGCGCGGTCAGGAACGTGAAGGCCCCTTGCCACTCGCTGGGGACCAAGCTCTGCATCGACTCGAACATGAGAGCCCACTCCTTACGCTGGAGAGTGTGCGGGGATGGCCGAGGGAGGCACTCGACCGGAAAAGTCGCCCTCGGATCCCGTGTGTCAGCGCTCACCCTGCCACGGGCGAGGGGGGGGAACCATGACGTACGTCACAGGGCCGTGAGGCCTAGAGCTAAGACATTGTTGTTCAATGCGTTAGGATCACGCGTGGGATGTGCGCCCGGTAGCGCCCCAGCGGCGCGGCGGCACGCAGTCGTGCGGGGACGGGTGGCTGGGTGGGGCGCGGTGGTTAGTTTGTCTGCTTCGACCGGCCCCCCCCAGCCACAGGAGCGGCGCCCATGCGCGCATCGTTGTTGACACTCGTACTTGTCGGGCTCGGCGCACTGGCAGTGGCCCCGCCGGTGCGGGGCCAGGAGGAGGTCAGGCCCCTGGAGGTCGGGGTCATGGCGCCCGACTTCGAGATCCCGGGTGCCACCCGCTACGGCGTGCTGCGCGACCCGATCCGGCTGAGCGACTTCCACGGCAAGACCGTCGTGCTCGCGTTCTTCTACCGAGCGCGAACGCGTGGCTGAACGATCCAGATGCACGCGTACCGTGATCAGTACGCGCAACTCTTCCGAGGCGGCCGGGACATCGTGCTGCTGGCCATCAGCACCGACTCGCCGGAGGACCTCGCTGCCTGGGCGCGCGACGACGAGTTCCCGTTCCTGTTTGGCAGCGATGCCGGCGCAGTGCTCGGCATGCAGTACGGCGCATTCATCGAGCGACCGAGCGGGCCGCTAGACAACCGCACCCTATTCATCGTCGACCACGAGGGGCGCATTGCCTACGTAGCGGCGCCGTTTCGGGAGATCGACCCGATGGCATACGAGGAGCTGGGCGAGGCCCTGGAGCGCATCGCGCCACCGCCGGCCGAGGAGATGGATGACTAGGAGCGCGGCGCTCGCCCGATGCCGCAGGGTCCGGTCGTGCCGGGCCCTGCTTCGTTTGTGGCGCTGGTCGTCTATTGCGCGAGGATGCGGGCGAGCGCCGCTGCGAGATCCTGGTCCTCCCCGACTCCGGTATACGCCACCCGGCCGTCGCCGTCGAGCATCACGATGTAGCCCGTAGTGGGCGCTTGGTACGCTCGCGTCGCGCGGCCCTTGCCGTCCCACAGGATGCGGCCGACCACGGTGTGGCGCTCGAGATGCCGCCTGATCGAGCGGGGCGACTGGTTCACGCCGACCGCCACCACGAGGAACTCCACGCGGTCGCCGAACTGGGCGTGTGCGGCCTCCATTCGCGGCGCGAGGGCCTCACACACCTCACACCACCTGGCCCAGAATTCGAGTAACACCGGCCCGTGCCCCACGTACTGGGCGAGCCCCACCGGCTCACCGTCCAGGTCCTCGATCTCGACCGCAGGGGGTACGGCACCGAGGGGGATGCCGACCTGGCTCTCCGCCTGGGCCCGCAGCGGCTCGACCCCAGCCGCGCCTAACAAGAGCAGGGCGGGCAGCAGCACGCAGGGCGGTCTCGCAACGAGCCTCACAGCACCATCCCAGTCTGAATGAAGTAGTACTCCGCCATCGCCAGCATCAGGAGCCCGGCTCCCTT
Source organism: uncultured Gemmatimonadaceae bacterium (assembly GCA_964348295.1). Classification (GTDB taxonomy): domain Bacteria; phylum Gemmatimonadota; class Gemmatimonadetes; order Gemmatimonadales; family GWC2-71-9; genus WVYX01. The sequence goes on from CAYGBV010000053.1 coordinate 26,106, forward strand.
CTTGATCCAGTACATCCACGGCCCTGCCTTCGGCAGCGCGGCGAGCGTGCCCGACGAGAGACCCACCGCCACGAGCAACGCGGTCATTCCGAGCGAGAAGACGAACAGATAGATGAATCCCAACACCGCACTGCCGGTGCTGGCCACCCAGGTGAGCACGACGGCGAAGGCCGGCGCACCGCACGGCGCCGCCACGATTCCCGATGTTGCCCCCAAGAGGAACACGGCCGGGAAGGACCCGCCGCCGAGCCCGCCCGCCCATTGCACCAAGCGCCGCGGCAGGGCGATCGGGATCACGTTCAACATGGCAAGCGCGAACAGGAGGAGCAGGTTCCCGATGGCCAGCCTGGCCCAGGGGCTCGACGAGACGGCGCCGAACAGTGACCCCGTGAGCCCGGCGAGGAGCCCGAGGAGGGCGTAGAACAGGGCCAGGCCGGACACGTAGGTTAGCGTGAGCGCTACGGTGCGGCGTCGCGAGCTTCCCGTGTGCGCGGTGCCAGCCAGGACCCCTGCGGTGATCGGGATCATGGGGTAGATGCACGGTGTGAGGCTCGTCAGCACGCCAGCGCCGAACAGCGTCACCAGCGCCAGGAGCGGCTGATGCTGTAGCGTGTCTGCCAGGCCGGCTTGCACGGCGGTCAGCAGCGTCATGGCGCTAATCATATATTCTTGGCATCCCTCCTGCCCCCTCTCCACCAGGAGCGCCCCTGCGCACCCTTCGCCGCCGCTTCACCCGCATCGCAGCGCTGATTGCTGTCTGCGTCTGCGCTGTGTCGCAGCCCGCCGACGCGCAGATGGCCAAAGGGTCTGACTGGGCTCGCGTGGGCGGCGCTGCGCTCGGGGCGTACTCGGGAGCCGTCCTGGGAATGCTCGGCGGGCTCGTACCCTGCCACCAGACGCACGCGGGATACCGCTGCGTGCGGGTGACGGCGATCGGCGGCGGTGCGGTGGGTCTGACCGGCGGTTTCTACCTGGGTGACGCGGATGCGGATCGTGTGGCCGACGCGGCGCTGGCGGCGGGGATCGGGTTCGGAGCCGGAACGCTGGTGGGATTGTTGGCCATGGGGCCCGCCGAGCGTTTCGGCTGGTCCGACGTGGCGGCGCTGGGCTTCGTAGGTGGGGCAATCGGGGCCTCGGGGCCGGGCTCTGCCATCGGATTCGGTGCGGGCGCGCTTACCGGCTTCGTGCTGTGGCGGGCGGTACCGGGGTTCGAGTTCGCCGACGCCGTGGGGCTGAGCCTAGTGGGGCTGGCGGCCGGTGGGCTCGGTGGTTGGGTCGTGCGGGCGGTGGATGCGCAGAGCGGTGCTGAGCCAGAGGCGGGACAACCGGTTCCGCTGGTGCTTTCGCTGCGGTTCTAGGAGTTCTCCCGGTGGTGCAGGCAGGGGTCTTGGCGTATAGACGTGGGTCGTGAGGCGGCGACACAAGCTGGAGGGCCCGCACGCGCTGCTGAGGAGTGTGTGGGGATCGACACGCGTGGAGGTTCGATGCTGCGAATGAACCGGATGGTGCTTGGTCTCGTCATCGCCACCCTACTGCAGGCGGCGGGTGACCATACCCTGCTCGCCCAGGACGCACACTACTGGACGCACCAGTACGGCACTCGCGGCAACCTGTTGGGGGGTGCCGTGGTTGGCAGCGTGGTGGACATCAGTGCCTTGTACTACAACCCGGGCGGGGTGTCGCTCATCGAGGAGCCAGAGCTGGTGGCCACGTCGAAAGTGTTCGAGGCCAGCGACGTCAGCATTAGGGGGTCGGGCGAGCTCAGTCTCAAGCTCGGTGACCTGAACCTGGGCGTCGCTCCCGGATTCTTCGGCGGGCTGCTCCCGTTCAAGTTCCTCGGCAAGCACGTGCTGGGGTACTCGTTCATGACCCGGTACAAGTTCGACGCGAACCTGCGGGCGGCGGGAAGCGGCACGGGCGAAGTGGTTGGCGACCCCACCCTCGAGGAATTCTTCGCGGAGCTCAAGTTCACGACGAAGCTCAGCGAGTCGTGGGCCGGGCTCACTTGGTCGGTGCCGCTGGGGCCGCGCTTCGGCGTCGGGGTGACGGGATTCGCGACCATCCGCAGTCAGAGCGGACGTGGCACCCTCAACGCCCAGGCGTTCCAGCCCGCCGCGTCAACCGGCGCCATCTCCCTGTTCGACGACGGCTACAAGTACTACCACTATGGCGTGCTGGCCAAGCTGGGCGTCACGTACGACTGGATGGGGGTGAGTGTGGGGCTCACGGCCACGACGCCGCGCCTCAAGCTGTTTGGGGGGGGCGAGACGGTCACGAACGTCGTGGTGGCTGGTCAGGATCCCGATGGGGACGGCACCGACGACCTCCTTTGGCTGGCCAACGTGCAGGATGATCTGCCGGTGACGTACAAGTCGCCCTGGTCTCTCGGTGGCGGCGCCTCGTACTCGTTCGGCAAGACCACTGTGCACAGCGCGGCCGAGTGGTTCGCGGCTGTCCCGCGATACGACGTGCTGGCATCGGAGCCGTTCGTGGGGCAGAGCACCGGGGATACACTGCGCGTGGAGATCGCTCAGGAGCTGAAGAGCGTCCTCAACTTCGGAGTCGGTGTCGAACACGTATTCAATCCGAGATTCTCGCTTTCCGGGAGCTTCCGCACCGACAACTCCGCCATCAGGGGCGAGGGGCGGACCGACGTCTCGGCGGCTACGTGGAACCTCTATTTCTTGACGGTGGGAACGAGCTTCAAGCTGGGTGGTGGCGAGTTTACGCTTGGCTTGGCCTACGGGTTCGGGAGCGAGACGACAGACGAGTTCTTTGGCGAGGCGGATGATGAGATCATTGGGGACCTGCCGGCGGACGCGCACCTGCAGTTCCGCACGGCGCGCTTCATTCTCGCGTTCTCGTTCTAGGCCGTGATGACGGTCTTGCGCCACACGCTCGCACTGACAGCGGTCGCCGGCCTGTGTGGTGTTGGCGGCGCGCATGCCCAGCAACACCGCCCTCCTAACGAAGGCGGACTCACAGGCCGGCGCGTTCGCAGGTCGCTTGTCGCCCCGAGGCGCGCGGGCATCATTGATGCCTGAGGGCGGCACCCAGGGAGAGGAATCCATGCAGAGATCACATCTCACCGTCGGCGCGCTCGCTGCAATCATGCTGCCGGTACTGCTCCTGGCAGGAAGTCGGCAGGCCTCGGAGGAGCCAGCCGGGTGGCCACGGGAGCTAATGGCCGGGGGCTACACCGTGGTCGTGTACCAGCCGCAGCTCGAGTCGCTCGAAGCCAATGAGATCGCGGTACGCGCCGCCGTGTCGGTGGTGGGGAGCGAGCTGGAGGAGCCCGTGTTCGGCGCAGTGTGGCTGACCGCGGAGGTCGAGACCGACCGGGATGAGCGGTGGGTCAGCGTGGTCGGCGTAACGGTCGACCGGGTGCGCTTCCCGGGCGACGCGGAAGAGGGGGAGCAACGGCTCGCCCGGTTCCTCGAGCGGGAGATCCCCAAGTGGGACCTCGACATGTCGCTCGACCGACTGCTGACGCTCATGGAGGTGGTGGAACAGCGCCGTGCCGCTTCCCAGGACTTCGGCACGGATCCGCCGAAGATCATCTTCAGCACGGATGCGGCAGTGCTCGTGATGATTGACGGGGAGCCTCGACTGCGGGAGGTGGAGGACTCCGATTTGATGCGCGTGGTCAACACGCCGTTCACGATCCTCCTCGCTCCGCATGCCAAGACGTACTACCTCTACGCCGACACGAACGCTTGGTACACGGCGCCCGCCATCGAAGGCCCATGGGAGGTGACGGACCGGGTGCCCGCGGAGGTAGACGCGCTCGCTCCCCCACCGCCGGAGCCCGAGGACCTGCCGCCCGAGGAGGAGGAGGAGCTCGAGGAGGAACTCGAGATCGGGCCGCCGCCCGCGATCATCGTCGCGACTGAGCCCACCGAGCTCATAGTCACGCGGGGACAGCCCGAGTACACACCGGCCGAGGGGACGGACCTGCTCTACATCTCGAACAGCTCGAGCGACGTGCTGCTGGAGATCGAGACGGGGCGGTTCTTCCTGGTCCTGTCGGGGCGGTGGTACGTCGCCGAGTCGCTGGACGGCCCGTGGGCGTTCGTGTCATCCGATTCGCTGCCGGAGAGCTTCGCGCAGATCCCTCCGGAATCGGACCTGGCACACCTGCGGGTGTACGTGGCCGGCACGCAGGAGGCAGAGGAGGCGGTGCTGGACAACCAGATCCCGCAGACGGCGGCGGTCAAGCGCGATGCCACGGCCGAAGTGGAGTACGACGGTGAGCCGCAGTTCGAGCCGATCGAAGAGACCGACATGGAGTATGCGGTCAACACAGCGTCACAGGTGATCAAGCTGGGCGACCGGTACTACCTGTGCGATCAGGCGATCTGGTTCGTGTCCGACGGTCCCGCCGGCCCCTGGGTCGTGGCCGAGTCGATCCCCCAGGAGATCTACACGATCCCCGCCACGAACCCCAACTACAACGTCACGTACGTCTACGTGTACGACTCCACCCCTGACGTGGTGTACGTGGGCTACTATCCCGGGTACACGTATAGCTACGTGTACGGCACGACCATCGTGTACGGCACCGGCTGGTACTACCGGCCGTGGTACGGCTACTGGTACTACCCGCGGCCCGTCACGTGGGGCTTCCACGTGCACTGGAACCCCTGGTGGGGCTGGAGCTTCGGCTTCAGCTACAGCACGGGGCCGTTCACCTTCCACGTGGGCGTCGGCGGCTGGTATCGCGGTGGTTGGTGGGGCCCGTGGGGCTACCGCGGCTATCGCTACGGTTACCACCGCGGCTGGCGCAGCGGCTACCGTGCGGGCTATTACGCGGGACGGCGCGACGCCTACCGGCGCAACAACATGTACCGCACCCAGGCGAACCGCGCGCGGACCACCGATCGCGCGCGGGTAGCGGACCGCAGGCAGCCCAACGTCGCACGCGACCGCTCGAACAACGTGTACGCCGACCGCGACGGAAGCGTGCACCGCCGCAACCAAGACGGCTCGTGGCAACGGCGTGAGGGAGGGAGCTGGGGCGAGCGCAGCGAGCCGCCCAGCACCGGGACCGGCGGCCAGACGCGCGACCGGGCAGCGCAGCAGCGACCGCAGCAGCCGTCCACGCGTCCCTCGCAGGGATCGTCGGGCTTGGCCCGCGACTACCAGGCGCGTCAGCGGGGCAGCCAGCGCACTCAGGACTTCAACCGGTCCCGCAGTGGTGCGGGTGCCAGGTCGCGGGGCGGAAGGAGGCGGTGATGGTGACCCGAATGATGCTCCCAGGGCGCGGGGCGCTCGTCCCGGTACTCGCCCTCGCTGCCGCCTGCGTGAGCGTGCCGACGCAATCCCCGAGCATGAAACGGGCCGGCATCGAGGATATCACGGCGGGGCAACTCCGCGAGATGGTGCTGCAGTACGCGGAGGAGTTCGCCCAGGCGGCGGAGCTGACAGCCGACAGTGTGCGGAGTGTCGAGGGCGATCCGGAGGTGCGGTACCGCGCGCTCAAGTGGAAGGCCGTCACGGTGCGCCACGTCCGCGAAGCAGCGCTCATATCCGATCCTCTGCTGGGGCTGGCGGACGTGTGGCTGTACGCCGTTCAACTCCGGATGTTCGTGGAGTCCCCGCCGCCGACTTACGACGTGCTCCCAGGGCCCGCCCGCGGGGCGGCCCTCCAGTTCACACAGCGCATGGAGGCCCGCGCGCGCGGGCTGGCGACGCAGACGGTGGGCGCGGAGGCAGTGGAGCGCTTCGAGCCCAGGCTCCACGAGTTCGCGACTGCCCATCCCATCGATCCACTCACGCTGGGCCGCACGTCGATCCTGGCGGCGGATTCGGCGATGCTGCGCCCGGTGGGCGGTGGGATCGGCGGTGCCATCGGGGCGACCTATTGGAGCATGCGCGACGTGGCCGACCGTGCCGGCGCCATCAACGATGCTCTGGGCAGGGAGCTGCGCTGGAACATGGAGCTCTTGGCTCACGACCTGGCGCGCTCGCCGGTGGTGGATAGCACAATCGGCAGCGTGCGGACGTCGCTCGAGCGCATCGCCGCGCTGGCCGACACGCTGCCCACGCTGGTGAGCGGGGAGCGTGCGGTGGTGCTCGAGGCGCTTCACACGGAGCTCGCCGTATTGACCACGGCGATCGACGCGATGCGGCTCGAGACGTTGGACGCCGTGACCGCGGAGCGGGTGGCGGTGCTCGAGGCCGTCGCGCGCGAGCGGGTCGCCGTGCTCGACGCCATCACCCAGGAGCGCCTTGCCACGCTGGCTGCCATGGACAGCATCGTCACACGGGCGATCGACCACTCCGAGAACCTGGTGGACCACATCTTCTGGCGCATGATCCAGCTGGTGGCGGTCGTGCTCGTGTTGCTGGTGGTGGCGCTGGCGATCATCCTGCGGGTGCGGCGTCCCGCCGAGCCATAGGTGCCACGCAGGCGGTAATCCACACACGGCCGCCCGGCGATGCGCCACCGGGCGGCCGTCTAGCATCTGCCACGCGGCTTGCGGACACTCGTCCCTCCGACCAAGATTCGCGGCGTCTCCTCCCGGGCGTGGATGTGGTGCCGCTGCGGACCCTCCTCCAAGGAGCCCCCTAGATGAACGGCCGGAAGCTTCCCCCCACGGCGTACCAGCTCGAGGAAGGAGAGCAATTCGTTCCCCTGACGTACAGGCAGACGCTCACCGAGCTCACGGTCAAGGCCGTGATCTCCGGTGTCCTGCTGGGAGTTGCCTTCGGGGCGGCGAATACCTACCTGGGCCTCATGGCCGGGCTCACCATCAGCACTTCGATTCCGGTTGCGGTGCTCACGGTGGTGGCGTTCCGGCTGTTCACCGCGTTCGGGCTGGGGCACAGCATCCTCGAGAGCAACATGTCCCAGACCATCGGGTCGGCCAGCTCATCGGTGGCCTCGGGCGTGCTGTTCACGATCCCCGCGCTGTTCATCTGGGGCATGAGCCCGGAGTGGCGGCAGACCACGCTGCTGGCGATGTGCGGGGGGCTCATCGGTGTGCTCGCCATGATCCCGCTGCGCCGCTACCTCATCAAGCGCGAGCACGGCAAGCTGCCGTATCCCGAGGGAATGGCGTGCGCCGAGGTGCTCGTGGCCGCGGAAGGTGGGGGCAAGCAGGCTCACCCGGTGTTCTGGGGCATCGGGGTCGGGATGCTGTTCCAGCTGATCACGAACGGCTTCAGGTTTGTGACGCGCACGTTCCACGTAGACCTGGCATACAGGGCCAGCGTCTCCGCCAGCGTGTCGCCGCCGCTGATCGGCGTGGGCTACATTCTGGGCATCCGCATTGCCACGGTCATGGTGGCAGGTGCCGCCCTCTCCGCGCTGGTCATCATCCCGGCCATCTACCTGTGGGGGCAAGGGCTCACGGAGCCGCTCTACCCCGAGACCGAGAACCTCATCCGCGACATGTCGGCCGGCGAGATCTGGCACCGCTACATCCGCTACATCGGGGCCGGGGCGGTGGCCACGGGCGGGATCATCACGCTCATCCGGTCGATCCCGACCATGATCGAGTCGTTCAAGCTCGGACTGAGGCAGATCACGGCGAACGCCGGGCAGGATACGCAGGAGCGGACGGACCGGGACCTGTCGTTCAAGACGGTTCTCGTCTGGATCGCCGTCATCCTCGCCATCCTGACGTTCGTGCCGGGGATTCTGGGGTACATCGACTCGATTCCGGTGCGCCTCGTCGCGTCACTACTCATCGCGGTCTTCGCCTTCTTCTTTGTCACCGTGAGCTCGCGCATCGTGGGTCTGGTGGGTGTCACGTCCAACCCCACCTCGGGTATGACCATCGCGACCTTGCTCGGGGTGAGCCTGGTCTTCTTCCTGGCGGGTTGGACCGACATGGCCGGGAAGGCGACGGCGCTCATGGTGGGAACGGCGGTGTGTATCGCCGCCTCCATCGCCGGTGACACGTCACAGGATCTCAAGACCGGGTTCGTGCTGGGCGCCACGCCGAGGCTGCAGCAGATGGGGGAGCTCGCTGGGGTGATCACGTCGGCGGGCGTCGTGACCCTCGTCGTGGCGCTGCTGCACCACAATGTGGAGGGCGGCCTGGGTGGTGCGGAACTCCCGGCTCCCCAGGCGATGCTGATGAGGCTGGTGATCGATGGCGTGCTGGATCAGAGCCTGCCGTGGGCCCTCATTCTCATCGGCGTGGGCATCGGGATCGTCGCCTCCTTCTTCAAGATCCCGGTGCTGGCGTTCGCCGTGGGCGTCTACCTCCCGCTCTCCACGATGGGGGCGGTGTTCATCGGCGGCCTCGCGCGCTACTTGCTCACGCGGAACCAGCCGCCCGAGGAGGCCGAGCGGCGCCGGGAGCAGGGGGTGCTGTTCGGCTCCGGGCTCGTGGGAGGCGGTGGTCTCACCGGTGTGGTGCTGGCACTGTGGGTCGCGGCCCGCGCCGGGCGACCCATCGAGGGCTTCCCTCCGGATCTGCCGGACGTGGCGGTGCAGGTCCTGGCGCTCGCTACCATCGGCGTGATCGTGGCGATCCTGATCTGGGCCGCCACGCGGCACCAGGAGGCTTGAGGGCGCGCCGGGCCGTGGAGCCAGTCGAGATCCTGCTGGTTACGGGGATCGTGGCGCTCGGCGCCACGCTCCAGGGCACGGTGGGCTTCGGCATGGGGCTCCTTGCGGTGCCGCTGCTCATCCTCATCGACCCGCGGCTCGTGCCGGGCCCGCTGCTCGGGGCTTCCATCGTGTACGTGATGCTGCTGGCGCACCGCAACCGCCGCGGAGTGAGGTGGGGAGATCTCAAGTGGGCGCTCAGCGGGCGCGTCATTGGCGTGGCGCTCGCCGCCACGGTACTGGCACTCGTCTCGCCCGCCCGCCTCGAGCTGATCTTCGGCGTGCTGATCCTGCTCGCCGTGGCCTTGAGCGCCTCGGGACTCGAGCTGGAGCCCAAGCCCGGGACGTTGCTGGGCGCGGGCACGCTCTCGGGATTCATGGCGACCACCGTGTCCATGGGGGGGCCGCCGATGGCGCTGCTGTATCAGCACAAGTCGGGCGAGCGGCTGCGGGGTACGATGTCGGGTTTCTTCGTGGTGGGCATCCTCCTGTCCATCACGGCGCTGCACCTCGTGGGGCGGTTCGGGCGGCAGGAGATCATCTTGGCCGCCATGCTCATACCGGGTACGCTTCTGGGGTTCCTGCTGTCGCGGCACACAGCGCGGGTGTTCGATCGGGGCTACATCCGTCCCGCCGTGCTCACGGTCTCGGCCATCGCGGCCACCGCCGTGCTCGTGCGGCAGCTGTTGTGAGCTCCCCTCGCCCCACGAGCCAAGAGCCATGTTCCGCAACAGGATAGAGCGGCTGCTCTCCTACGCCGACGTCAAGATCGGGGGTTCCCGTCCCTGGGACATTGAGGTCCACAATGACGCGCTGTACCGCAGGGTGCTGGCGCAGGGGCCGCTGGGCGCGGGTGAGTCGTACATGGACGGCTGGTGGGATTGCACCGCGCTGGACGAGTTCTTCTACCGGGTGACGGCGGCCGACTTGGAAGCGCGGGTCAGGCCCGCGACCGAGTTCTTCCGGGTGCTCGGGGCCAAGCTGGTGAACCTCCAGCGGCCTTCGCGGGCGTTTCACGTCGGGCGACGGCACTACGACATCGGCAACGAGCTGTATCGACACATGCTCGGTGAGCGCATGATCTACAGCTGTGCCTACTGGAGGGACGCCGCCACGCTCGAGCAAGCTCAGGAGGCGAAGCTGGATCTGGTGTGCCGCAAGCTTGGGTTGCGGCCGGGAATGCGCGTCCTGGACATCGGCTGTGGCTGGGGGGGCGCCGCTCGGTTCGCCGCCGAGCGATACGAGGTAGAGGTCCTCGGGATCACGGTCTCGGCGGAGCAGGTGAGCCTCGCACGAGAACTGTGCCGGGGACTTCCGGTCGAGATTCGCTTGCAGGATTACCGCGACGTCGAGGGCTCCTTCGACCGCGTATTCTCGCTCGGCATGTTCGAGCACGTCGGCTGCCGGAACTACGCGACGTTCATGCGCATCGTGCGGGGCTGCCTCAAGCCCGATGGGTTGTTCCTGCTTCACACCATCGGGAGCAACCGCTCCGTGACCCGGGCCAACGCCTGGACCGAGCGCTACATCTTTCCCAATTCGATGTTGCCGTCGGCCAAGCAGATAGGCTCGGCCATCGAGGGAATGTTCGTCCTCGAGGACTGGCACAGTTTCGGCCCGGACTACGACACGACCCTGATGTGCTGGTTCCGCAACTTCGACGAGCACTGGGACGCGCTGAGAGCGGACTACGGCGAGCGGTTCTATCGCATGTGGAAGTACTTCCTGCTGTCGAGCGCCGGGTCGTTCCGCTCGAGGAAGAACCAGTTGTGGCAGATCGTCCTCTCTCCCAGCGGCGTACCGGGCGGGTACTCGTCGGTTCGCTAGTCGCCGGCCGAGGGCTGGCCGGCACCCATCAAGCCATGCTCGCCTAAACGTCGCTCACGGGGAGCCGGTGCCACGAAACGGAGTCGGGGGTTACTCTTATCGGTTGTCGCTTCCTTCCTTGGGGGGTGAGCGGTTGGAGCGCACTGCTGTGACGAAGGGGTCTCACTCAACACCCGCAATCCGATAAGGCCAGTTGCAAATCGCCATGCCCCTCCTATTGTTGCAGGGAATGGACCTCACCGTCCCCGCTAGCGCGGCCTCCGAGCTCGCGGCCGCGTTCCTGCAAACGGCGATCACGCTCGGACTCGTGGTCGTCTGCGCTTTCCTCTATAAGCGCTATCGCAAGCCGTACTTCGGCTGGCTCGCCCTCGCATGGGCCCTCTACGCGGTGCGCCTCGGAGCGATCTTGAGCTTCGTTTTCACCTCCGAGCCCGTCTGGCTCTACTGGCACCAGGTCATCACCGGGTGGACGGCGCTGGCGCTGCTGTGGGCGGCGCTGGTGTTCTCGCAGGGGCTGCGGTGGCGCCCATGGTACTGGGCGCTGGTGCTGTTCCCGCCGCTGTGGTCGTACGTAGCCATCTACCGGCTGGACAACTTCCTGCTGGCTGCCGGACCCGCAGTGCTGTTCCTGAGCGTGGCCACGGTCTGGACCGGCTGGGTGTTCTTCCGCTATCACCTGCTGGTCGGGTCCACTGGAGCGGCCGTGCTCGCGGTGGCGCTCTTTCTGTGGGGTCTGCACCACCTCGACTACCCGTGGCTGCGCGCCCGCGGGATCTGGAATCCGTGGGGTTACTACCTGGACATCGTGTTCGAGTTGGCGTTGGGCGCGGGCATTCTGCTGCTCGTGCTGGAGGACGTGCGCCGCGGATTGGGCGCGCTCTCGGCGCTGTCGAGCGATCTGCAGAGCAGCGAGCGCGGCCGTGGAGTGCTCGGCCGACTGCTCGAGCGACCCCTGACCCTCCCGGGTGTGCGGGGGAGCGCGATGTACCTGTTGCAGAACGGCGAAGGGCGCCTCGCGGCCGGCGCCGGACTCTGTGCCGAGTGGACGCAGGAGGAGCCCGTGGGTGCCGCGGCCCGCGCAGTCTCGCGTGCCGTCGCCACGGGACGTCCGGAGATCGCCCGGGACGAGACCGCCAGGCGCCATCGGAGAGACGGGTGGTACGCGTACGCCGCGGCCCTTCCTGTGTTCAAGGGGTCCAGCGTCGCGGGCGCCCTCCTCATCGTGGGTGACGCGCGGGATCCTTTCGCCGCGCTGGACGAGCGGTTCCTCGTGGCACTGGGCCAGCAGGTAGGCGCGGCCCTGGAGAGCGCCGACTTGTACCACCGCCTCGCGGAGCGCACCCATGAGCTTGAGCGCCTCGCCGCCCGCATGGTGCAGCAACACGAGGAGGAGCGCAGCCGTCTCTCGCGGGAGCTGCACGACGAGACAGGGCAGGTGTTCTCTGCGGTGCGGCTCAAGCTCGGTGTCATGCGGGAAGCGGCCGACGAAGGGGACGCGCGGCGGCTGGATGACGCGCTCGTCCTCATGGACAAGGGGATTCGCAGCATCCGCAACGTCACCAACGACCTGCGGCCCTCGCTGCTCGACGATCTGGGATTACTGCCGGCGCTCAGGGCGCTGGTGCACGACTTCGGCGAGCAGAGCGGTCTCTACACGCGCGTGAGCGCGCCCGACGAGCTTCCCGAGCTCTCGAACGAGGCCGAGGTGGCACTGTTCCGCGCCCTGCAGGAGGGCCTCTCCAACGTGGCGCGCCATGCAGACGCCCGGTCGGTCACGGTGCGCGTGAGCATTGATACGGGGCGGCTGGTGTTAAGCTTGCAGGACGACGGCCGCGGACCGCCGACCGAGAAGCCGCAGGAGCTCGAGCGCCGCGGGCACATGGGGCTGGCCGGCATGCGCGAGCGGATCAGTGCGCTCGGCGGCACGGTGGCGCTCAACGGAGCCTCTGGTGAGGGGGTGGAGCTGGTGGTGCGGATCCCGCTGGACGCCGGGGATACGCCGTGAGCGGCGACCCGATCCGCGTGCTGGTGGTAGATGACCATGCGGTGGTGCGCGAGGGCATCCGCAGCGTGCTGGAGGGGACCCCCGGCTTCGAGGTCGTGGGCGAGGCAGCCGACGGTGCGGAGGCGATCGTCCTGGCGGAGCAGCACGAGCCCCACGTGGTGCTGCTGGACGTGACCATGCCGGGGCAGTCGGGGCTGCAGGTCGCGGGGCGTCTGCGGCAGCGGCTCCCCTCCACGCGTGTGCTCATCCTGAGCATGCACGATCGCACGGAGTACGTGCTTGAGGCGGTGCGAGCAGGTGCGAGCGGGTACCTCCTCAAGGACGCGAGCCCCGGTGAGGTGCGCGAAGCCGTGCGCACGGTGCAGAAGGGTGAGGCCTATTTCGCTCCGGCGGTGGCCCAGAAGCTCAGCGCCGCGCTGCGGGGTGAGCTGGAGGAAGAGCAGCGCCGTGGCAACCTGGGGCTCCTCACGCCACGCGAGCGGGAGGTGCTGACCCTCGTCGCCGATGGTCGTACCAACAAGGAGATTGCCGGCGAGCTGGGCATCAGCCCCCGTACCGTGGAGACCCACCGGGAGAGCCTCATGCGCAAGCTCCGGATCCACACGGTGGCCGGGCTGACCCGCTTCGCGATCGAGGCGGGGCTGATAAGCGATTAGGCGAGGCTAAACCACAGCTAGAATGGGCGCCAGCGGGCGCTGAGGCCCCACTCCGTAGTTCTGCGGAGCCCCTCTCCGTACAACTCCGAATACCCTCGAAATCCACCATCCCCCATCATTCCACTCGGTGATTCGCACCCGGTCCGGAGCGGTGGCTTCCCCCCCTTCCCCTGAGCTGCCGCTCCGGTCGGCAACTCCGCTCCAACCACGACACCGCCGGAGGTGGTGTGATGCATATGCAACGTTCGCTCTCCGCAGTCGCGGCGCTGCTCGTACTGGTTGCCACTCCGCTAATCGCGCAGCAGTCGCAGGCATCCGGCCAGGAGCCGGACACGACGACACGCAACCGGGAGAACCCCATTCGACTCACGGCGGTGGCGGTCACCGCCACCCGCAGCGAGAAGGACGTCTTCCTGACCCCCAATCCCGTGGGGATCATGGACGCGACCGACCTACTGGAACTCAAGCCCAACACGGCCGCCGACCTGTTCACCCGGCTGCCCGGGCTGGATGTCACGGGCGTCGGCGCCAATCAGGTCCGGCCCAGCATCCGGGGGCAGCGGGGCCAGCGGATCCTGCTGATCCAGGACGGGCTGCGGCTCAACAACGCGCGGCGCCAGCAGGACTTCGGCGAGATCCCGGCGCTGGTGGACGTGGGCCAGCTCGAGTCGATCGAGATCGTACGGGGGCCCGCCTCCGTGCTGTACGGGACCGACGCCATCGGCGGCGTGGTGAACCTGCGTACCCGCAAGCCGCGCTACGACGGGATCCACGGGTCCTTTGGCTTCCGCTACAGCGAGTACGACACCCAATCCAAGGGTGTGGGGACCGTTAATGGCCGACTCGGCAACTTCTCGTTCCTGGTGAGTGGCAGCGTGCGCCAGGCCTCGGACTACGACGCGCCGTCGGGAACCTACGGCAACATCACGCTGTGCTCGAACCCCCCGGCGTGCGACAGCACAACGACGGTGGTCAACACGGGGACTGACGACTACAACGTCGAAGCCTACGCGGCTTACCAGATCGCCGGGCGCCACGAGATGTGGGGCAAGTACGAGCGCTACGATGCCGACACCTCCGGCTTCGGCTTGATCGAGCCGGCGGAGTATACCGACGAGACCGTGCGGATCGAGATCCTCTATCCGTTCCAGACGTTCGACAAGTTCACGGCGGGCTACCGGGGCAGCCGCCTCAACACGCCCATCGCAGACAACGTCGAGTTCATCGCGTACTACCAGGACAACGACCGGCAGCTCAACAACAACATCACGGGTATCCCGCTGGGACCGCCGGGAGCCGAGCTGCAGTTCTTCACCGAGAACTACACCAACATCGAGACCTTCGGTGCCCGGTTGGAGGCAAAGAAGCTCGCCTGGGGGAGCGTGATGTGGACCTACGGCGTCGACTTCTTCCGGGACGACTCCGAGAATGCCGACACGAGCGCGACGATCATTCTGGGATTCGGCCCCCCAATGGAAAGCGTGGACAGCGTCGCCAATCTGCAGAACGCGACCTACGCGAGCGTCGGAGTGTTCGCCCAGGCCGACTGGCAGGTCACTGACCGGGCGTCCCTCATTCTGGGGGCGCGCTGGCAGGACGTGACAGCCAAGACCAAGGACACGCCGGGATACACCGACCCACTGATCACGGACTCGGATCAGACCATCGTCGCGGCGCTGAACGCGCTGTACAGCGTCACCGACAACGTCACCCTAGTTGGCACGGTGGGCCGCGCTTTCCGCTCGCCCAACCTGGTGGAGCGGTTCTTCGCGGGGCCCACGCCGGAGGGGGGCGGCTTCCAGGTGCGCAACGACAGCCTCGAGCCCGAGACGAGCCTGAACTTCGACATCGGCGCCCGCTTCAAGAACCGCACGGTGTACCTCGAGGGGTTCTTCTTCTACAACACGATCTTCGACGGCATTCGGATCGAGGCGACCGGCGATACCATTTCTGGCCTGCCGGCGTTCATGAACGTGAACGTGGACAAGCTGCGCTACCTCGGCGTCGAGCTCGCCGGCGACGTGCTGCTCCCGGCGGGGTTCTCCGTCGGGGCGAACTACACGCACTTCGATACGAAGGATGTGAACGATCCCGAGAACCCCGTGGGAGACAGCTACAGCGACAAGCTGCTGGCGAACCTCCGCTGGGTACATCCGAGCAACCGGGTGTTTGCCGAGTACGAGTTCCGCTGGAACGGCGAGCGGAAAGAGGTCTTCACCGGCAGCGAGCCGCCGGTCGGCCCCGTCCTGCCGTCCTTCATGACGCACTCGGTGCGGGCTGGCTGGACCTTCTTCCAGCGGGGCAACATCAGCCAGCGGATCGGCGTCTCGCTCACCAATCTCACGAACGAGCTGTACGCTGAGTTCGCCAACGCGGCCTTCTTCCGGCCGCAGCCGCGGCGCGGCTTGCTCATCTCGTGGGACATGACGTTCTAGCTCGAGCCGACGGACCGGAAAGGAGCAGCGCACCGTGCGAGAGCCCGTTCATTTCGTTCCCATCGTGACTACCATCATCGCGATCGCGTTCTCGATCGTGGTGTTGCGCCGCTACCTCGAGCGGCGCACGGGACCACACCTCTTGTGGTGGTTCGTGGGGCTCTTCCTCTACGGTGTGGGCACGGGCACCGAGGCGGCGACGACGCTGTTCGGCTGGAACCAGGGTGTGTTCCGCGCCTGGTATATCTCGGGTGCGCTGCTTGGGGGGGCGCCGCTGGCGCAGGGGACGGTGTATCTCCTCTTCCCCCGGCGTGCGGCCGACCGCATCGCAGCCGCCCTGCTGGCAGTGGTGGCGGTGGCGGCGCTCTGCGTGCTGCTCACCCCGATCAACTACGAGCTGGTGGAGACCCACCGGCTGACCGGCCGGGTGATGGAGTGGCAGTGGGTTCGGGCGTTCAGCCCGTTCATCAATCTGTACGCCGCCATCTTCCTGATCGGCGGGGCGATCCTCTCTGCAGTGCGGTTCAGCCGACGAAAGGGTACCTACCACCGCATGGTGGGCAACATCCTGATCGCGGTGGGTGCACTACTTCCCGGGATCGGCGGGACCGCCACGCGCTTCGGACACGTGGAGGTGCTCTACGTGACCGAGCTGGCGGGCCTCATCCTGATCTGGCTGGGCTATCGCTGGAACGTGCGCTCGCCGGCGGCGCGAGAGGCGCCGCCCCGTGCGGCACTGGCGGCCGCGCCCGAGGCGACCTAGTCGCCGCCAGGCGACGCGCTACGAGCGGGCGGTCGACACGGCCGCCCGCTTCCTCGTTGTGGGTGAGGTGATTGCCGACCGGGGGCGGTTGGGCGACCGCCGAGGGCTGCCGGGCGTCCTCGCTCGGGTCAGCGCACGTAGATGAGGTTACTGCCCAGCAGCCGGTTGGTGGCGCTCAGCACGGCACGCACTGCGGCCCCGGCGGCGTTCCCGTCGATCACCGAGGAACCCACGACCCGCTGGGTGTGGTTGGAGAACCGGCTCACCAGGGAGACCACGACGACCACTGTGTCGAAGGCCTTGATCGTCGTGATGCCCAGCAGCTCGAGCTGCACCCGGTTGTCGACGGCGGCCTCCAGGGCGCGCGACGCGGCCTCGGCGGCGCAGCGGAGGACACCGATCTCGGAGCTCACGCCCTCGGCCGTGCCGGAGAACTTGCTACCCTCGTGCCAGGCGAGCGTCACCTTGCTGCGGCAGCGCCCATTCGGGAGTGTCTCGAGCTCGAGGTCGTCGAACTTGATGCGGGCGTTGGGGTCGTTCGGCTCCATCTTGGTGTCGGGCACCGAGAGACGTCCTGGGCCCAAGATAGCACTCTAGGGGCGGCACCGGAACGCGCAGGGGAGCCGGGGTGGGCACGCCTGACGTCCCGCCGGCGTTATGACGGAAAGGAGAATCCATTAGCTTTGGGGGCAATGTCTCCAATCTTCGAGCTGCTGCAGGCTGCCCTGGGCGACCGCTATCTAGTCCAGCGAGAGATCGGCAGGGGTGGCATGGCCACCGTCTACCTGGCGGAGGACCGCAAGCACCGCCGACGCGTCGCGATCAAGGTGCTGCGGCCCGAGGTGGGAATCGCCGTGGGACCGGAGCGGTTCCTGCGGGAGATTGCGATCGTGGCGACTCTCTCCCACCCCCACATCCTGCCGCTCTACGACTCCGGGGAGGCCGAAGGGTTCCTCTACTACGTGATGCCGTACGTGGAGGGCGAGACCTTGCGGGACCTGATGAGCCGCCAGCGGCGGGTGCCGGTGGAGGAGGCGCTGCGGGTTGCCCACCAGGTCGCTGGAGCGCTGGCGCACGCCCACCGCCACAACATCGTGCACCGTGACATCAAGCCAGAGAACGTCATGCTCGCCGAAGGCAACGCGCTGGTGACGGACTTCGGCATCGGCAAGGCGGTGTGCGACGTGTGCGAGGACGACCACATCACGGTGGCGGGGACGCCCATCGGGACGCCGGCGTACATGAGCCCGGAACAGGCGATGGGCGAGGCGGTGGACGCCCGCAGCGACATCTACAGTCTCGCGTGCGTGATCTTCGAAATGCTGACGGGCCGGGCTCCGTTCCGCGGCTCCACGGCGCAATCCACCCTGGTGCTCCATGCGGTCGATCCCATTCCCTCGGCCCGGGAGCTGAGGCCGGAGCTCCCGCAGTACCTGGACGAGGCGCTGCAGCGGGCCCTGGCCAAGTCGTCCGGCGACCGCTATGAAACGGTTGGCGACTTCGTCCAAGCGCTCGGGCTCGTGAGCACGGCGGCAGTTCCGTCCGAGCCGCCGCGCGATGACGGCACGTGCAGTCAGTGCGGCATGGAGGTACAGGCCGGCATGCGCGTGTGCGCCCACTGTAGCGCACAGCTAGTCGTCGCGCCCACTGGTGCCAGGGCGAGGCGCCGGGCACGCGGTCGGATCGCAGCCGTCGTGGGCGCCGCGGGTGTAGTGCTGGGGGCGCTCGGTGTGTGGTGGGTGCAGGGGGGACGAGGACTCGGAGCGCAGCCGATCGAGTCCGTAGCGGTCCTTCCGCTGGCCAATCTCTCGGGTGACCCGGCGCAGAGCCACTTCGTGGACGGCATGCACGACGCGCTCATCACCGAGGTCGCGCAGATCGGTGCACTGAAGGTGATCTCCCGAACCTCCGTCATGCGGTATCGGGACGGCGAGCAGTCAGTTTCCGACATCGCCGACGCGCTGGGGGTGGACGCGGTGGTCGAGGGCTCCGTGGCGCGCTCCGGCGACAGCGTGCGGATCACGGCGCAGCTCATCGCGCTCGATCCGGAGCGGCACCTGTGGGCCGGCACTTACCACCGGGAGCTGCGGGATGTCTTTGCCGTGTACACCGAGGTGGCGCGGGCGATCGCGCGGGAGATCGCGGCCGAGCTCACGCCCGAGCAGGAGGCGCGACTCGCCTCGGTGCGGCCAGTCGATCCGGCGGTGCTCGAGCCCTATCTGCAGGGTCGCTATCATGCCTCCAGGGGATCCCTCGATGGCTTCCGCCGTGCCGTCGCGTTGTTCGAGACCGCAATCGAGCGGGATTCCCTGTTCGCCCCGGCGCATTCCGCCCTTGCACTTGCCACCCACCTGCTGGGTTTCTATGGCGGGCTGCCGGAGCACGTGGCGGAGCCGCGGGCCAAGGCGGCGGCGCAACGGGCGCTGGAGTTGGACGGGGAACTCGCCGAGGCACGGGCGGTGCTGGCCGGCATCCGTGCGATGCACGAGTGGGATTGGAGCGGTGCGGGGCGGGAATACGAGCGGGCCATCGCGCTCGATCCCAGTTCCGCCATCGCGCGTGCGTGGTATGCCTACTACCTGACCTCGATGGGCCGCCACGAAGAGGCGATCGCCCAGGCGCGCCGCGGTCTCGAGCTCGACCCGCTGAACCCTATGGCCTGGATCGTGCTCGCCGAGCAACTCCTGTATGACCGACGCTACGAGGCAGCCATCGAGGAGATGCGGCATGCCCTGGCCCTCGAGCCGAACCTGTACCGGGCGTGGGAGGTGCTGGAGGACGCGCACGCACTGGCGCAGGATTACGACGGCGCCGTAGCGGTGCGGCGCCGGCGGCTCGCCGCAGGGGGAGCCGAGCCGGCCGAGGCCGCCGCGCTTGAGCGGGCGTACGCGTCCGATGGTGCCGCGGGGTACTGGCGCTGGCGCCTGAGGCTGGCCGAGCGCCGCGCGGCCACGGGGTACGTGCCGCCGAGTCGGTTCGCCCAGATCCACGCTGCGCTTGGGGCGACCGATACGGCGCTGGCCTGGCTGGAGCGAGCGTACGAGGAGCGCGACGCCATGGAGCTGCTGCAGGTCTCGCCCTACTACGATCCGCTGCGCAGCGACCCGCGGTTCGACTCGCTGCTCGAGCGCATGGCGTTTCCCGGCTGACCATGGCCTACGGACTGCATTGGGAGTGGCGCGGATTCGGCGAGCTGGACCCGTTGGTACGGCGACGGATCGAGGATCTCCCGCGACTCATCCCCGGCGACCTCCAGGGCGTGGACAGCTACTACTGGTTCCCGGGCTGCGACGTCAACCTCAAGGTGCGGGATTGGGGGAGCCGTGCGGGCGTCAAGCTGAAGCGGCTGCTCGAAGTGGATGATGTAGCACAGCTGGAGCTCTGGCTCGAGGACGAGCGGGAGGATTTCCCGTTCCCGCTCCGTGCCGAGTCCGTGAGCACGGTGGCGGCCGCGCTGGGGGTGGAGGTGGCGCCGCCGCTGCGCCCCATGGGGCGCTGCTCGTTGCTCACCCTGCTGCGCGAGGCGCGTCCCGATCTGGTCGTCGTGGCCGTCCACAAGGCCCGTTCCCTCCGTCGCTTGGGGGTGGGCGACCGGGAGCTGTCGGTGGAGCTGGCCGAGGTCACGGCACCCGAGCACCTCACATCGGTGGGGCTGGAGGATCGTGCCGGCCTGAGTGGTGCTTCGTCGCCCGAGGACCAGGCGGCGGCGAAGCGGGACCTGCTCGACGCTAGGGACGCGCTCGGGCTCCCGGGTGGGCTGGCGCCGCTCAGCTACCTTGCGGCCGTCGGCGCGTGGGCGACGGGGAGAGCGCTGCTCACGGAGTAGGACCGTCCGGCCCCGTGTTCCCTTCCTCTTCGGGGCGTGGCGCCGCACCGGCTGGGGGCCTGGTCGGCACCGGCCCCGCGTCCACTCCCCGCGCCTTGCGGACCCAAAAGATCAGCGCGGCGAAGTCGTAGAGGGTGTGCACGGCGATGGGCACGATGATGTTATCCGCCGCGATCAGCAGTGCGCCGAGGTACAGTCCCAACAGGCCCGCGAGGAGCGCATAGGTATGGGTCACGAAGTGGGCCAGGCCGAAGAGTGCGCTAGCCGCGAGGAGTCCCACCAGGGGGCCAGCGGCGTCGCTGATCCCGCGCTGCACCAGGCCCCGGAATAGTGCTTCTTCGGCCACTCCCGCCAGGAGCGCTATCAGGGCCAGCTCACCCAGCGTGCAGTCGGCGAACATCGGCACGATGGTCTCCTCGATCTCGCGCAACAGTCGGCGCAGGGGAGACCACTTAGAGCGGGACGTCCACCACATGAGTAAGAGGGTGGGGATGGTCGCCACTACGCCCCACGCGAGTGCCGAACCGGTGAGCCGTGCGCCACCCAGCGGCTGCACCCCCACGAGCAAGCCGACTCCCAGAGCGATGACGAGAAGGCCTCCCTCGAGCGCCACGGCCAGCCGCACAACAGGGTGCGGCCCACTGGATTGCTGTGCCATGCCAGCACTGTAGCGTCACGTACCAGGGGGCGAAAGCGGTGGGGTGCTTGCGGCGAGCCGGGAGGGCCGCAGAATAGATGGAGCGCCAGTCCGCCCCTGCCCCGGGGGGTGCGGTGCGCAGTCCGCGGGGCGCGGGTAGCATCTTCGCACGAGAGGAAGTGTCATGTCTCGTATCATTGGATTGCTGATTGTGGTGGCGACGCTGCCGCTAACGCAGCTCGCGGCCCAGGTGCCGCCCCTCGCGCAGCGGGAGATGAGGGATCCCGAGCCCCTCTTCGCGTCCAGCGACGTGCTGGTCATTACCCTCGAGGCACCGCTCAAGACGACGCTCGGCGATCGCGGAGAGGACCGCGAGTACCACCCGGCCATCCTTCGCTACGAGGACCCAGAGGCGGGGCCGCTGAGCCTGGACGTCAGGATCCGGGTACGGGGGAACTTCCGGGCGCAGCGCAGGAACTGCAGCTTCCCGCCGCTCCGGGTGGACGTGAGGGAGGCGCAGATCGAGCAGACAGTGTTCGCGGGGCAGGAAAGGATGCGGCTCGTCACGCACTGCCAGGATCGGGGCAAAGACCTCACCCGGTATGTGCTGCAGGAGTACCTCGCCTACCGCGTGTACAACCTGTTCACCGAGGTGAGCGTGCGCGTGCGCCTGGCGCAGATCACATACGTGGACACCGAGAGGGATGAGGAGCCGTTCACGCGTTACGCCTTCTTCCTCGAGGATTACAACGAGACGGCGGCGCGCAATGGGTGGGAGCTGCTTCAGGTGCCCGTCATGCCCCCCGACCAGATCGAGCCCGACCGGCTCGCCATATTCGAGTTGTTCCAGTTCATGATCGCCAACACCGATTGGTCGGTGGCCTACAAGGAAGAGGATGAGGATTATTGCTGCCACAACGCGGTCATGGTGGGGACGATGGTCGGACCGGTCTATCCGGTGCCGTATGACTTCGACTGGGCTGGGGTGGTTGACGCCCGCTACGCCCGCCCCGATCCCCGTCTGGAGATCCGCACCGTGCGACAGCGCAAGTTCTGGGGGCTGTGCAAGCCGCGGGAGGTGCTGGAGAGCGTGTTCCCCCTGTTCAACGAGAAGCGGGAGGAGATCTACGCCCTGTACCGGGGCCAGGAGGGGCTGGCGGAGGACCAGGTACGGAAGACCATCGACTACTACGACGAGTTCTACGAGATCATCAACGACCGGGGCAAGATGAGGCGCCAGATCTTGGACGAGTGCCGAGTGATGTACAGAGGTGAAGAATGAGAACGTCTACGGGTGCCGTCTTCCTGCTGACCCGCAGTCAGATCGGTCTCACTTCGAGAGAGCGAGCTTTAGCCCCCGAGTAGGGATCAGTCTCTGCCCGCGGCCGCCTCCAGGCCTTCGCGGTCGCGTATCCGGATCATCCGGCGTGAGACCTCGACCGTGTCCGGCCCGGCGCGCCCTGCGCGCACCTTGCGGCGGTTGGGGATGGTGGCCGTCTGGCGCGACACTTCAATCAAACCCTGGGTCGTGAGGTCTCCCATGGCGCGGGAAACCGTCTCGCGGCTCGAGCCCACCATCTGCGCGATGAGGTGGTGTGTGAGCTGTTGGCTGATGCTCACGCCGTCGTTCTGGTCGGCCATCTCGAGCAACAGGCCAGCCACCCGCGCGGGGACGTCCTGCAGCACCAGGCTGCTGATCTTGGAGTCTGCCTGGCGCAGTCGCTTGCAGAAGGCGCGGAGCAGCCCGAAGGCCACCATCGGCATCTCCTCTAGGCACCGCTGAAAGTCCTCCCGATGGAGGATCAGGAGCTCGGAATCCTCCATCGCGATGACGTTGGCGGACAGCGGCTGGTCGTCGATGAGCGACATCTCGCCGAAGAAGTCGCCCTTGCTGCGGGTCGAGAGGATGACCTCGCGGCCGTCTTCGGCCGTGAGCACGATCTTGACCTGTCCCGACAGCACGACGTAGAGCGCCTCCCCAGGACGATCCTCGAAAGCGATGATTGCGTTCTTGGCGTACGTCCGGGTATGAGCGGCGTGCGAGATGCGCTCGAGGTCGCCCTCACGCAGCTGAGTGAACAAGGGGACGTCTCGCAAAGCGTCGGCGACGGTGATGGAGTCTCTCATCGGGAAAGACCGGGATGCTGTCGCGTCAAGGTTAGCGTCCCTCGGCCCGTGCGTCAATCTTGCTCCTCCTCGGCAACCTTCTCCACGACGATCGTGTAGTTGGCGGCCAGTGCCGCGATGGCAGCGACGGCCGCCCAGACGGGTGTGAATGCCGCTCCCAACACCCCCCAGGTGAGAGGGATCTCGATCAGGGTCTGCCCTTCATCATTGCGGATGATGATGCGGCGGATGTTTCCCTCTCGCACCAGCTCCTTGACTTTTGCCAGCAGGCCCTCGCCGGGGACTCGGTACTCCTCGGTGCGCAGCTCCTCTTCGGTCATGGTATGCCTCGTGGGTTGGGGAAGGTGCGCTTGCGGCGCACGGTGGGGCTCGGCCAGCAATATCGCAGCCCCTCTCCGCCTGGCGCCCCGTCTCGCAGCCACGCGCTCGACATCCTGCGCGATAGGCTCAATAATGTGTCCGGAGTCAGCACGGGAGCATCGTGATGAGCGAGGTCAAGATTCGGGTGACCGGCTGGAAGGCCATCGTGGTCCTCATCATCGCCGTGGCATTCGTGGGCTATCGCTACTACTCCGTACGGACGACGCTCGAGACCGGTGCCGCCGACGAACTGCGGTTCTGGCTCGCGGCCGAGTATATAGCGCAGGGCCTCCCGGCCCTGGAGGAGGCGGTGGAGCGCGGCGATGCGGCGGCCGCCGAGGAGCAAGCCCGCGAGATCATCGCGCGGGACCGCATCGAGTTCACCGAGATGAGCGCCCGGGGTGAGCCCGACGACGTGGTGGTGCGGGTGAAGATCCGGGTGGACGGTAGGGCGCCGCCCGACGGAGAGGAGGTGCGGTACTTCCGGATGCGGCATTCGACGGTGACCGGGTGGCGGATGCGGTGGGAGACGACGGCGCTGGGGTATTACCTCATGCTGTTCTGAGCTCGCGGGGCGCGGAGGCGCCGCCCGCCCCCTACTTACAGGGCAGGAACCTCACCGTCGTCTCCATCTCTTCCAGCACCTGCTCGATCGCGGCCACGGTCTCAGCGACGTCCCGCTCGCTGGTCTCGCGCGACAGGGAGAACCGCACGGAGCAGTGGACGTCCTCCTCCGACATCCCCATGGCTATGAGCACGTGGGTGGGCTCCGGCGACCCTGACTTGCAGGCCGAACCCGAGGAGAGCGAGATGCCGTGCTGGTCGAGGGCGATGACCAGTGACTCGCCGCGCAGGCCCGGGAGCGTGAGGTTGAGGGTGTTGGGGAGCCGCCGCTCGGGGTGGCCGTTCAGTTGCGCCTCGGGGATCAAGCCCCGAATGCGCTGCGCCAGCGCGTCCCGCAGCCGCTGCATGGCGGCCGTGTCCTGCGCCGCCTGGAGCGCTAGCTCCGCCGCCTTCCCCATGCCCACGATGGCAGGCACGTTCTCGGTGCCGGCCCGAAGGCCGCGCTCCTGCTTGCCCCCGTGGACCAGCGGGGCGAGCTCGATCCCCGACTTCACGTAGAGGGCGCCGATGCCCTTCGGCCCGTGGAACTTGTGGCTGGAGAGACTGAGGAGATCTACATTGAGCTGCTGCACGTCGATGGCGATCTTTCCGGCGGCCTGTACGGCGTCGGTGTGGAACGGCACGCCGTGCTCATGCGCGACGGAGCAGAGCTCGGCGATGGGCTGCACGGTCCCGACCTCATTGTTGGCCAGCATGATCGAGACCAGGATGGTCTCGGGAGTGAGCGCCCGGCGCAATGAGTCAGGCTGGACCAGGCCGTACTCGTCCACCTCCAGGTAGGTCACGGTGTAGCCGATCTCCTCGAGGAAGCGGCACGTCTCGAGGACCGCCGGATGCTCGACCGCCGTGGTGACGATGTGCCCGCCGGCATTTCCGGCGGCCAAGGCCACGCCCTTGAGGGCCAGGTTATCCGCCTCGGATCCGCCGCCCGTGAAGATGATGCGGCGGGGGCGAGCGTTGATGAGCCGCGCCACGCGGCGGCGCGCCTGCTCGACGCCCTCCCGGGCATCGCGACCCAGCCCATGAATGCTCGAGGGGTTGCCGAGTGCGCCGTCGAGGTAGGGGAGCATGGCCTCCCGCACGGCCTCGTCCACGCGGGTGGTCGCGTTGTTGTCGAGGTAGATGCGTCGCTGCGGTTGGCGCCGTGTCGCCGGCGCGCCGATGATGACGGGGCCGCACGCCGCGGCGGCACGACCGGCCGACTTCCGGGTCGCGGCCGTGCCGGCCTCCACCTTTGCCACCTCACACAACAGGGCCTTGTAGACCGGGAATCCCGAGACCTCGTCGTAGTTGCCTAGGTCCGTCAGCTCGTTGACGTTCCACTCCCGCCACGCCCGGGGCCCCACGGGGGTGCCGCCGCCCATGTTGCACTCGACGGCGCCCCGCACGAGGTCGTCTGTCACGCGCGCGCGGAACGGTACGGAGCCGCGGGGTGTGCTGACCTCGACCAGGTCCCCGGTCTGGATCCCCCGGTGCGCAGCATCCTCCGAGTTAAGCTCGACCGTGGGCTCGGGGTTGTCCCTGCTGAGTCCCCTGATGCCGTGATGCTGTGAGCGAAAGTCGGTATGGGGGCGGGCGCCGGAGTTGAACACCAGGGGGTACTGCCCGACGAGGTCGGGCCGCGCCACCGGGCCCTCCGTGGGCTCGGTGTACTTGGGAAGCGGCTCGTAGCCGAATTCCTCTAGCGGGGTGGACCAGATCTCGAACTTCCCCGTGGGAGTGTCGAACCCGGGGCGGCCGTCCGGCCGCAGGCCGCCCTTCTCCCATTTCTTGTACTCCATCATCGGCGTGGGGAGCTTGACCCAGCCGCCGGCCTGCTTGAGGCCCTCCGGTGTGTGGCCTGAGCCCTCCAGCGCGAACCGGACCATCGCCTCCTCGGTCTGCGGGTAGAGGTGGCCGTACCCGAGCCGCGCGGCTAGCTCTGCCATGATCAGATAGTCGTTCCGCGCCTCGCCGACCGGCTCGATCACCTTCTCTCGCAGGCGGAAGATGGGACCGTAGACCATGTAGGAGTCGATCTCGAACATGGTGGTCGCCGGCAGCACGACGTCGGCGTAAGCCGCGTCGGCGGTAAGCTGCCGGTCGATACACACCACGAAATCCAGCTTCGAGAGCGTCTCCCGCCACACCCCGGTCTGCGGCCAGGAGGTGAGCAGCGACGCCCCGTGGATGATCAGCCCCTGGATGCGATAGGGCTCGCCTTCCAACACCGACGTGACCAGCCCGCTGGCGTGAGACTCGCCGCGGTAGTTGCTGTAGATGGGGAACTTCTCGCGTGCCACCGCGCGATCCAGGTCGGGGTTCTCCTGGTTGCACGAGCGGTTGACCGGGAAGTGCGAGTCGAGCATCGCAAGCCCGATTCCGCCGGGCACGTCCAGCTGCCCGGCCAGCGCGAACAGGGTGAGCACCGCGCGGATCGCCTGGATGCCGCTGTTGGAGTACTCCAGGCCGGTGTACATCACCGGGCAAGCGCCGGTGGCGTGGCAGATGCGGCGCGCCAGGTCCCGAATGGTGTCGGCCGGAACGCCGGTGATCGACTCCGCCGCCTCCGGTCGGAAATGCTGTACGTACGTGCGCAGCTCGTCGAAGCCGTGGCACCAGTGCTCGGCGAAGGCCTCGTCGTGGAGCTCCTCGTCGAGCATCACCTCAATCATGCTGAGGGCGAGCGCGCCGTCGGTCCCGGGCCGGATGGGCACCCACTGCGCACCGGTACGCACGGCCGTCTCGGTGCGGCGCGGATCGATGACGACGATGTCGGCGCCGCGCCTGGCCGCGCTCTCGAGCCGGTGCATGTCCAGCGGCGGCGAGTCGGTGGCCGGATTGGCGCCCCACACCACCAGCATCTCCGCGTTCTCCATGTCGCTGAACATGTTGACCAGCATGCGACCCAGGGTGACGTGCGGCGCGATCATGGCGAAGGAGACGTAGCACAACGCCCCCACGCCCATCGTGTTGGGCGAGCCGAAGGGGAAGAGCACGTTCGAGGCGGATGACACGGCCACGCCCTTCGGCTGGAACATGTCGCACAGAGACAGCTCGAAGGCCCCACGGCCCGTGTAGATGGACACCGCTTCCGGCCCCGACTCTTGCTTGATGGCGGCGAGGCGCTCGACGATGATGTCGTACGCCTCGTCCCAGGAGATGCGCTCGAACTCGTGGGTGCCCTTGGGACCGACCCGCTTCATGGGGTGCCGGAGGCGGTGCTCTGAGTAGACGATCTCGGGAGCGTGCTGTCCGCGGCGGCAGATCATGCCGAGGGGATGCCCCGTATCGGCGCGGATGTCCTTGAGTGTTCCGTTCTCCATCCCCACCTCGACCCAGCAGCCGGCGGGGCAGATGCCACAAATGCCTTTCTTCCAGGTGAGTTCCTGCTTCTGCTGCGTCATGCGCTCACTCGGTTCGGCGACCTCGCACCCGGAGAGGCGGTACTCCTCGCCGGGCCTGGTGGGGCTCCTGGTGGTGGTTCCGGGTGTCTCCGTTGTACTCCGGTGGCGGGCGTTGGATCCGCGCCCCACGTCGCCTAGGGGTCCGATTGCTCCTCCAGGACGTAGGCGCGGTGAATCACGACCGGCTCGACCGGCAGAGCTTCGAAGTTCGGGCGGTGCGGGCGGGTCTCTACCGCGGCGATGGCGTCGACCACGTCCATGCCCTCGACCACACTGCCGAAGACCGCGTAGCCCCAGCCGTCCTGATACACGCCGAAGTCGAGCTTCGTGTTGTGGACGAGATTGATGAAGAACTCGGTCTTGGCGGTGTGTGGGTAGTCCTCCCGGGCCATCGCGACGGTGCCACGCAGGTTGCTCAACCCGTTCTCCGCCTCGTTCATGATGGGCCGCGCACTGCTGGTGAGGCTGCGGAGGTCGGCGGTGTAGCGACCTGCCTGGATCATGAAGCCGGGCCTCACGCGGTGGAAGGTGAGCGAGTCATAGAACCCGATCTCGACATGGCGCAGGAAGTTGGTGACCGTGATGGGCGCCTTCGCTCGGTCCAGCTCCATCACGATCCGACCGTGCGTGGTTTCGAGCACCACGGTGGGCGTGGAGTCGAGCACCACGGCAGCTTCGGTCTCACCCTCACCGCCGCGCTCACCACAGCCGGTGAGCATGGCAGGAACGGCGATCACCAGTGTCACGACATGGTGGAGCTTCACGGTGGCTTCCTCCGTCTGGTTCCGCGCGGCCGGTTTCGCGGTGCGAGGGGGTCCCGTGGTGCTCCCGGCCGGGTGAGCCCACGATCGGGAATCATGTGGCGCCGGGAACCTCGGCGCCAGGGTCGGCCTGTCGCCGGGCGCTCTCCGTCGCATTTCTAGCGCGATCGGCTACCTTAAGGCGTTCTGAGCCCCGGAGCACGCTTGGCTTCCAGCGAACGCGCGAATCAGACAGCGCTCATCGCGGCGGTGGCCACCGCCGTGACCATGATCGCCTTCCAGATGGCGGCCAAGGCCACGCGGGACGCCCTGTTTCTCTCCAGCTACGACATCTCGGCGCTGCCGCGAATGGTGATGCTGTCGGCGCTGGTCTCGGTGGTGGTCGCGTTCGCGGCATCGCGCTGGATGACCCGGATCGGGCCCGCCCAGCTGATCCCTGCCGCCTTCGCTGCCAGCGGCGCGCTGCTGCTCATCGAGTGGGTGCTAGTCGCCGATTACCGGGGCGTGGTGGCGGTCCTGCTGTACCTGCACTATGGGGCCCTCGGCGCCGTCTTGATCTCGGGCTTCTGGTCGGTCGTGAACGAGCGGTTCGATCCGCGAACGGCCAAGCGGTACATCGGCCGGATCGCTGCCGGAGCAACGGTGGGAGGCGTGATCGGTGGACTCTTGGCGGAGCGCGTGGCGGCGTTGAGTTCGGTGGAGATGATGTTGCCCATTCTCGCGGGGTTGCACTTCGTCTGTGCCGTGCTTGTCTTGGGGACGCGAAGGGAGCGCGCTCGCGCCAAGCCGCGACGAGCGTCTGCGGCCAGGCGGGAGACTGAGGCCGTGGTGGAGCGCTCGGGGCTCACGGCCATCGCCAGCATGCCGTATCTCCGTGGCCTGGTGGCCCTCGTGCTGCTCGTGACGATGGGAGAGGTCCTCATCGACTACGTGTTCAAGGCTCGGGCCACGGGCACGTTCGGCGACGGCGAGGACCTGCTCCGCTTCTTCGCTGTGTTCTACGCCGGGGTGTCGGTTCTCACGGTGGTCGTGCAGGCACTCGGCAGCCGCGTCACGCTGCAGCGTCTGGGACTCACGCGCACGGTGGCGCTGCTTCCCGCCGGCGTGGGCCTGGGAAGCCTGGGGGCGCTGGCCGTGCCGGGCTTGCCCAGCGCCACGCTGCTGCGCACGACCGAATCGGTCTTCCGCAACGGCCTGTACCGCTCCGGGTACGAGCTGCTGTTCACGCCCCTGGCACCCGACCAGAAGCGCTCGACCAAGGCGCTGGTGGACGTGGGTGTGGTGCGGCTCGGCGACATGGCCGGCGCGGTGCTGGTGCAGGTGATCCTGCTGGTAGCGGGGATTCTGGCCACCACGACCTTGCTCGGCGTGGCCGTCGGCGTGTCGCTCGCCGCCGTGGTCGTGGCGATGGGCCTCCGCGGCGGGTACGTGCGCACGCTGGAGCGCTCCCTGCTCTCACGGGCCATCGAGCTCGACCTCGACGAGGTGCAGGACGCCACGACCCGGACGGCCATGCTGCAGAGCGTGGGGACGCTGGGGCTGACCCGCATCGAGCGCGCGCCGCCCAGTGGCGAGGTGCCGGAGGGGGAAGCGGCAGCAGTGCGGCCTGCCATCACTGAGACCGGACCGCCGCTCGAACCGGTGGTGCGACGGATCGTCGACCTACGCTCCCGGGACGCGCAGAGGGCCCGCGCGGCACTCACCGCGGGTCCCCTCAGCCCGGCCCTGGTGCCCCATGCCGTTCCGCTGCTCGCGTGGGATGAGGTGGTGAGCGAGGCCATGACCGCGCTGCGGGGCGTCGCCGTGGAGGTGACGGGCCAGCTCGTCGACCGGCTCGTCGACCGCAATGAAGAGTTCGCGGTGCGGCGCCGCCTGCCGCTGGTGCTCGCGGCGTGCCCTACAGACCGCGTGGTGGACGGGCTCTTTCGAGGACTCGAAGATCGGCGGTTCGAGGTGCGCTACCGTTGCGGCCGCGCTCTCAGCCACCTGCTCGAGCTCAATCCCAAGCTGCAGGTTGATGAGGACCGGGCCTACGCTGCCGTATTGCGCGAGGTCGCGGTGGACAAGGGCGTGTGGCAGAGTCACCGGCTGCTGGACCGCATGGAGGATGAGCAGTGGTCGCCCATGGTGGACGAGGTGCTACGGGAGCGGGCGAATCGGAGCCTGGAGCACGTCTTCACCGTTCTCTCGCTCGTATTGCCCCGCCAACCCCTGAAGGTCGCATTCCGGGGGCTCCACACCGAGGACGCCCTGCTGCGGGGCACCGCCCTGGAGTACCTCGAGACCGCGCTACCGGAACGCATTCGTGAGGCTCTGTGGCCGTTCCTGGAGGACACGCGGGTGCGGAAGCGGGAGGTCCGGCCGACCGACGAGATCCTGGCCGACTTGCTCCAGTCGAATCAGTCGATCGTGTTGAGCCTGGAGCAGATGAAGAAGCTCAAGGAGAAGGAGCGGAAGGCGAGGGGAGAGTCGAAGGAGGGGTAGCGGCTGCCGCGGCAGGAGCCCGCAGGAGCGTCGGCCCTCAGCGACGGATGGTCGCCGAGGGCCGACGCTGCTTCGCAGGGATCAGGCCCTACTGGGTCGCCACCGCCAGCCGGTCGTAGCGCCGCCCGATCAGTACTGCCAGGCTGATCCAGGCCAGCACGAGCACCACGTTCACCATGGCGAACTGGCCCGTGCTAAACATGAGCAGGTTGGCGCCCACCGCCACGACCACGGCTGAGAGCACGTCGCCGGCGCGCCAGAAGAATGAATCGATCGCCTGCTTGGCCTTGTACTTCTCTTCCCGTGTGGTCGGCAGGAACAGCGCGTGCCGCACCGTGTTGTTGAGCGAGTAGTCGGTGGCGTTCTCGGTGATCTTGATCCAGCGGATGGCCGCGAGAATCGGGACGATCGCGATCACCGTATAGCCGACCAGCGCAATGGCAGGGAGGAACAGCAGCGCCCGCCGCACCCCGGCGTACTTGAGGATGCGGGATACGAGGAACGCCTGGATCAGCAGGGCCAGGATGTTCTGGATCGTCCCGAAGCCCGAGTAGAACATCGTCAATCTGGCCTCGAGTTCCGCCTGCCCTCCTCCCTCGGCGGCCACGGCCTGCTCTATGAGTGTTTCCACGGTGCGGTCCAGGATGTACCCCCCGTTGGTGTTGACCCAGTTCAGCAGCAGGATCAGGAAGGCGATCATGAGAAGGTAGCGGCTGCGGAACACGAGCTTGAATGCTCCTCCCTCCGACTCCGGCTCTTCGACCGGTGGTTCCGGCACCTCCTCCTCTTCACCGGGCTCCACCACGCGGAACACGCCGCTCTCGCGCTTGTACTCCTGTTCCGGAACCTTGAACTCGCCCGTCGCCGCTCTGAACTGGCCGGTGGCGGCGGGCATCGTGCCCGTGGTGAGCGGGTCGGGGAGGTATGCCTCCGTGCGCCGCCGCTCCCGTGCGTCCACGACATTGGTGATCATGGCGGCGATGATCAGCAGCACGGCGGAGAGTATGAACAGCTGGTAGATGCCGATCCCGCTGAGAAGAGTTGGCAGGTAGGCGCCGACCACTCCCCCGGAGGAGGCTCCAAAGCCCACGATTGGGAAGAGCCGCTTGCCCTCGTCGGTCGTGTACACGTCGTTGGCGAACGCCCAGAACTGGGCAATGATCATGACGTTGAAGATCCCGACCCAGACGAAGAAGGCCACGCCCAGCCCGAATCCCGATACACCCACCTGGGCGACCACGTAGAACGCGATCAGGCAGGCCACGAAGAAAGCTGTCACCCAGTTGATCAGCCGGCGCCGCGGCACGCGCGCCGCTACGGCGCCGTACAAGGGCACGAGTCCCGCGAGCAACAACACCTGGCCGGCGGCTGTGTAGCTCTTCACTTCGGCCGTGGCGCCCCCCAAGATCAAGGCCTCTCGCACGACCTTGAGCACTGAGTACGCTGTGAGGAGGAGGAACACGTTGAGCGTGAGGAGGAGCGCGTTGGGGCTCTCGCCTGATCGCACTTCGGTGAAGAGCCGCAGGAAACGGTCCATGGGGCTCGACCGCGATGTACCGTTCATGGTTCGATACTCCTCACATCGCTGGGGGCTCGAGCGGGCCCGGGGCAATCCCGGCCACCTCGTGCGATGCGGCCCGCAGCTAGGTGGAGGGCTCGGTGTTCCAGCAACGTTGGGAGAATACGCTTGGTTCCGGGCGGCGCAAGGCGAGGCCGTTTCCCCGGGACGCGCCGGGATGCTACTCTATGGTGAGCGCTGAGGCATATGACTCCAGAGCAACTCGTCGGTACGACATCGGGTGACGTCCCGAGCGGCGCCGCCGGTCAGCTGCCTGCGGACCTCCTCGAGGCAGCCTCTCGGCGGCTGGGCGTCGCGGCGCTCGTGTGGGCGGGGCTGTGGGCCTTCTCCCTGTTCATGAACAACTTCATCGGCCCGGTCCTCTCGCCCGAGACGCCGCTCGATGACGCCTGGCCGTGGCCGGGTAACCCGGCCGCGATCGCGGTCATCGTGCTCTCCCTGGCGATCTTCGCCTACACGCGGTGGCACGCATGCGACTGCCAGCTCTCCCTGGACCTGGGGCTCATCTACGAGGTGCTGCTGGCCTTCGCCATCGGCCTCGTGAACCAGTGGACGCCCAACGTCCAGGGCCTGTCCTGGATCTGCGTCCTGGTGCTGGTGCATCCCATGATCGTGCCGCACACGGCGGGGAGGACGCTCGCCGCGGCGCTGGTGGCGGCGTCGATGGACCCAGTCGGCCTCGCCATCACGGCCGCCCGGGGCGTGCCCGTCCCCTCCGGGCCGGTCATCTTGTGGACCTACCTGCCGAACTACATAAGCGCGCTGTTGGCCGTCGTGCCGTCACGCATCATCATGCGTCTGGGACGCCAGGTGAGCGACGCACGGGAGTTGGGGGCCTATCAGCTCGGCGACCTCCTCGGCAGCGGCGGAATGGGGGAGGTGTACGCGGCGCGACACCGCATGCTGCGCCGGCCGGCCGCGGTGAAGCTGATCCGCCCGGGGACTCTGGGGCAAAGCGGACTAGAGGCGGCCGACACCCTGGTGCGGCGGTTCAAGCGTGAGGCGGAGGCCACGGCGAGCCTCCAATCCCCCCACACCATCGCCGTGTACGACTTCGGGGTCACCAGGCGCGGGGACCTCTACTACGTGATGGAGCTGCTCCATGGGCTCGACCTTGAGACGCTCGTGGAGCGATTCGGACCGATGCGCCCGCCCCGCGTGGTGTACCTGCTGCAGCAGGCCTGTCACTCGCTGGCGGAAGCCCATGCGGCCGGCCTCATTCACCGCGACGTCAAGCCCGGGAACTTGTACGCCTGCTGGTTCGGCTTGGAGGCCGACTTCCTCAAGGTCACCGACTTCGGCCTGGTGAAGGCCACGCCGGAGCTGGTGCCCGAGCAGACGAAGCTCACCGCGGATGGGCTCACCACCGGCACGCCGGCCTACATGGCGCCCGAGCTGGCCATGAACGACCATCCCGACTGGCGAGTGGACATCTACGCGCTGGGTTGTGTGGCGCACTGGCTGCTCACCGGTCGGCTCGTGTTCGAGGCTGACACGCCGATGCGGATGATGGTGAAGCACATCGAGGGTACGCCGGTCCCGCCTTCATATCACAGCGAGTTAGACGTCGGCCCTGACCTCGACGAGCTGGTGCTAGCGTGCCTCGCCAAGGATCGGCGACAGCGTCCCTCGGACGCGCAGAAGCTAGCCCAGCGGCTGGCCGCCCTGGATGTGGCAGAGGCTTGGACGCAGGAGAACGCGGCGCGCTGGTGGCGCACCAACCTCCCCGAGATCAAGCCGCCGGCTCAGGCACCCACGCCGTCGTCGGCCTCGCTGGCCGCGCGCTGAGCCGGCCGCCTTCCTCCAGGCCTGCTGCGTTCAGCGCTCGAGCGCGACCACCCGCCCGCTGGCTCGGGCCACGTAGACGGTGACGGTCGAGCTCCAGTGCTCGCCGCGGTTGACCTGGAGCTCGACGGCCCAGAAGGGGTACGCCGCTTCCGCTGCCGAGGTGACTGCGTCGCCCGCACTCGCCAGGTCGAGCTGTGGGGCGTCTCGCTCGATCCATGCGGTGCGTGCCGCCCGCCGCTTGTCGGCGGCGACCGCCGCGATGCGGGCCCGGTAGCGGGTCCCATCGGCCGGATAGATGCCCCGTTCCACTCCTAGGTCGCGGAAGCGCAACACGCCCCGCTGGTGCGTGAAGAAGTCGAGCGGTGGGACACGGCCGAAGAAGTACCGCGCGATCACGTCGCGCCGCTCACCCAGCATGCGTGTGATGTACCGGGCCGCCTCCGGGCTGCGGTATCGCCCTTCGACCACGATGGCCTCGAGCTGCTCGTCGGTGAAGGCGGAGATGATCTTCGCCGCCCAATACCCGTCCCGGTCGGTCAGGTTGGCGAAGGCACTGTTGGGCTCGAGCGGCTTGAAGGCCTTGGGGTGGAAGTACTCACTCTCGAAGTAGCCCACCTCGTCCAGCCCCTCGGGTCGCTCCACCTTGCGCCAGTCGTCCTGCCGCACCCCGAGCGTGATGGCGCGACCCAGGCTCGCCGCGAAGTCGAAGGAGTACTCGAAGCACCCCATGGGAAACGGGCCCAGGGCGCCCACCCCGAGGGTGCTGGCGAAGTCGATGAGATAGTGACGGACGTATCGGCGACCGTCTTCCTCTACGTACATGTCGAGCGTATTGCCCTGTTTCGTGTCCATGTGACAGAGCCACGCCGCGAAGATTCTGAGTCCCCGGATCTCCCGTCGGTCCTGGTGGTCGATGCGGTCGTTGGGGTCGTCCTTCCGGCGCCCGTGCCAGTCGAAGGGTCCCATCCACTCGCCGCTCAGGAACCTGCTCGCAATCGCGAGCCAGCGATCGTCGCTGAGTCGCTCCACGCTTCCCAGAATGCTGTCCAGGTCGCCGGTGGTCATGATCCGCTCGTCGCCGGCCCGTGTGGCGAACTCCACGTCCTGAGCCACGACGAGCTGGTCACGCTGGAAGGTGACCACGAAGTCCTCGGGTACGTTGTATCCCGCGGCATGCATGATCCGACCCGAAATGACGGCCGCGGCCGCGGTCATTCCCAGGTACCCCGGCGGGTCGAACTTGATGAGGTACCGGTCCCCGTGGGCGTCCTCGATGGTGAACCCGGGCGTCACGCCTTCGGTCTTGGCGTCAACTACAGTCCACCTGCGGCTCGTGTCGGGACCCGCGTCCGTGACGGGGCCACGCGCCGCCTGCTCGACCGTCGTCGGGAAGAGGCCGATGCGGTTGGTGAACCACGACGAGTTGGGCACCTCGTCCAGGACATTCACGTTGGCGGCCGGCTGCACGTGGTCGCCGCCGAAGATTGATCCCACGCCGCGGACGATGCGCCCGGGGTGGAAGATGCGACCCAGCGGCCGGAAGAATGTCGCCTCCACCGAGGAGCGAACCTTGTTGGGATCGCGGGGTTCGGGCGGCGGGATGTCCCGCCGGTCGTCCTCGTACCAGACCACAGGGGCGTCCTGCAGCGGCGGGTCGCCGCCCGGGAGGGCGAGTCCCGTGATCGCGCACAGCGCGATCGTCGCCGCGTGCCCGTTACCGGGCCGGAACCGGATCGCGCCCACTGAAGAGCCCACTGTGGAACTGGAAGATCTGATCGCTGCGGAGCCGCCACTGCGAGCCCTCGCTGCTGCGGGCGAACTCCACCCGCAGGATGAAGCCCCTGCTGCTCAACAGCCGCAGCCCGATGCCGTAGGAGAATGTGAGGTTGTCGGCGGTGATCTGGTCGAACTCACCGAATACCTGGCCCACGTCGGCCAGGAAGTAGAGGTCCATGCCGCTGCCGTGCGGGTACTGATACGCCCACAGCGGCCAGCGGTATTCGGCCGACAGCACCGCCAGCCCGCGGTCGCGCCAGCGAAAGTCGTTGAATCCCCGTAGCAGATCGGGATCGTCGTTGATCATGAGACGCTGGAACGGCGTCTCCCGGTTGCCCACCGGATCTATCCACGTCAGGTAGCCGCGCAGGGCCAGCGTGTGGTACCGGAACCAGAGCGGCACGAACTGCTGCAGCTCGCCCCGGTACTGCCAGTACCTGGTGTCGTCCTGGCTGTTACCGTGGAAGTAGGTCACGATGGCGCGGCGCACCCCGCCGCGCGTCGGACGGCCGTCTTGGGGTGCATCCTCGTGCGCGAGGCCGAGCCCCACGGTGAACCCCTCGGAGCGGAAGCCGAAGCCGAACGGTAGGTCGTCGGCGTACCGCTCGGTGATCGATGGCTCGAAATCCCCCCCCGGCTCCCCGGCGCTGACGCCGCTGAAGATGACACCGCCCACTGCGTACAGACCGTCCATGAGGTTGTGCCGATACGTGGCGCCCGCCCAACTCATCTTCTGCCGGTAGTATGACAGGTCGATGGGGCGGGTCTCGGGCCCTGTGCCGAAGTACCTGGCGTTCGCGCGGTCACGGAATCCTGCCCCGAGCTGGAGCTCCCCGGCCGATGCGAGCGGGAACCGCAGGCCCAGGGTGAGCTTCTGGTCCCCGTTCACCGCGGCGTACACCCGGACCTTGAGCTCGTTACCCTCGCCGAGGAAGGCGGTGTACCGAAACGCGAGGCCCCCGCCGAAGCCGGAGAGCCCCCCTGCGCTGATTTCGGGCTCGACGATGAACACGCCTGGTGGGCGGAACAGGAAGGCGAGGAGGCGACTCTCGTCGAGATACTCGATGGTCTCCCCAATCCCGTCACCCGCGAGCTTGATGGGGTAGGTGATCACCCGGTAGGGCCAGTATAGGATGCCCTCCCACAGGGGCATCGGGCGGTTGCGCAGCTCGGCGGTGACCGAATCCGCCTGCTCGGGGATCCGTCCCCAGTAGCTCACGCCGGCGCCCGACATCCGGGCACTGTCGCGGCTGGTCGGTGCCTGCGCGTGCAACGTGCTGGGCCGCGCCTGCGCGAGCAGCGCCAGCGCGGCCAGGAGGAATGCCGGTGTGCGTTCGCTCGCTGGACGCAGGAGCGTGTGCCCGAGCCGGAGGAGCCCGCGCATGACGCGTATCGGCCTACTCCATCTCGAAGGCGAGGAACATGCGTCGGCCACGGCGATCGACGTGCAACACTACCGGGTCCCCCCGATCGAACTGTGCCAGTATGGAGTTGAGCTGTCGCAGCGTCACGACTTCCTGGCCGTTCACCGAGAGTACCACGTCGGCGGGCTGCAGGCCGCTCTGGACGGCGACGATCCCGAACGCCTGGGCCGCAACAACTACGCCGGTCCGCTCCCGCAACCACGGCATCAGGGCGGCGATGTCGTCGTTCACCTCCACGGCGAGCACTCCCAGCCGTCGCACGAGGTTGCGCTCGTCACTCACCAGGTCGGCGAAGCGGCCGGGATCATTGGCTCGCTCCGCCACCGGCACGCGGATCACCTGTTGATTGAGACCGCGCCGCACCTGCAGTGTGACCAGCGTGCCGGGGGCGCGGCCGTAGACGTTGACGTCGAACTGTCGCGCGTTCTCCATCGGCTTGTTGTCGAGCGAGACGATGATGTCGCCTATCTGGAGGCCGGCCCGAGCCGCGGGGCTGCCCGGCGCCACGTCGCTCACGAGCACGCCCCAGTTACGTGCCAGCCGCAGGCCGGCCGCCATGGTCGGCGTGATGGTCTGGGTGTTGGCACCGATCACGCCGCGGCGCACCCGCCCGTGCTGACGGATCTGGTCGTAGATGGCGCGTACGATGTTGCTCGGGGCGGCGAAGCCAATGCCCTCGCTCCCGCCGGACTGGGAGAGGATCATCGTGTTGATGCCCACGAGCCGTCCGTTGGTGTCCACCAGGGGTCCGCCACTGTTGCCCGGGTTGATGGGAGCGTCGGTTTGGATGTAGACCATCGGGTGGTCGGCCTCGAGCTGACGCCCCACCGCGCTCACCACGCCCATCGTAACCGTGGAGCTGAGACCGAAGGGGCTGCCGAAAGCGAGCACGACGTGACCTGGGTGGATCTCGTCCGAGTCCTCGAACTCGAGGTACCGTAGACCCGACTCCTCGATCTTGAGGACGGCGAGGTCCGTCTCCAGGTCGGTCCCCAAGATCTGCGCCTCCACCTGCCGGCCGATCGGCTTCACCAGCGAC
The DNA here is from genome assembly GCA_964348295.1 of uncultured Gemmatimonadaceae bacterium. Taxonomy (GTDB): domain Bacteria; phylum Gemmatimonadota; class Gemmatimonadetes; order Gemmatimonadales; family GWC2-71-9; genus WVYX01. The sequence continues at coordinate 64,166 of CAYGBV010000053.1, forward strand.
TGTCCCGGAACTTCATCCGAGGCGGGCTCGGCCAGCACCACGTACAGGCGGCGCGCGCCCTCGACCACGTGGTTGTTGGTGACGATGTAGCCGTCGGGTGACACGATGACGCCCGACCCGCCGCGGCGCTGCAATCCCAGGACTGCGGACGGCCCCCGGGGATCGCCCTGGAGCGGCGCGACCGCCGTGGAGAAGATCTGTACTACCGTCGGCGAGATCTGCCGTGAGAGCGCCTCGAACGATTCGCTGAGCTCGCTGAGGGCTCGCGGAGCGGTCTGCTGTGCCACCGCGGCCGATGCTCCCAGTGTCAGCGTCAGTGCCATGAGGATCACGATGCGGCGCACTGTTCCAGCCTGCATACCCTTCGTCCTTTCGTTCTCGAGTCGAATCGTCGTTGGCTCGCGCCGTCACCCGCTCGTCACGACCGGCGCCAGCTCTCCTTTGTCGCACTTCGTGCTCAGCTGCGCTTCCGGGAGGTGCGTCTCCCACCAGCGCTGCGCCCGCGCTTCCGTCCATGGTTCCACGACCGGCACCTCCGCCAGCCGGCGCCCCACCTCGTCTACCGTGGCGGGGCGGTCTTCGGCTCGCTTGGCCAGGCACGCCAGGATCAGGTCGTCCAGCTCCGCCGGCACCTCCAGCTCGGTGCGCGTGGAGGGCGGCTCCGGCGTGTCCGAGATGTGGCGGTGCATCATCTTGATGGGGCTGTCGGCCTCGAACACGAGCTGTCCCGTGAGCAGCCAGTAGAGCACGCTGCCGAGGGCGTAGATGTCGACGCGGCGATCGATGTCCGGCTCGCCGAGCGCCAGCTCAGGAGCCATGAACGCCGGGGTACCCGTGGTCATGTGGGGCTGTGTGAGCATCGTCTGCTCACGGCTCCGGTCGGCCTTCACGAGCCCGAAGTCGTATAGCTCGATGGTGTGCGGCGACCGCAGCGTGGCGGCCGCCTGGGCCTCTCGTTTGAACCGCTCCAGCGCCACTTGCTGAGCCGATGCGGAGGCGGCACCCAGGACCTCCGGACGGATGATCTTGATGGCCGCGGGTCGGGCCAACAGGCGATGCTCTGCGTGCAGCACCTCGCCCATGCCCCCGCGTCCGATGCTGTCGCCCAGCTTGTAGGCCCCGAGCTCCTTGGCCTTGCGCACCTGGCGACCGAGCCCCCGGATGATGTGCGCCGGGAGCACCGCCAGCGCGGCGCAGATGTAGCTCGGAGCGAACGCCCATGCGGCCTCGGCCGTCGTCCACGAGACGGTGACCCCGCGGAGCTTGGCGACGCCCAATCCGATCGGATCCATCGTCGCGGCCAGCAGCGAGGCGATGAAGATCTTCCCCGGGGTGTTGGGCGCGATCGTGGGATACACGAGGATGATGATCCAGACCCACGAGACCGCCCGGACGTCCGCCGGGGGCACCCACATTTGCAGCAGACCGATGAGAAAGGCCGTGATGATCTCGAAGCCGAGCCCCAGGTCGAGCAGCAGGTTCGGCCGGTGCTGCAGTCGTCCCGCCACGAATATCATCGCGACCGACAGGAGCAGACCGGTCGCCGCGATGAGGTTGCCCGGCATGGGCCACGGATGGGTGTGGCCCACCAGCGGCACGTCCGTCCAGCGTGCGACGACATTCGCCATGAGCAGCCCGATGGCCCAGAGGGAGGCGAACACCAGGCTCGCGATGCCAACGCGCTTGCAGGACTGCGCCAGCACCTCGCTGGGGAGCGGCGTCAGGCGGCCAGAGACGGAGACCTCGCTCGGTGTCGCGGCGGCCTGAATCCTGCGATCTGCGCTCATGGAACGACGGACTCCCGGCTAGTCGGTCAGGCGAATGTCAACACTATCATACGGGCGAGACCTTGGAAAGCTCGGGTGGGCTGCGCTGCCTCAGCTGGTGCGGGCGGTGGTCTCCGTGAGCTGCTTGTAGTGCTTGAGGTGTCGCAGGGCGTCCGCGCGGCGTCCGGCCCGCTCGTAGGTCTCGATCGCCTCACGGTGACGGTTCCGGTCCTTGAGTGCGGTCCTCAGGTTGAACGCCGCGGTGCAGTCGCCGGGACGGGCTGCGAGCGCGAGCCGGTAGTGCCGTTCCCCCTCGTTCACGTGACCTGCCTCGTGCAGCAGGCGACCGAGGTGCACGTGCGCGTCGTAGTGGGACACATCCAGCTCGACAGCACGCCGGTACGCGTCGCGGGCGTCGGCCGGCGTCTTGCAGTCGGTGCTCGTGGGTAATGCGGCGCGAGGCCTTGAGCACGAAGCGGAAGCCGTGCGGCACCTGCTCGGCCCACTGGACCAGCATTTTCTCCGACGGCATCCGGTGGAAGGTGTTGTTGATCTCCACGGTACCGAGCTGCCGGCCGTAGAACCACAGCATCTGGTGGTTGGGGAGATCCTCGGGATAGAAGCCGCCCTTCCATTGGTTCCGCTCGACTGGTACCGGTGGGAGAGCGGTCGTATCTTCGCTGCACGACCGGGCTCCCTGGGCCGGGGGCGCGTCGGGAAAGGGCCGAGATCGAGCATGGCAGACCGTGCGCTAGCGCTGCTGCGACGGCTGGAGGCACTGCAGGACAGGTTCGGTGCGCAGCTCGCCGAGCGGCGGCTGCGGCTGCTGGGCGAGCTGGCACGGCGCCGCCTCGGCAGCGCCAGGGCGGTGCAGCGCCTGCACGAGGTGCTGTGCCACGCTCGTGCGTATCCCGACAGCCCAGAGGTGCTCCGGCAGGTCGAGCGGATGCTCGACGGCTTCGCATCACGCGGCGACGTGAAGCGATACCGCGCCGAGCTCGAGGACACCGGGATCGCCGGCACGGCCATCAACTATCCCTTCTATTGGTTCACGGCCGAGTGGCTCGCGCGGCGCTGGCCTCGGCAACTCTCGATCGATTGGGAGCTGTTCCAGAACGCGGAGCAATTTCCCGAGTTGGTGCACCTGCTGGTGCCGTACACGGAAACGCTGGCGGTCGACGAGCTCGACTACGAGCCGGCCGAGTGGGTCGAGCATCTCAAGGGGCCGGATGAGAGCGACGCCGAGTTTCTGGTTCGACGCTTCGCGGCACTGCAGGCGGATTCGTTTGGACGGGAAACGAGTTTCGAGACGCTGGACGTGCCGCTCCGCATCGCGCCGGGTCCTGACACACCGTCCAGGACGCGTGCCAAGTACGCGCGCCTTCCCGTATTCTACCAGACGGCGCCCCTGCGGAGCGAGCGCCCCAATCTACGCCGGGAGATCCTGCGACCGCCCCTCGCCGTGCGAGACCTGCCGCCGCGGGAGGCGCAGCGGCTGATCGATCTCGCCCGCGAGGCAATGGTCACACGCAGCCGTGACCTCGACATCTTCGTGCACGCGGACAGGCAGGACGCACGCCTCATCGACTGCGGTGAGGGTCTGCAGTTCGCCTGCTTCGGCGCGATCCCGGAGCGCCGCCTCATGCTCGATGCAGTGTACGGATTCCTCACGCTCAAGAGCGGAGTGCCAATCGGCTACGTGCTGATCAGCGCACTGTTCAACTCGGCAGAGGTGGCGTACAACGTGTTCGAGACGTACCGCGGCGGGGAGTCGGCGTACATCTACGGGCGGATCCTGGCCGTCACGCGCCACCTGTTCGGAGCCGACGCGATCACCGTGCCGCCCTACCAGCTGGGCCACGAGAATCTCGAGGGGCTGCAATCCGGTGCCTGGTGGTTCTACTACAAGCTCGGCTTCCGGCCGCACGACCCGGTCGTGCGAAGGCTCGTGCGGCGGGAGCTGGCCCGCATGAAGCGGAACCCGCGCCACCGCTCCAGCATCGCGACCCTCAACCGGCTCTCTGCGGTCAACATGTACCTCTACCTGGGCAAGCCGCGGGCCGACGTGCGGGGGCGCATCTCGCTGGGGAACATCGGCTACCGGGTGTCGCGCTACTTGGCCGATCGGTTTGGCGCCGACCGTGAGCGGGGGATCAAGACCTGTGCGGTGGAGGCGGCGCAGCTGCTGGGCGTGCGCTCCTCCCGCCGCTTTTCCCCAGGCGAGCGACTCTGGTGGGAGCGCTGGGCTCCCCTGATCATGGCCCTGCCGGGCGTGTCACGGTGGAGCACGGCGAACCGGCGTGCCCTGGTCGAAGTCGTGCGGGCCAAGGGGGGTCGCCGCGAGTCGGAGTTCGTGACCCGATTCGACCGGCACCGGCGGCTGCGCTCGGCCGTGCTGGCCCTGGCGCAGGAAATCGACTGAGCGCGGATATCCTGATCCCTCACCTCCGGATGGCATGCGGCTAGATTTGAGCGAACGGGGAGTCGTCATGTCGAGGCACGCCTTGGGTCGGGCGGTGCTCGCCGCCCTGGCCCTTTCACTGACGCCGCATGCCGTTGCCCGGGCGCAGGAGCAGCCGCCCGCGCTCGACGCTCAGGTGATCGACACCAGGGCGCACGAGCTGTATGACGAGATCATGAGCCCGTTCTGCCCGGGACGGACGCTGGCGAATTGTCCGTCGTCCCAAGCGGCGACGATGCGCGAGCGGGTCAAGCGGCAGCTCGCCGCCGGCATGACGGAGCAGCAGATCGTCGATTCGCTGTACGCGGTCTACGGTGAGATCATTCTGGGGGCGCCGCGTGTACGCGGGATCGGGCTGCTGGCATGGGTCATGCCTGGTCTCGTCCTGGTGCTCGGTGTCGTCCTGCTGGCCTGGTGGCTCCGGTCATCGGAGCGTCGGTTCGCCGCCGAGGCCCCTACTCCCGAGCCGGAGCTCGATCCCGCGGAGCAGGCGCGTCTCGAAGCCGAGCTTTCCGAGCTGTAGCACAACCCTCGTCAACGACTGTCACCCCCCGCAAGAAGCGGGAAAGGAGAACCGCATGTTCGTGTCCCCATCGAAGCGCGCCGCAGTAGCTGCGATCGCATGCGCCGTGGTGGCGTCGGGAGCGCTCATCCCGACGGCCGCGCAGGCGCAGAAACTCCTGGTGGTGAACAAGAGCGGCAGCACGCTGTCGATCGTGGACCCGGCGAGTCGATCGGAACTGGCGGTCATCGAGACGGGCTTCGCGCCCCATGAGGTAGCGGTCTCTCCGGACGGCCGCTTCGCCTACGTGAGCGACTACGGCAACAACGACCGGCCGGGCAGCACGATCACGGTAATCGACATCGCCGAGGGACGATCCCTGGGGACGATACCCCTGGGCTCCCACACCAGGCCCCACGGGATCACGGTGGCCTCCGACGGCACGGTATGGGTCACTGCCGAGGGCTCGCAGCACGTGTTGCAGGTGGATCCCCAGGAGCGCCGGGTCGTCCAGGCGATCGAGACAACCCAGCGGGTGACGCACATGGTGGTGGTGGCCGAGGGAGCGGAGCGCGCCTACACCGCCAACATCGGGAGCGGCACCGTCACGGCGGTTGATGCCAAGGCCGGCTCGGTCCTGCGGCAGATCGAGACGGGCGCCGGCGCCGAGGGAATCGACGTGACGCCCGACGGGAAGACGGTGTACGTGACCAATCGAGCCGCGGGGACGCTCTCCGAGATCGACGTGGCGAGCAACACGGTGCGGCGCACGCTGGAGGTGGGCGACTTCCCGATCCGGGTGAAGGTGCGGCCGGACGGGAGCGAGGCTCTGGTCTCGAATGCACGCGGCCGGGAGGTGGTGGCGGTCGATCTGCAGCAGTGGGAGGTCGTGCGCCGCCTCGAGGTCGGCTCCGTGCCGGTGGGTATCCTCATCACCCCCGACAACCGCATCGCCTACGTGGCCAACACCGGTGACGATAAGATCTCTGTGATCGATCTCGACGAGTGGAAGCTGGAAGGTGAGATCGTCGCCGGTGACGAGCCCGACGGCATGGCCTGGGTGAGTCGGTAGGCGGTGACCACGGCGACGCCGCCCCTGTCTGTGCGCTCCGCGATCCGCTACTGACCCGGACCATTCCATGTCCCTGCTCAACTTCACGCGCTTGAAGAAGGAACTCTCCCTGTTCGACGTCTACGTCATTGCGACGGGGGCGATGATCAGCTCGGGGTTCTTCCTGCTCCCGGGTATCGCGGCGGCGCATGCAGGACCGGGCGTGGTGCTGGCATATCTGCTGGCCGGGGTGCTGATCGTCCCAGCGATGCTGAGTCAGGCCGAGCTGGCCACGGCCATGCCGCGGGCGGGCGGCGCCTACTACTTCCTGGACCGAACGCTGGGGCCCATGGTCGGTACCATGGGCGGCGTCGGCACCTGGTTGGCGCTGGTGCTGAAGAGTGCCTTCGCGCTGATCGGGATGGGGGCCTACCTCGCCCTGGTGGTGGACCTGCCGCTGACGACCACCGCGATCGCCTTCACCGTGCTGTTCGCCGTTCTCAACGTGATCGGGGCGAAGGAGTCCAGCGGGCTGCTGCGGGTGCTGGTCGTCGCCCTATTGACCGTCCTCACGCTGTTCATCCTGTACGGGCTGAGCGATCTCGCGGCTCACCCTGGCGACGTACCAGGGCGGTTCACGCCGCTGCTCCCGTATGGGGTGGATAGTCTCCTCGGGGCGGTCGGCCTCGTCTTCGTGTCGTACGTGGGGCTGACCAAGGTAGCGAGCCTCGCCGAGGAGGTGAAGAACCCGGAGCGAAACATCCCGCTCGGGATGGGGCTCACGCTCGCTACGGTGACGACGGTCTACGTGGTGGGGGTCTTCGTCATGGTGGCTGTGCTCGGCGTGGGCACCCTGAGCGCCTCCCTCACACCCGTGGCCGATACGGCCGGAGCATTCGCGGCGTGGAGTTGGATACCCCGCCGAGTCGTCGTCTACTTCATCGTGGTGGCGGCGATCGTAGCCTTTGCCTCGATGTCCAACGCGGGCATTCTCGCCGCCTCTCGCTACCCGCTCGCCATGGCGCGGGACCGTATCCTGCCGGACCGGTTCGCCGCGACCGGCCGGCTCGGCACGCCCACGGCGGCGATCCTGCTCACCTGCGCGCTGGTCGTGGTGTTCCTGCTCGTGCTCAACGTGGAGGAGGTGGCCAAGCTCGCGAGCGCGCTGCAGCTCGTGCTGTTCGGGCTCATCAACGTGGCGGTGATCGTCATGCGGGAGAGCAGGATCGAGGCATACGACCCGGGGTTCCGCTCGCCCGGCTATCCCTGGGTGCAGCTGGTCGGGCTGTTCGTGCCGGCGGTGCTGGTGGCGGAGATGGGATGGCTGCCCGTGCTGTTCATCGCGGGCGTCACCATGCTCTCGTTCGGCTGGTACACTTACTACGCCAAGCCCCGTATCGCGCGGGATGGCGCGATCTACCACGTGTTCGAGCGGCTGGGGCGCCGCCGCTTCGCGGGGCTCGACCGGGAGCTGCGCGACCTGATGAAGGAGAAGGGCGCCCGGGCGGAGGACCCGTTCGACCAGGTGGTCGCGCGGGCCCACGTGGTCGATCTGGCCGGCTCGGGGAGCCTGGAGGGGCTGATCGGTCGTGCGTCGGTGCTGTTCCACGAGCGGCTCCCCGCCACCACCGACCAGCTCATGGAGGGCTTCGGGAGGGGTGTCCGCATGGGCGGCACGCCGGTGGCGCACGGGGCCGCGCTGCTGCACACGAGGCTCCCGGCGCTCGACACCTCGGAGATGGTGCTGGTGCGCTGCCGCGGGGGCATCAAGGTGGACGTAGAGGACGACGAGATGGTGCGGCACGCGGCCGCGGTGCCGATTCGGGCGCTGTTCTTCCTGGTGAGCGGGGAGACCGATCCGGGACGGCACCTCCGCATTCTCGCGCAGCTCGCCGGCCGGGTGGAAGACGAGGACTTCATGGAGGAGTGGCTGGCGAGCCGCGACGAGCTGGAGCTCAAGGAGACGCTGCTCCGCGATGACCGCTTCCTCTCCCTCCGGCTCCTTCCCGAAACCAAGGCGGAACCGCTCATCGGTAAGGCCCTGCGGGAGCTCGAACTGCCGCCCGGCTGCCTCATCGCGCTCATCCGCCGCTACGGTGAGACGATCGTGCCTCGCGGCCGAACGGTGCTGCGCGAGGGCGACCGCCTCACGGTGATTGGCGAGCCAGCCGGGCTGCGGCAGCTGGCGCAGCGCTACGCCGAGGCGCGACACGCCTGAGTCTTGCCGCAGGGGCCGCCCCTCCCCACCTTAGCTGACACACACCTTCGTGCCCCTGCGATCGGGGAGGGGACTGTGAACGCCTACTCACTGCGCCGCATCGGCGGTGCTCTGCTCCTGGCGACCCTGGTCGCCGGCCTTTCGCCGCCGGTCCAGGCCCAGGAATCGGTGGATGACCTGACCCAGCTTCCCCTGATCGGCCACCTGTCGGTGGGATCGGAGACGCCCGGGAAGCTCACCACGTCTGACCCGCTCTGGATGGATGGCTCACACGTGCAGGCGTGGGGGCTGGAGCTCGGCGCCGGGGCGACGGTGACCGTGGATCTGTTGTCGGACGAGTTCGACGCCTACTTGATGGTCACCGGTCCCGGTCTGGACGAGATCCTGTCGGACGACGACGGCGCCGGGGCATGCGATTCCCGGGTCACCCTGACGGCGCCCCAGTCCGCCACGTACCGCGTGGTGGTCAACACGCTGAGCTCCGAAGCGACCGGCCGGTTCCGCATTCGCGTCACGCAACAGCCGGGCCCGGTGACGGCGGGTGAGTGCGAGTTGTTCGACACGGAGTTCGACGTCGAGCTGTTCGCCTGGCTCATGGCGCTACCGACAGATGGCCGTGTGCTGTCTGTGGGCCAGGAGGTGCGGGGGGAGCTCACAACGTCCGACTCGGCGAGCTGGGACGGCAGCTATGCACAGGCCTGGGCGCTCGGGCTGCGCGGCGGGCAGGAGGCGACGGTGGACCTGCTGTCCGACGACTTCGATGCCTACCTGCTCATCGTGGGACCGGGCCTAGATGAGCCGCTGTCGGATGATGATGGGGCAGGGGGGTGCGACGCACGGGTCACGTTCACGGCGGCCGAGGCGGGGACCTACCGGGTGGTCGTGAACACCCTCATGACCGAGGTCACCGGCCGGTTCCGCCTGCGGGCCACCGACCAGCCGGGGCCGGTGACGGCGGGGGAGTGCGTCGACCTCGATCTCGACACCGAGCTGAGCGAATGGCTCATCACGTTGCCGGTGGTCGGCGAGCTTCGGGTCGGCGAGGAGGTCACCGGAGAGCTCACGACCTCCGATTCCACCAGCTGGGACGACAGCTATCTACAGGTCTGGGAACTGTATCTCCAGGCCGGCCAGCGGGCCACGGTGGATCTGCTGTCTACCGACTTCGACGCGTACCTCATGCTGGTGGGGCCGGGGATGGAGGGCGTGGAGATCGATGACGACAGCGCCGGGGCGTGCGATGCACGCATCACGTTCACGGCGCCCGAGTCTGGGCCGTACCGGGTGGTCGTGAACACCATCAGCGCAGGGGCCACCGGGGGGTTCCGGCTCCGTGTCACCGAGGAGCCTGGGCCCATGACCCGTGGGGAGTGCGGCGTGTCCTAAAGGGTTGGCGTCGCGGCGGATCCGGGTGAGACCCGCGAGACAGCCCGGAGGCGGATCCAGCCGTTTCCGGGCTGTCTGGCTTCCGTGGCGCCGGCGTGTCTCGCACGGCCCGCGCGAGCCGCGCGACCGACTCCCCGGGCGCGCCGCCACGCCCACCGCGAGTGTGGGCGGAGCTCGGCTGGAACTGATGGAGTCCGGTCGGCATCGTGGCCCAGACTCCCTGAAGCCAGCGTGAAGCCGAGATGAAGGCCCGGGCCAGCTTGCGGGGACCGGCTCCGCGGCCGCAGGATTAGATGGGGACACCGCAAGGGGGCCGCCATGGCGGCGACGAAGCTCAAGGAGTTCCTGGACAAGAACAAGATTCGCTACGTGACCATTACGCACTCGCCGGCGTATACCTCGCAAAAGACGGCCGCGTCGGCGCACGTATCCGGCAAGGAGCTCGCGAAGACGGTGATCGTGAAGGTGGACGGTGAGCTGGCCATGGCCGTGTTGCCGGGCTCCTCCCAGATCGACTTCGACCTGCTCAAGGAAGCGGTGGGTGCCTCCAAGGTCGCGCTGGCGAGCGAGGATGACTTCCGGGACAGGTTTCCCGACTGCGAGGTCGGGGCGATGCCGCCGTTCGGAAACTTGTATGACATGCAGGTTTACGTGGCCGAAGCGTTGAGCCAGGATCAGGAGATCGCCTTCAACGCCTGCTCCCACACCGAGCTGATCAAGCTCTCGTACGAGGACTTCGCTCGGCTCGTCAAGCCGACGGTCGCGAAGTTCGCGGCCGCCGAGTCATAGCGCCGCCGGCGGGCGGACGGCCCTACCGTCACAGCCTGGGCGCGCGCCGCAGACGGTCGTGACAGTGGCAGTTGGCCTCGGGCCGCAGTCGCCGTGCGGGATTGGGAGGTGCGCAGACGGGCTCACAGGAGGGTAGTGCGATGAGAGAACACGTAGCATGTGTCGGCCTGACCGCCCTGGTCATCGCACTCGCTGCCTGTGCGCGCGGTGGCGGGGAATACGACGAGTTCGCGCCGGAAGTGCCGGATGAGATAACGCTCGAGGTGCAGAACCAGAACTTCTACGATGCCACGTTGTATGCGGTGTCCGGGACCCACAGACTCCGGCTGGGCAGCGTCGTGGGGAACGGCCAGGGCACGTTCCAGTTTCAGTGGCCGCAGCCCAGGATGCAGGTCGAGATCGACCTAATCGGAGTGGGGTCCTACCTCACCGACTGGATCTCGGTCGACCGAGGTGACATCCTGGAGCTCCGGATCGAGCCGGATCTGGACCGGACGCCCCCGGTGCGCCGCCGCCGGCCCTAGGCTTGGCGGCGGGCTCGGGCGCACGAGTTGGGGCGTCATCTGTGCGCGCCGAGCCCTCCGCTCTCCAGACTCACTGGGCAGCGGGCGTGTGTCCCTTCCAGCCCGGTCCCCGTACCACGCGACCGGGTGTCGCGCCCGTGTGCTCGCCGTCCCTGAGCACCTGCACCCCGTTGACGAACACATGCAGCATGCCGGTCGCATAGTGGTGCGGCTCGGCGAACGTCGCGTGATCAATGATCGCATTCGGGTCGAACACGACGACGTCGGCGAAGTACCCGGTCGCGAGCGACCCACGACGCTCGATCCGCAGGTTCCGTGCCGGTAGGGAGCTGAGCTTTCGGATCGCCTCCTCCAGTGGGATCACCTGCTCCTGCCGCGTGTACTTGCCGAGCAGCCGAGCAAACGTTCCGTAGGCGCGAGGATGCGGATTGGACTTGAGGAATGCCCCTTCAGGAGCCAGTGACTCGGCATCGGAGCCGAAGCTCACCCACGGCAAGGCGATCTGCCGCTTGATGTTCTCCTCCGACATCAGGAAGTACACTGTGCCGACCCGACTCCCATCCTCCACGACGAGGTCCATCGCGGTTTCCTCCGGCGACGTTCCACGCGTCGCCGCCACCTCCGCGAGGGTCTTGCCGGTGAGGGGCTTCAGCTCCTCGCTCTTGAAGCCAACGAGCAACAGGTTGTCTGCCGAGCCAGCCGCCAGGTAGAGGTTCTCCCAGTCATCCGTCGGCGTACGCATCTCGCGGGCGACGCGGTTGCGGATTTCCGGGTCCTTGAGCCGCTCGATCCAGGCATCGAGTCCGCCTTCCTGTACCCACGGCGGCATCGCGGCATCGAGGCCGGTAGCGCCAGCGGGGTAGTTGTACATGTCGGCTGTGATCTCGAGCCCCTCACTACGAGCGTCCTGCACTCTCTCGATGACGGCCTCCATCTTGTGCCAGTTGGACGCGCCTGCGGCCTTGAGATGATAGATCTCGGCACGGATCTCGGCCTGCCTCGCGATCGTGAGCAGCTCGTCAAGCGCCTCGAGCAGCTGGTTCCCCTCGCTCCGCATGTGCGAGATGTACATGCCGTCGTACTCGGCTGCGACTTTAGCGAGCTCGATCAGTTCGTCGGTTTGAGCGTAGAAGCCAGGCGCGTAGATCAGGGCGGATGCCAGTCCGAACGCTCCTTCCTCCATTGCGGTACGTACCAGCGCGCGCATCCGGTCGAGCTCTTCCGGTGTGGGCGCCCGATCCTCGAACCCGAGCTCGTGGATCCGCACCGTGGTGGCACCCACGAACGAGCCGATGTTGGTCGCGACACCTCGTTCCTCCAGGTACTCGAGGTAATCGCCGAGGCTGGTCCATTCGATGTCGTACTTGATGTCCGCCTGCTGTTTGCGCATTTCGTCCTTCATCGGTTCGTTCAGCGGGCCCATGGACCACCCCTCGCCGAACACTTCGAGCGTCACGCCCTGCCGGATGTCACTCTGGGACCGTCTGTCCTCGATCAGCGACTCCGTGGCCCAACTCAACATGTTGATGAAGCCGGGCGCGACGGCCCTACCGGTCGCATCGACTTCGATGCGGCCACGTAGATCCGTCAGCGTACCGATCACGGCAATCGTGTCGTCCTCGATGGCCAGGTCGGCGACGACCGGTGGCGCACCGCTACCGTCGTAGACGGTGCCATTGCGGATGATGACGTCGTAATCGGCTGCGCACGCCGCGCCCACTAGCAACGTCAAGCTCAGAATCACCAACTGGCGCACTGGTCACTCCCGCGTGTGTGTTTCTGGATGATCACGAACCGCATTGCACTGCGGTCGTGAAGGTACGGTACCCGGCGAAATGCGGCAACGGAGGCTCAGGGTCCCTGAAGCGCTAGGTCGAGCGCGCGCTGCGCGTGCAGCGTGGTCGTATCGAACACCGGTACATCGGTGTGATGCTGCTGGATCAGCAACGGAATCTCCGTGCAGCCGAGCACGACACCTTGAGCGCCCTCACGGCTCAGGTCGTCGATACATCGCAGCATGAACCGGCGTGACTCGTCGGTCGTCTCACCCTTGACGAGTTCGGTGAAAATGATCTCACTGACGCGCTCTTGGTCGTCCCTGGGCGGAGTGATGGTCTCGATGCCGTGGCGTGCAAGGCCTGTCTGGTAGAATCCCTTCTGGAGCGTGAAGATGGTCCCCAGGAGCCCCACGGTGTTCATACCTGCCGCCTTGATGTGATCCGCCGTGACATCGATGATGCTGATCCAGGGGATGGGGATGTCGTCGGCTACCCGATCATATACCACATGTATCGTGTTGCAAGCTGCTACCACGAAGTCGGCGCCGGCGCAGTGCAGGCTCTCGATCGCCGCCTTGACCGTCTCGGGCGCCTCGTACTCCACATCGATGATCTCCTGAAAACGCAGGCTGTAGATGATGATGACGGGATATCCATAATCACCATGCATCTCGGTGTATGTCTTGGTGATGTGTCGATAGTAGGGGATCGTCGACTCCGGTCCCAGGCCACCAAGAATCCCGATTCGCTTCATAGAAACCTGCTTTCGTGACCGTCCAAGGGTGACCGTGGCGTCTCAACTGGTCGCGTGGCGCTAGCGGTACTCATCAAACAGCACGTTCAACAAGACTCTGCATGCGTCCGCGGCGCTGCTGCCGCCGGCGTTCGTCGCTATCACGACGGCGAGGTCTTGCGAGTGGCTCACGGCCATGGTCGCGTAGAAGGTCCCGGCGCTGCCGTTGTGCGAGCTGACGACCTGACCGAGCAGGGGATAGACGCTCCAGCCCAACGCGTAGCTGCCTATCGGCTCATGAAGGTACGCGATGGTCGCTGAGGTCAGCAGGTCGTCCGATCCGAGCAGTCCTCGCAGGTGCGACTGTACGAACAGTGCGAAATCCCCGATTGACAGGTGCACGTCGCCCGCAGGCGCGATGATCCCCGAGAGCTGGTAGTCGTCGTCGGGTGGGTGGGGCTGGAGTGACCCCGATATGACCCAGTGTCCCCAGGGCTGGTCCGGATCGCTCAGGGCCGGCCAGCCGAAGCCGGCGGTGTGCATGCCCAATGGGTCGAATACCCTCTGGCTCAGCAGCGTCTGCCACGACTCACCGGTCACCTCCTCCAGGATCGCCCCTGCAATCGAGTACCCTGCGTTGGAGTACTGGTATTGACCAGGGGGACCCCACGGCGGGTCCTGGAGGAGCCACACGGCAAACGCGCGGCGCTGCTCTTGCGCTGTGCCCGTGAAGTTGGGTATGGCGTCCCACTCTGCGCCGCTCGTGTACGGCTGGATACCGGCGCGATGCATGAGCAGGTCTCGGAGAGTGATGGTCTGAAAATCTGGATGGATCGTCGTGGCGAGCTCGGGAAACACGTCCACTGGGCTGATGAGCCAAGAGAGAGCGCCATCCTCCACGAGACTTCCGGCAACGGTTGCCACCATTGCCTTTGTATCGGATCCGATATGAAAGCGGTCCCCGAGCGTGACGCCGTTGCCGAATCCCAGGCGACGGACACCGACCGCTGCCACCTCCTCCACGCCGTCGCTACGGACGACCGCTGCCGCAAGGGCCGGCAGGCCGTAAGCGCCCCGATAGGCCTGGAGAATGTCCTCGAGCGACCGCTCGGCGGGAGGGTTCGGTGGGGAAGACGGCTCGCTACCGCACGCGATTGTGGCGGCGACCGTCGCAAAGCAGGCAACGTACCAAAGACGTTTCAGCGTCATCTCACCAGTGGGCTCGGCACTCTGAGCACGTAGATGGCTGTGAGGCCCAGCGCACCCACGACCACAAGGTAATACAGCGTGGGCAAGACGGTCTTGCGCAAGGTCGCGCCCTCCTGACCCAGCAAGCCGACGGTGGCGGAAGCGGCGACGACGTTGTGGATGGCGATCATGTTTCCGGCAGCCGCCCCCACCGCCTGGAGTGCTACGACCATGGCTCCACTGACGGCCAACTGAAGCGCCACGCCGTGCTGGAACAGGCTGAGCATCAAGTTGCTGACAGTGTTGCTGCCGGCGATGAACGCCCCCATTGCCCCGACGGCCGGAGCGAAGAACGGCCACACCTGCCCCACGTTGTCGGCGACCCACATTGCCATGGCAATGGGCATGGACGGCAGATGTCCACCGCCAGTTAGTTCATAGGAGTTCACACCCGAGTTGATGTAGACCCGCACCATGGGAACGGTGAACAGGAGGACGAACGCCGCTCCGAGCAGAATCCGCGTCGAATCGTGGAAGGCGCCGACGATCTGGCGGCCGTTCATGCGGTGGAGGAACCAAGTGATAACCACGGCCACGAGGAGGATGGCCGCTGGCAAGTAAAGCGGGGTCGTCGAGGCGGTGATGCCCGTGTGGAGGATGTCTGACCAGCTGATCCTCACCTGCCTCAGGTACTCGCCGACCGGGAGCTGCCGGATGCGGGTGATCACCAGCAGCGCCGCGAGGATCCCATAGGGTGCCCACGCCAGGGCCGTGTCCATGCGACGGCCCTCGCCCGGATCTCTGGCTGGTGCGACCTGGAACCCGATCCAGGCAGTCGGCCACGTGCCCGATGGCGCGAACTCCCACGTGTTCTTGGGCAGCAGGAACCCGCGGCGAGCGGCGGCCGTCACTATGATCAGCCCCACCGCGGCGCCGACTAGGGAGGGGAATTCCGGTCCCAGGAACACGCCCGTCACGGCGTACGGCACGGTGAACGCCAATCCCCCGAAGACGGCAAAGGGAAAGACCGACAAGCCCTCCGTCCACGATTTGTTCTGGCCGAAGAAGCGAGTCATCATCACGACCATCAGGGTAGGCATCAGGGTCCCCGTGATCGCATGGAGGCACGCGGCATAGGCTGTGATCGTCTGGCGGTGCTCCTCGAACGTGACCCCTGCAGCGCTCAACTGTGCCCGGACCTCGGGACTGGACAGTCCCTCTTGAACTCCGATGAGAATGGGGGTGCCGACGGCGCCGAACGTGACAGCCGTGCTCTGGATCATCATGCCGATCATCACCGCGGCAGCCGCGGGGAAGCCCAGCGCTACCATCAGGGGCGCGGCTATGGCGGCCGGTGTGCCGAACCCGGCGGCGCCTTCGATGAACGAGCCGAACAGCCAGGCGATGATCACGACCTGCACCCGGCGGTCGGCACTGACGCCGTGAAAGCTCCGGCGGATCGCAGCCGCTGCGCCGGAGCGCTCCAGCGTGTGGAGCAGCAGGATGGCTCCAAAGATGATCAGGAGGATGTCGAGCGTGATGAACAGCCCTTGAATGCTCGATGCGGCGATGTGTCGGGCATCTACTCGCCACACCGCCCAGGCCAGTCCTGCGGCTGCGACATACACCAGGGGCATCGCCCACTTGGCGGCGATCCGAAAGCCGACGAGCAGCACGGCCGCCAGCAGGATCGGCAGCACCGCCACGAACGCTTGGACAGAGAGGCTCATCGGTGCGGTTCACGCTGCCGAGGTGGCGATGGCGGAGCGGCACGCTCAGCGGGCGTCATCGAATACGAGGGCGTGAACCACGCCCGGGCCGTGTACGCCCAGCGTGAGGTTGAGCTCGATGTCCGCCGACTTGCTGGGTCCGGTGACGAACGTGATCTGGGCGCTTTCACGCAGGAACTCTTCCAGCCGCCCCTCGCCCCGCAGCGTTCGGAGCCACACCTCGAAAGTCGGATAGATGCTGCTCATCGGAATGAGCATGAGACAGTGAAGTGGCAGGAGACTCACCGACCGGCTGGCGTCGGGTCCCGAGGCGAGCACCACGGATCCCGTGCTGGCGAATGCGGCCTCGACGCCGGTGAGACCGATGGCCGCGCTCGCTGCGCGAGCGCGGCACGATCCCTCGTGCAGGTCCGGTGGGACCAGGAGCGAGACCCCGGCCTGCGTGAGATGCTCCTCGAGGTCCGGGATGGAGAGCCGGTCCGGCGCCCAGCTCAGCACTACCGCGCGCTGCGGCGCACCCCCACCCGCCGCCTGTGCCGGGCCGAGCGCGTCGAGCCACTGCTCGATCTGCCGGCGCACCCGCTCGGAGACCTCGGCAGTCCGTTCGATGATGTCGCAGCTGCCGCCGACCTCCGCCAGCTTCGCGCCGAACATTGCCGCGAGAGACCGGCGGTCGCCAGCGGCGTGTGTCACCGGCGTCGGGATGGGCGGCGCGCCCACCCGACTCTGGTCAGCCTGGCGCCGCAGGCGTTCGAGAATCTCCGCTCGGGCCTTCGTCGACGCGTGAGTCATCCGGCCGGTGGCCCCGAGCCGCGGCACCGCTCGTCCCAGAGCTCTGCGAAGCCCTGCGCGGCGGGGAGTGGGAAATCACGTGTGCGGGTCCACCGCCCAAGTGGCGGAGGCAGCTTTGGCAGGTACCCATCGCGGCCCCCGAACAGGCGAGCCAACCAACGGGCCGTACGTCGAACGGCGCCGTAGCGCCTCGCACTCTGCATCGCGCTGGCAAAGGCCCGCGCCACCGCGCGCTCTGAAACCGGGGGGATCTTTCTTGCCACGAGCTCGCTCCTCAGATCGAGGAGCAGCCGTGGAATGTCGATCTTGACCGGGCACACATCGCGGCAGATACCACACAGCGAGCTGGCGTAGGGAAGCTCCCGAGCAGACGCCATGTCTTCGGCGAGGAGCGGGGTGATGACGGCACCGATGGGGCCGTTGTACGCCGTGTCGCCGTACGCATGGCCCCCGATCTCACGGTACACGGGACAGGCGTTGAGACAGGCGCCGCATCGGATGCAGCGCAAGGCCTCTCCGTATCCGCGCTGTAGCATCCGTGACCGCCCGTTGTCGAGCAGTACGACATGCATCTCTTCGGGACCGTCGGGCTGTCCGGGTCGACGCGGCCCGCTGCTCAGCGTGAAGTAGACCGAGACCGCCTGTCCCGTGGCGCTCCGCGATGCAGCTTGCCACAGCAGCACGGCGTGCTCGACCGTGGCAACGACCTTCTCGATTCCCGCGACGGCTACGTAGACCGGGGGCATGCTGGTCACCATCCGGCCGTTGCCTTCGTTCGTGACGATGCAAATGGTCCCCGTGTCGGCGATCGCGAAGTTGCAGCCGCTGATGCCCATGTCGGCACGGAGAAACTCGCCCCGCAGCTCACGGCGCGCGGCGGCGCACATGTCGGCGGGATCCTGGGTCGGCGGCATGCCCAGCCGGCGCTGCAGCAGCTCGCTCACGTCTTCCGCCCGCTTGTGGATGACGGGAGCGAGGATGTGGCTCGGCGTCTCGTTCGCGAGCTGAACGATGTACTCGCCCAGGTCGGTCTCGACCACTTCGATTCCAGATCGCTCGAGCGCGGCATTCAGGCCGATCTCCTCGGTCACCATCGACTTGGACTTGACGACGTGACGGACCGCGTGCCGAGCGGCTATCTCGCACACGACCTGCCTGGCCTCCGCCGCGTTCCTGGCCCAGTGAACGTGACATCCGTTGGCAAGCAGGTTTCGCTCCAGCGCCGCCAGGAGCTCGGGCAGGTGTTGCACTGCGTACGCTCGAGCCGCCTGGGCTTCGTCCCGGAGACGAGGACTATCCACCGCGGCCATGGCCTCTGCGCGGTGTTCGCTCAGCCGCTCCGTGGCCCGGTCGAGCGCGGTGCGCAGGGCATCGTCGTCGAGCGCCTGGCGCACCCGGACCCGGTAGGCCGCGTGCACGTCAACGGCCATCGGAATTGCCCTCGCTCATCTCGGGAGAGCCACCTGCGCCTAGCAGGACTTCAGCGATGTGCATGGCGCGGCAGCGATGGCCCTCTCGTCTGAAGATGCCGTTGAGATGGGTCATACAGCTCACATCGTTCACGGCAACGAATTCCGCGCCACACGACGAGACGTGTCGCGCCTTGCGCCGACCCATCGCAGTACTGATTGCTGCGTTCTTGACGGCGAAGACGCCTCCGAATCCGCAGCACGCGTCGCCGCCGGGGAGCGGTAGGATCTCCGCATCCTTCAGGCCCGCGAGCAGCCGGCGGGGCTGCGTGTCGACTCCCAGCTCCCGCAGGAGATGGCAGCAGGGGTGATAGGTCAGTCTGGCCGGGAAGCGAGCGTCAGTCTCCTCGATCCCCAGCACATCCACGAGGTACTGGGTGAGTTCGTACGTGATCCGGCTCAGCTCGAGCGCGCGATGACGGTCTGGCTCGTGTTCGCCGTCCTCGAACAGGAGCCGATAGTAATGGGTGACCATGGCCACGCAGCTGCCGCTCGGCGCGACGATGGCGTCGATCCGTCCCTGCTCGGCGAGGGGCCAGAACACCGCGAGGAAGTGCCGGGCCATCTTCCGGGCCTCCGCACGGTAGCCGGCATTGAAGGCCGGCTGTCCGCAGCAGGTTTGCCCGCCGGGAAACACTACGTCGACGCCATGGCGCTCGAGCAGCTCCACTGCGGCCATGCCGACAGCGGGATACAGCGTGTCGACCATGCACGTGACGAAGAGCGCCACCCGCGGTCTGGTAGGTGTAGATGATGATGCCGGGGTCATTCAGCTGCCTGCTGGTCCGGTCGCACAAGTCGAATGCGCCCGCGCCGCAGTAGCGCGGTGCGGGCGCTGGCCAGCCGATCCACTAGTCCCCAGTCACATACTTCATGATCTCGCCGGGCTTCATGCCGGCGAGGCCGAGGGACTCCAGACTCCGGCCTTCGTGCCAGAAATCACGCTCGCAGACGAGCGTGCCGAATTGGATGATTGCATCGATTGTCGGTGTGTCGACGTTCAGGCGATCACCCAGCTGCGTGATGGGAAGCAGGCCGCAGGGCAGATCCTCCGTCAGGTACCGATCCTGCAGTGAGGTGGGACCCTTCACGTTGGCGATCACCTCGTAGCGGTCCCCCGGGCACTCGAACACTTCACCCATGATGCTCGCCGGCTTGTCGAAGTACTCGTCGGGATAGCCCGTTATCGTGAAGCCGAGTTCCTCGGCCACGGCGTTCGCCTCGCGAAAGCTCTGGTGGATCACGCGGCGAGTAGCTGGTCCCATTCCTTCTCCGTACATGTAGAACTCGCCCTGCGAGTGCTCGATCCGGCCGACGCTCAAGAGGGCGCCGGGGGGGTGGACCAGCGGATTGGGATTGGCGAATGCCGCCTGCAACACGTGCTCGGCTGGCTTGACCCCGGGCCACAGCGTCCGCAGGGCCTCCGGCCAGTCCTTGGTCACGCATGCCGGGAGCGCCGCGACGAGGATCGGATTGGCGAACAGCAACATGTCCACGGTGGCCGGCCCGGCCAGTCGGGTGCCGTAGGGCAGCGTGCTTCCCTCGATGATCACCGGCCGCTTTGCGCCGGGTCTCTGGGAGATCAGGTGCGCCAGACGAAGCGAGCCGAAATCGCCTGCCCAGACCACGACGGCGTGCTCCTCGGTCAGGTGGGGGATCATCGCCTCGAAGAAGAGATCGTGTCCAAAGGCCGGGATCGAGAGGTTGACTAGCCGTGCACCGTCCAAGGCCGCGGCGAAGTCCGTGGTGACGAGCGCCGGCCGGGCCCGGCCCGTGCGACCGATCCCCCTGAGCTCGATTTCACCACTGTCCAGCGTGGGGCGAAAGCGCTCGCTGTCGCGGAAGTTGGGGTGCTCACACAGCCGCACGTCGTAACCGGCAAGGGTCAGGTCGGCGGCCATGGCGTGGGCGCCGTGCCCGCCTCCAAGTACAACGATCGGTTCCAGGTTCATTGTATGCGCTCCTGGTGCAGCTGTATGGTTGCGTACGGTCGAAGGGGTTCAGGCTCGCACGGGGCGCGATTCGTCGCGAGCCATTTGATACCCTCAACGGCCGTGTCTAATCACCTCTCCCGGTAGTGCTCCGGTGGCGCGTCCTCCGTCTATGACGAGCCGCCCATTGACCACGACGTAGTCGATTCCCTCTGAATAGGACAATGGTTGGGTGAAGGTTGCTCGATCCTGGACCTTGGCAGGATCGAAGATGACCAGGTCCGCTACCATGTCGGTACTGATTTGCCCGCGGTCCTCCAGCCCGAGGATCTGAGCCGGAAGCGAGGCCAACTTGTGGATGGCTTCCTCCAAGCTGATGACCTGCTCTTCCCGCACGTACTTGGCCAGCACCCGCGGGAACGATCCGAACGCGCGAGGATGCGCGCTAGGTACCGCTGCGGGGTTGGTGGGCGACGCGTCCGTGTCGAAGCACATGAACGGGGCACGCATGGCCGCGTGCTTCTGCTGTTCGTTCATGCTCTTCGGGTTGACGCTGACACCGCGCGCCTGCACCAGATCGAAGAACGCATCCCACACGTCCACCCCGCGCTGCTCGGCCACCGCTTGGATCGTCAGCCCGACGATGCTGGAGTCGCCGTCCCGTCCGACCCCGGAGATCAATACGTTGGTCCAGTCGAGCCCCACGTGGCGGTACCAGTTCTCCCAGTCCGATGTCGTCTCGATCTCCCGTCGCAGCTGCCGCCGCACGTCTGCCTCGTCGAGCGTCGGCAGGAAGGCGTCCTGCCCCTGGGCGTAATGCCGTGGATGGATGAACGATCCGAGCCCAATGCCATTGCGGATGTAGGGGTAGACGTCGGCGGTCACCCGGAGCCCCTCGCCCCGGGCCCGCTCGATCAGGCGCAGAGCCCGTGGCATCAGCTGCCAGTTCTCTTGGCCCGCCGCCTTGAGGTGGTAGACGTGCACCGGGACATTCGCTTCTCTACCTACGCGCAGCGCATCCTCGATGGCCTCGAGGAGCTGGCCACTCTCGTTTCGCATGTGCGTGAAGTACACGCCACCGTAGCTGGCGGCGACTCTGGCGAGCTCGATGATCTCCTCCGTCGAGGCATAGGATCCAGGAGGATAGATCAGAGCCGTGGAGAGCCCGACTGCGCCGTCCTCCATGGCCTGCGTCACTAGGTCCCGCATCAAGGACAGCTCCTCGGCGGTGGGCTGCCGATCCTCATCGCCGATCGCGATGCGTCGAACCTGGGCTGCCCCCACGTTGTGGATCACGTTGAGGGCGATGCCCTCATCCTCCAACAGGGAGAAGTACTCGGCGTATGTGCTCCACTCCGGCCGGTAGTCCCTGACGCGTTCGAATGCCTCACGCAGATTCTCGTCGAGCGGTGCCAGGGAGGCACCCTCGCCCGACATCATGGTGGTGATGCCCTGACGGAGCTTGCTTTCGGCGCTGACGGGGTCGAGTACCAGGGGGAGGCTACTGCCACCCATCATGTCTATGAACCCCGGCGCAACCACCATCCCTTCCGCGTTCACGGTTCGCTTGGCCTGCTGGGCGTACAGGTCGCCAATCTCGATGATGCGGCCGTCCTTGACGGCGATGTCGGCGGTGTAACCCGGCTCGCCGGTTCCGTCGATGACCACCCCCCCAGTCACGATCAGGTCGAGTGACGGCCTGCAGCCGGTCAGCGCTCCGGTCGCCAATGCCACCAGGATCAGGGGAACGCATCGCTTCATGCTGTGGACCTCCATGCCGTTGAGTTCAGTGGATGGCCTCGTGCGGCGCAACGTTGTCGTGCCCGCCGACGTGGCTTCCGCTCGCCCGAGCCTAGGGCTCCGCCGGAGTGAAGACGAAGTAGTCGTGGACGGCGCGCGCTATGTGCGCGATCACTTGTTCCCTGTCCGGAACCTCGAGCTCGGACTGCTTGACGAACACGACCGTCACGACGTGACCAGCCTCATGTGGCAGCGTGATGATACCGACGTCGTTGGTCGTGCCGCCGATCGTGCCGGTCTTGTGCGCTACCTCGGTTCCCGGTATGAGCATGCCCTTGAGGCGACTTCGGCCCGTGGTGCTGCGCTTCATGATATCGAGCAGGAGAGCCGTGCTCGTGTCGCTGAGGACCTCGCCACGCCATAGCCGCTCCAGTAGCCGGGCCATACCCTCAGGGGTAGCAGTGTCCCGGGGATCGACGTCGAACGCTGCCTCGCCCAGTTCCCGCTGTTCCGGCGTCGTAGCCTCGTACAGCTCGCGGAACGTGTCGGTGCTCCACTCGGAGCGCGGTGGCATCTCCTCGATGCCGACCCAATCGGCGATGAGGTTGATTGTGGGTCGGTTGACACTGATGCCTTCCACTCCCAGTGCCTGCATGCGTTGCGTGACGGCGTCGGGGCCCCCTGCTGCTCGCATCACGAGGTCGGTCGCGGAGTTATCGCTGATGAGCAGCATCAGCTCGAGGAGGTTGCGCAGGGAGAGGATGACCCCCGGGTCATCGAACAGTCGCGTGAGCGTGCCACTACCTGGATGGAGATCCGCGGGTTCGAGCCGGACGAGGCTGTCCAGGGTCAGCTCCCCCTGGTCCACCCGGGTGAGCAGCTGGACGGCGATCGGCACCTTGTAGCTGCTCGCCATCGGAAACTGCATGTCGCGGTTCAGGTAGACTTCGCGGCCGCTCTCGAGATGGATCACCGCGACGCCAACCTCCCCCGTGCCGTCGCATCGGGCATCCCGACAGACGACCAGCTCGGACAGCCGGGCGATCTCGCTCTCGAGTCGGGCCAGCCCGGGGTCGTCCTGGGCGGCGGCCGAGCCGGGTAGGCCTACACCAACGATGACCGCTGAAACCAATACGGCGTTAACTGTGCGCATGTGGCCTCCCGTGCCGGTTGGAGAGTCTGGGCATCATCGAAGTGATGAGATTGCGGGCCCCGCCTCCCCGGTGATCCCCTAGGAACTGCGTGCTGGTGCTTTACGGAACCTGGGTGGTAGCCTTACTGTAAAGAAAAGACAGGATGCTCAGCTCCGTGTCCCGATGTGCATCTGTGGCGCAGCCCGCCGCGATGGTAGGGGCTCGACCCCCCGGGCGCGGCATCGCCGTGACTCGGGATTTGCTGAGGTCCCAGCTATTGTATACATAATTGTATATCATGCCGATGTCCAATAGGTCAACTCGGCCCGCCAGTCGGAGGGCGTTCAGCGGCGGCGGGCGGCTCACCGGGCGCGCGATCCTCCTCGTCCTCGTGTCGCTGGTCGTCGTGCCGCTCCGGCTGTCTGCCCAGGAATCTCCGCGCTACACGTTCGTGGCCAGCGTGTTTGACGCGATGACCCGGGAGCCGGTGATCGCGGCCTTCGCGGCAGCCCTCGGGACGGACCGATTCGCCACCACCGATCAGAACGGCTCGTTTCGGCTCACGGCCTTGCCTCGCGGCACGCACACGATCCGGATCTGGCGGCTCGGCTATCGGCCAACCATGTTCACGGTGCGGTTCGACTCGCTCGAGACCAACGTGCTCGATGTGCCGATAGTGCTCGAGCCCGTGCCGGTGGAGATGCCCGAGGTGGTGGTCGAGGCGGATCGTACACGGCTCGTCACCGGCGCGATGCGCGAGTTCTACCGGCGGCGAGACGAGGGCCTCGGATGGTTCATGACCCACGAGCAGATCGAGGCCCGGGTGGCAGAAAGCCTCGACGACCTGGTGCGCTCAGTGCCCGGCGTCAACGTCCAATACCTGGGCAACTTCCGGGTGACCATTCGCATGACCACCGCCCAGTGCCCTGTGGTCTACTTCGTGGACGGGATTCAGTCGAACGAGCAGCTGGCCCTCTCCATTCGACCTGAGCGAATGGCAGGCATCGAGGTATATCGTCGGCCGGCAGAGGTCCCTCCAGAGCTCAACGTGCGGGGGGCCTCGTGCGGAGTGATCGTGATATGGACGCGTCAATGAGGACACGCATGGCCGTCGCGGGGGCGATCCTGGCCGGGATCATCTGCACTGAGGCGACCGCGCAGACCGGCAGGATCGCTGGGACGGTGCGTGATCTGGAGTCCGGTCGGCCCCTGCCCGGAGCGCGGGTCTCGGTAGAGGGATCCTGGGTCAACGCGAGCACGGATGGGGCCGGACGCTATCAGCTGCTGAGCGTGCCGCCTGGCACCCAACTCCTTCGGGTCGAACGGCCGGGCCACGCAACCTTGGTCGCGGACGTCACGGTGCAGGCCGACGCCCTGACTGTCGCCAACTTCCACATGCCGCTCCTCACCGTGGTGTTGGACGAGCTGACCGTCACCGGCAGGCTCCGGCAGGATGCTCCGGAGCGGAGGGACGTCGCCGATGTGGACGAGACTCGGGTGGCGTCGTTGGCCGAGCTGCTCAGTCGATCGGCTCCGGGGCTCGGGGTCGTGCGGGGGAGCGGACAGGTGGGTTCGGGCATCCGCATCCGGTTTGGCGGCCCCAAGAGCTTCAGCTTGGCCGGTGCGCCCCTCGTCTACATCGACGGTGTGCGAGTGGAGTATGCGTTGAGCTCAGTGGGGAGCGGCGTCGCCGCTCCCAGCATCCTGGATCTTGTGGACCCCGCGATGGTCGAGCGAATCGAGGTCCTGCGGGGCGCCCAAGCGGCCCCATATGGTCTCGGTGCGGCCAACGGCGTCATTCTGGTCACTACCAAGGGCCGTCGCTAGGGCGGTGTCAGGCTGTTCTTGCGGGCCCGGTACCCGGGGCGTATCTTGGGGATCGTAGCCCCAACCTAGATCCCCACGGCGTTCGCTAAGCCGTTGACATAGAGGGAGTTAACCGTGGCCGTCCGAATGTGTGGTGGCGGTGAGAATCTTACCCGCGACGGTCATGTATACATAAACGCATACGATGTATGGGCGTGGCTACCGCGCTCGGGGTGAGCCAAGGCCGGGGCTCGCACCGACGGGCGTGGTTGGCCACTTGACCCTTCCTTTCGGACTTCACCTGGGAGGCCTGTCATGTCTCGAAGTTGTATGTACGTCCGTCGGAGGCGAGGTCGCCGACCCGGTCTGACCGGCGCCCTTGCCCTCTTGCTGCTGTTGTTTGCACTCCCTGCCGCCGCCCAGCAGGCGGGCTCCGTCTCTGGGATAGTGGTGGACGAGGACGGCATCCCGGTCGTGAACGCCCAAGTCGTTCTCACAGGGACAAGCGTGGGAGTGTTGACCGACCAGTCGGGGGCTTTCCGTATCTCTGGACTCCCAGCGACGGGTACGGTGACGCTGCGTGCCCAGATGATCGGTTTCCGCCCTGCGCAGACCACGGTGGACATTGGTACCGGCGGGATCAGGTTGGTGATGACCCGCGCCGCTATCAGCCTTGACGCCTTCGTGGTCACGGGGACCGCGGCCGGGGCGCAGGAGGCTCGTGCCATCGGAACGACCGTAGGCAAGATTGGCGCCGAGGACCTCGTAGAGGTGGCGCCGATCCCCGATGTCAGCGCCCTCATCAATGGGCGCAGTGCGGGCGTGGTCGTGACTCAAGGCACCGGCCAGGTCGGCGCCGGTCCCACGATCAGGGTCCGCGGATCGTCGAGCTTCTCGCTCAACACGCAGCCCCTCATCTACGTGGACGGCGTGCGGCTCGACAACGCCATCGGGGCGGGCATCTCCGTCCAGGGGTTCGGCTCGGGCATCGTCAATCGTCTGAACGACGTCAGTCCAGACGAGGTCGAGAGCATCGAGATCATCAAGGGGCCGGCAGCGGCCACGCTGTACGGCACCGAAGCCTCGAATGGCGTGATTCAGATCATCACCAAGAAGGGGCGGACCGGTCGCCCTGAAGTGGGGGTCAACCTCCGCGGGGGAGCGCAGTGGATCAGCAACCCCGAGGGGCGGTTCGACCAGAACTGGGCGCTCGACCCGGTCACGGGAGAGCCGTTCGAGCAGGATCTGTTCGCGCTGGAGAAGGAGCGCGGCAATCCCCCGATCTTCGAGACGGGCGAGCTGTTTGGGATCGGCGCAAGCCTGCGCGGCGGCACCCAGGACGTGCGCTACTACGTGGGCGTCGACTACGACAACGCCGAGGGAATCGAGCCCACCAACAACATGTGGCGCTTGAACACGCGGGCCAACTTCACCGTGTCGACCGATCCCAAGTGGGATGTGACGGCCAGCGTCGGGTACCAGCAGGGGACCACCAACCTGGCCTGCGAGGCCGGCTGCGGCGGGCGGATGTGGGCGACGGTGTTCGCCAACGCCTGGCTGCGCGACGACCCGGACTTTCGCGGGTTCCGCAGCTACCCACCGGAGATCATCTCCGAAGCGTTCGACTTCTGGCAGGACGCGTGGCGGTCACAGGTGAGCGTGCAGCTCAACCATCGTCCGTGGACCTGGTTCTCGCATCGGCTCACCGTGGGGCAGGACCGCGTCTCCGAAGAGAATGAGCAGCTTTGGGAGCGCATGGACCCAGACGTGTTCGCCCCGTACTTCGGCGCCTCCACACTCCAGGGCGGCAAGTTCCGGCAGAACCGGAACGTCAATACCGGGACCTTCGACTACAGTGCCAGTGCCACGGCGACGGTGACTCCTTCGATCCGCGCCACCACGACGTTCGGCGCGCAGTACTACCGCAGTTATACGGATCTCACGGTCGCCCAGGGCAATACCTTCCCGGCGCCCGGGCTGACGGTGGTTGACGCGCTGGCCCAGACGTTCGGGGGCGAGTGGTTCACCGAGAACAACACCCTGGGGTTCTATGCCCAGGAGCAGGTCGCCTTCAACGACCGGATCTTCCTGACCGTCGCCCTGCGCGGCGACGACAACAGCGCCTTCGGCCGGGACTACGACTTCGTGGTCTACCCGAAGGTGAGTGGCACGTGGGTCATAGCCGAGGAGCCCTTCTGGAACCTGGGCTGGTGGGACGCGTTGAAGCTGCGCGCGGCCTTCGGACAGTCGGGGCAGCAGCCCCAGGCGTTTGCGGCGGTCCGGACGTACTCGGCAGTCACCGCGGGCTCGGGCAGCGCCACGATCACGCCGAACGTCATCGGCAACGACAGCCTCGGGCCCGAGGTCGGGACCGAGTGGGAAGCGGGATTCGAGGCGGGGTTCTTCGACAGTCGCCTCGGGCTGGAATTCACTTACTACAACTCGAGCACGAAGGACGCCATCCTCTCCAGGGAGCTCCCGCCATCGCTGGGATTCCCGGGGTCGCAGTTCGTCAACGCGGGCAAGATCAAGAACACCGGCTTCGAGCTACAGCTCTCCGCGCTGGCGGTGCAGTCCCGCAACGTCGATCTGGACTTCACCCTGCAGTTGGCGACCATCGACAACGAGATCGTCGACCTGGGCGGCATCGACCAGGGTCTCGGGTATATCGCCGCGGGCAGCAACCGACACGTGCCCGGGTTCCCGGTAGGCGGCTGGTTCCGCCGCATAGCGGTGGATGCAACGCTGGTCGGGACCGGCTACACCGCGACGGTGCAGGATCCGCTGTGTGATTCGGGCGACCCCAACGGCCCGCTGCTGCCCGACGGAACGCCCCTGGTGGCCGGCGGCGATCCCATCCCGTGCGACGGCGCGCCGCGGCTGTTCCTCGGCAACCCGACGGCGGAGTTCATGGGGTCGTTCGGCTTGACGCTGACCCTGTGGCGCAACTTCCGGCTGTATACGTTCTTCGACTGGCAGACGGGCGTCACCAAGCTCGATAACAACCTGCGGGCCCGCTGCCAGGTATTCAACCAGTGTCGGGAGAACTTCTTCCCCGAGGAATACGCCGACGACATGGGTCGGATCGCCGACATCTGGTCGGGCAGTCCGCTGCGGGCGTTCGTGTTCACGGATGGGAGCTTCGCGAAGTGGCGTGAGCTCTCCCTGAGCTGGATGTTCCCGGGGCGCTGGATTGGTGCGCAGCGTGGATCCCTCACGCTCGCGGCGCGTAACCTGCACACCTGGACGGGCTACACGGGACTCGATCCTGAGGCTCAGTTCATGGAGTTCGGGTTCACCACGTTGGAGCAGGACAATACGCCGCAGCTGATGTCGTTCATGCTCACCCTGAACCTGACCTACTAGACCATGAACGGATCGACGCGAGTACTGAGGCGATCACCTTCCGACCTGGGAGGATGGACCATGACAGCGACAAACTCACCCCGCACGCTCAGGCTGTGGCGGGGATTGATGATATTTCCGGTTGCGCTGCTACTCGGGGGGCTCTTGGTCGGCTGCGAGTCGCTTCTCGACGTAGACAACCCGGCTGCCGTCACTGCCGACTTCCTTGAGCAACCGGAAAACGCACCACTGCTCGTGGAGAGCGCGGTTGCCGACTTCGAGTGCGCGTTTGGCCAGTACATCGCGGCGGGCGGCTTGATCGGCAACGAGCTGTGGGACGGGCAACTCGGCGCTGCGCTGTGGCCATACGACCGCCGCAGCTTCGACGAGAGCGGTGGGCTCTACGCCACCACGACCTGCTCGGGGGCGACCGGCCAGTGGGTTGCCGTTTACCAGTCGTTATCCACTGCGGTGCAACAGGCGGATTATGCGCTCGAAGTGATCGAGGCGGGGGGCGCTGAAGTCCCCAACGCGGCGGCGCTCACCGCGACGGCTCATGCGTATGGTGGCTACGGCCGCTTGCTGCTGGGCGAGGGGATGTGCAGTGCCGCCATCAACGGCGGTCCCGAGCTCACCTCGCAAGAGATCTTCGCCCTGGCCGAGGCGGAGTTAACGGCGGCCATGACCGGTGGTGGCTCAGACATCACCAACATGGCGTTGGTCGGACGTGCCCGCGCGCGGCTGAACCAGGGGAACACGGCGGGAGCGCTGGATGATGCGCAAGCCGTGCCGGCCGGGTTCCGCATGAACGCGGCGTATTCGTCGGCGTCCGGACGCTCGGCAAACAAGATATACAGGCACAGCAACCGCTTTGAGTTCTCGAGCATTGAGGACAACTTCCACAATCTCTCGTGGAAGGGCGTTGCCGACCCGCGCGTGGATGTGACGGACCAGGGCCGTTTGACCGCCGGGGATGACCTGACCCCGTTTTGGACGCAGAACAAGTACACGAGCGAGGACAGCCCGATACCCATCGCGCGGTGGGCCGAGGCGCAACTGATCATCGCCGAGGTTCAGGGTGGCACGACCGCCGTGAACATCATCAACGCGCTCCATACGGCGGCGGGGCTCCCCGCCTACGACCCGGCGACCGATGGACCGATCCTGGATCACATCATGCAGGAGCGCGAGCGAGAGCTGTTCCTCGAGTCGCACCACCTGTATGACATTATCCGGTTCAACAAGCCGCTCCACCCTGCGGTGGGCACGCCGTATCAGGAGACGGGTGCGAAGGGCGGCTCGTACGGCAGCGTCACGTGCCTGCCGTTGCCGCTGGTAGAGAGGGACAACAACCCCAATATCCCGTGACCGGGTGCGTGACACCCGCGCCTCGGGTGAGGTTGAAGTGACAGCGCAGCTTCCGAGACCTCTTAAGGTGGGTGGTCTCGGAAGCTGCGGCTGTTTGGGCCGGGCGCGGGAGCTATGGCGCCAGGTTCGCGTATATGGGGTCCGGCGATGAGCCGGCCCACGAAGAGGGGCAATTGACCAAGTCGCCGTTCTTTCGGAAGTACCTGCTGCCGGGCTTCGTGTTTCAGTCGGTGGTGATCGCGGGGGGCTACGGCACTGGCCGGGAGCTTGCCGAGTTCTTCCTCACGGAAGGGCCGCTCGGCGGGCTATTGGCAATGCTCTTGGTCTCCATGGTTCTGTGGAGCGCGGTGTGCGTCGCGACCTTCGCGTTTGCCCGGACGTTCGAGAGCTACGATTACCGGAGCCTGTTCAAGCGCCTGCTGGGAAGAGCGTGGATCCTGTACGAGCTCACCTACCTGGCCATGCTCTTCCTCATCCTCGCGGTCATTGCCGCTGCGGCAGGCACGATACTGGAAGAGACCTTCGGGCTGCCGTACGCCGTTGGCGTGATTGGGATCATGGCTGCCGTGGGGTTCCTCACCTTTCGAGGCACGACGGTCATCGAGTGGTTTCTGGCTCGCTGGTCGTTGGTCCTCTACGTCGTCTATATAGTGTTCTTCGTGTGGTGTTTCGCCCGGTTCGGCGGAGACATCGTTTCCAGCTTCAGCGCGGATGGACTAGGGTTCGGATGGATCACCGGCGGGATAAGATACGCAGCCTACAACTTGGCGGTCATTCCGCCGATTCTCTTCGTAGTCCGCCATGCGGAAACGACCGACGATGCCGTGAAGGCGGGGATCCTGGCGGGCCCCATCGCCATCTTCCCAGGTCTGCTGTTCTATCTGGCGATGGTCGGGCACTACCCCCAGATACTCGAACGACCGGTACCGGCCAACTTCCTGCTGGAGATCCTCGGATCCCGGGCTTTTCAGTTGGCGTTTCAGGTCGTCCTGTTCGGCACGTTGATTGAGACGGGCACCGGGTTGATCCACGGGGTGAACGAGCGGATCTCCGGCGTCTATAAGGAACGGAACATCGCGATGCCTGCTTTCCTTCGGCCCGCGGTGGCGATCGGGCTGCTGATCATCGGCGCTCTGCTCGCCCGCTTCGGCATCATCGATCTCATTGCCAGAGGATACGGCACCATGAGTTGGTTCTTCGCGGTGCTGTACGGGGTGCCTATACTCACTGTGGGCGTGTGGATGGTTGCCGTGAGACGGAGGAAACGGAGCGTCACGGCCGTGGGGTGAAACTATGACTCGGCGGGCCAAGCATCGGAAACGAGCTAAGCGCCGGAGTGGGCCAGACGCGACGGCGCGTGCGGGGCCCTGGGGGGGTGACCGTGCTCTCGAAGGGTATTGTAGAGTGCGGGACCTCATCGTACGGGGCCATCTGGCACCAGGAACCAGGATCATCGAAACGGAGCTCGCCCAGCAGCTGGGGCTGAGCCGCACCCCGGTGCGATCGGCGCTGCACCGCTTGCTGCAAGAGGGATTCGTCATCAGGGCTGATGTCGGTCGCCGAGCGCGCCTGATGGTGGCGCCCCTCACCAAGGATGACGGCGCTGAGCTCCTCGACATTCTGGCAGAGGTTGAAGGTCTGGCCGCGCGTTATGCGGCACAGTTGGCCGGTGAGAGCCGCGGGCGGCTGGCGGCCGAGCTGCGGGCGCTGAACGCCGATCTCGTCAAGGCCGCCGAGGAGGGAGCCGACGGGAACCGCTACTACGAGCTGGACCTCGAGTTTCATCGCTGCTATGTCGAGGCGGCAGCTCACGCCCGTGTGCTGGCGCTGTACCACGCCACGAGGCCGCAGGCCGAGCGCTACATCCGAGTGTATACCAGTGCTCTGGCCGACCGGATCCTGACATCCGTCCAGGAGCATGAGGTGATCATTGCGGCCATAGAGCGCGGAGACCCGGATGCGGCACAGCGCGCTGTCCAGACCAACTATCGGAACGCCGCGCAGCGCCTGAACGAGGTGATTGACGCGGTGGGCGAGTGGGGGAGCTGGCAATCCGCGTGACGGGCCCGTGGGTCACGCCGTGATTGGCGGCCTGCGGCGGCAGGTGGTGGTGCCGCTAAGGGGGGAACCATGACGAAATGTCGCTGGGGCCTCGTTGTTGCCCTGGCATTGACGGTTGCGTCGCGGGCCGCGGGGCAGGAGGCACCACTCCGCGGCCTGGACGCATATGTCGAGCGGGCAATGAGAGACTGGGGGGTGCCCGGCCTCGCCATTGCGGTCGTCAAGGACGATTCAGTCGTGTATGCCAAGGGGTATGGGGCGCGGGCGGTCGGTGCCGATGAGAGGGTCGATGCCGAGACCGTGTTCGGCATCATGTCGATGACCAAGGCATTCACCGCGACGGCCATGGGGATGTTGGTGGACGAGGGCAAGGTCCGCTGGGATGACCCGGTTACCGACTATCTGCCCGGTTTCCGGGTGTACAACGAGTGGGTCACCCGAGAGGTCACCATCCGGGATCTCCTGTCGCACCGGATGGGAGTCGCACGCGGCGACTTCCTGTGGTTCGGCACGGGCTACTCCCGCGACGAGGTAGTCCACCACATCCGTTACCTCGAGCCGGTCGCAGGGTTTCGCGCGCAGTACGGCTACAGCAACAACATGTACATAACCGCCGGCCAGCTCATCGCTGCCGTGACCGGCATGAGTTGGGATGACTTCGTCCGGCGGCGCGTCTTCGGGCCGCTGCGGATGACGTCCAGCAGCACCAGTGTGTGGGAGCTGGCCGGTGTGGAAAACCGCGCCTCACCGCACGAGGAACTGAACGACGTGCTGCAGGTCGTTCCCTACCGCAGCCTCGACAACGAGGCACCAGGGGGCTCGATCAACTCGAATGTGCTGGATATGGCGAAGTGGGCCCGGTTTCAGCTGGCTGGAGGCGAATTCGAAGGCCGCCGGCTCATCAGCGCCGAGGCGCTGGCCGAGACCCACACGCCACAGACGCTCATTCCGGTCGGCGACGTCGCGCGGCGTCTCAACCCGGGGATTCACTTCTCGGCGTACGGGTTTGGCTGGCAGTTGCAGGACTATCGCGGCCGCAAGCTGGTGCAGCACTCCGGCGGCATCGACGGCCAACGCTCCCGCATCAGCCTGATGCCGGAGGAGAACCTGGGACTCGTGGTGCTGACCAATCGCGGTGTGGGCAACTCGCTGCACGCTGCGATCAGGAACTGGGTCCTCGATGCCTACCTCGGCGAGGGCGGCACCGATTGGAGCGCGGAGTATCTGGCCGTTTGGCGTGAGCAGCAGCGGGAGGCCGAGGCCATGCGCGAACAGATCGAGTCGAGGCGTGTGGGGGGCACCGAGCCCTCGCTGCCGCTGGAAGGGTACACGGGGATCTACCTGGACAGCGCGTACGGCGAGGGGAGGGTGTCGCTCGAGGAGGGGAGCCTGGTCGTCGAGATCGGCCCGGAGATTCGCGGGACGATGCAGCACTGGCACTACGACACGTTTCGTATCGTCTGGGACTATGCCTATCTGGGCGACATGCTGGCCACGTTCGAGCTCGACGCGGCCGGGCGGGTCGAGGAGCTGGTGCTGCCGGGGTGGTGGCCGAAGTTCCGTCGGACGGGCGACATCGTGCCCGTGATCGGCGGCCCGACGCGGTGAGAGACGTGGATGGAGGTGGGATGTTGGGAGAGGGCAATTGAGCCAAAATGAACGATAGCGGTGTCGAGGAGGCTGTCATGAAGCGGATAGGAGTCGTCGCTTGGCTGTTGGTCTGTGTGAGCTGCGTCGTCGCTGTCCCCGCGGCAGCGCAACTGCCCCAGGGGCTCGACGATTACATCGAACGAGTGCGTAAGGATTGGGAGGTCGTGGGCCTGGCCGTGGCGGTGGTCAAGGACGACTCGGTCGTTTATGCCAAGGGCTTCGGCGTGCGCGAGTCGGGTAGGCCCGATCCGGTGGACGAGCATACCCTGTTTGCCATCGGATCGAATAGCAAGGCGTTCACTGCAGCCGGCATCGGCATTCTGGTGGACGAGGAGAAGATGGCGTGGGACGACAAGGTCGTCGATCACCTTCCCTGGTTCCAGCTGTACGATCCGTATGTCACACGGGAGATCACGGTGCGCGACCTGATGTCCCACCGCAGCGGGCTCGGACGTCGGGGCGACCTCAACTGGTACGGCACGGAGTACGATCGTGACGAGGTGGTGCGTCGCATCCGTTACCTGAAGCCGAATTCGAGCTTCCGTGCTCAATACGGCTACCAGAACACGATGTTCCTCACGGCCGGCGAAGTGACCGAGGTTGTCGCTGGCGTGACTTGGGACGAGTTCATCGACACCCGCATCTTCGATCCCTTGGGAATGGTCCGCAGCAACACCAGCACGCTTGATCTGGAGGGCGTGGCCAACGTGGCCATGCCACACGCGAAGATCGATGATAACGTGACGGCGGTTCCATATCGCAACCTCGACAACGTCGCGGCAGCCGGTTCGATCAACTCGAGTGTACAGGAGATGACACGCTGGATGCGGCTCATGCTGGGCGAGGGCGAGCTCGAGGGAGAACGCGTCCTGAGCGAGGCCGTGGTGCGGGAGGTGCACACTCCTCAGACGATCACCGGAATGAGTCCCCAGACCAAAGAGCTCTTCCCGTCAATGCACTTCGCGACGTATGGGCTCGGTTGGGGCCTCCGCGACTACCACGGGCGCTTGATGGCGGGACACACGGGTGGGATTGACGGCATGTTGTCGCAGGTCACCCTGATACCCGAGGAAGAGTTGGGCGTCGTGGTGCTCACCAACACGTCACCCAACTCTGCGTTCAACGCAATCACGTATCACATCATCGATGCATACGTGGGCGCCACCGCGAAGGACTGGAATGCGACGTTCTTGAAGCTGGCTGAGGAGCAAGAGGGGCGCGCGGAGGAGGCGCGACGGAAGCGCGAGGAGGCTCGGGCCGAAGGAACTAAGCCGTCGCTTTCTCTGGCCGAGTTCGCCGGCACATACGAAGACCAGATGTATGGGGAAGTGACGGTGAGTCACGAGAACGGGACACTGGTGCTGCGGCGCCACAAAGCTTGGGTCGGCGATCTCGAGCACTGGCACTACGATACTTTCGTCGCCAAGTGGCGCGATCGGTACATGGGCGAGACAGTGATCACGTTCACGCTCAATGCCGAGGGCAAGGTCGAGGCGCTGAAACTCGGTGGCATTGCGGAGTTCAAGCGGGTGCCGGAAGAGAAAGGTGGGGAAGGCAGCCAATGATCTGTCGTGCCGGTGTGACCCGCGCCCTGTGTGGGTGGTCCCTCGCGGCGCTGGTGTTCTGGACGCCGGCGCCGGCTCAGGAATACGACCTCGTGATCCGTGGGGGCCGCGTACTGGACGGGGCCGGGAATCCCTGGATCGCGGCCGACGTGGCGATCCGGGATGGGAGATTCGTCAGGATAGGAACGGTTCCCGGCCGCGGCAGTGTCGAGCTGGACGCGACCGGTCGCTACGTATCGCCAGGCTGGATCGACATGATGGATCAGTCTGGACGCGCGCTGACCGAGAACGGTCTGGCCGAGAACAAGCTGCGGATGGGTGTGACGACTGCAATCGGGGGGGAAGGCGGGACCCCGGTTCCGGCGTCACAGGTTGGGGAGTACTTCGCCGAGTTGGAAGAGCAAGGTATCAGCCTCAACTTCGGCACCTACTTCAGCGCTACGCACGCGCGCGTTGCGGTGGTCGGCTTCGAGGATGGGGAGCCCACCGAGGAGGAGCTCGAGCGGATGAGAGCCATCGTCGACACCGCCATGCAGGCAGGCGTGCTCGGCATCAGCACGGCGCTGATCTACCCGCCCTCGAGCTACCACACGACGTGGGAGCTGGTCGAGCTGGCGAAGGTGGCCGGCCGATACGGCGGCATCTACGCCAGCCATATCCGTGGAGAGGGCAAGGAGCTCGTCACCGCCGTGCTGGAGGCCATCGAGATCGGCGAGAAGGGCGGCGTTCCCGTCGAGATCTTCCACTTCAAGGGCGCGTATCAGCCGGGCTGGGGAACGCTGGTTCGCGCCGCCGGCGTGGCGATCGAGCAGGCGCGGGCCCGCGGGGTGGACGTCGCAGCCGATCTGTATCCCTACACGGCCGGTGGCACGGGACTCGAAGCCACGGTGCCCTCGTGGGTGTTCGTCGGCGGGCTCGACTCGGCACGCGCGCGGCTATCCAGTACAGAGGTGCGGGCCCGCTTGAAGCAGGAGCTCGTGAGCGGCTCACCCGGGTGGTGGAACATCATCGAAGCGGCGGGTGGTTGGGAGGGCGTAGTGCTGGTGAACGCCAGGAATCCGGACAATGCCCACCTGGAAGGGAGATCGCTGGCGGACATCGCCGAGGATTTGGGCAAGCACCCCGCGGATGCGGCATGGGATCTGGTGCTGGAGGGAGAAGGTCGCGTGATGGCGATCTATCACATGATGAGTGAACGGGATATTCGCACGGCGCTGCAGTTTCCCTGGACGAGCATTGGGAGCGACGCGGGCGCCGCCCGGGCCGCCGGCGAGGTGGATCTCCTGGGCCTGCCGCACCCGCGCAGCTACGGGACGTTTCCCCGCATCATTGCGCGATACGTTCGCGAGATGGGAACGCTCACCCTGGAGGAGGCCATACGAAAGATGACGTCGTGGCCGGCCACGCGGATGCGGCTGACGGATCGAGGGCTGATCCGGGAGGGCATGTGGGCGGACGTCGTGGTGTTCGACTACGAAGCGATTCAAGACCAGGCCACGTGGGACGAGCCGGTCCGCTATCCGGTCGGCCTCGACTACGTGCTCGTGAACGGTGAGGTGGTGGTCGATCACGGGCAGCACACCGGTGCGCGACCTGGGCAGGTACTGTTGGGCCCCGGGCGTCGAGATCGATAGGCGGCTGCAGAGCCGTTAGAGGGTCGCGGCGCCATCGTATCCCAGAGCAACCTGAGTAAGAGGACCATCCAATGACATCCCGAGCATTCATACTCGCAGTCATTTGGGTAACGGCCTGCGCCGGGCCGCCAGCCGACAGAGGGGCAATCGAGGAAGAGGGCCGTATCCTTACGGATCCGGCGCCGAACGAGGACGGCGTGCTGCGCATCCTCGTGTATCACGACATGGAAGGCCTGGCCGGCCAAGACGATCCACGCATGTTCATATTCCGCCACCAGGAGTACTACGCGCAGGGGAGGGAGCTCCTGACGAGCGACGTGAATGCGGTGATCGATGGCCTGTTCGCCGGGGGGGCCGACGAAGTGCACGTCGTGGATGCGCACGGGAGCGGCAATCCGGAGCCCGATCTGCTGCTCGATCGGCTCGATGAGCGGGCGAGCATGGTCTTCAGGGATGAGCCGTTCCGTCCGTATGTCGATCTCGTCGCCGCGGACGTCTACGATGCCGTTGCGGTGGTAGGGATGCACGCCAAGACCGGGAGCGGCGGGTTCGCCTCCCACACGTATACGCTGGGCATGGACATCATCATGAACGGGATGTCCATCACCGAGACCGAGCTGATCGGTTACTCGTGGGGACGTGTTGGGGTGCCGGTACTGTTCGCGTCTGGTGACGACAGGCTGGCGCAGGATCTCGAGACGATGCCCTGGATCGAGTTCGTGACCGTGAAACGGGCGACCAGTGCCTCTACCGCCGAGCTGCGACCGCTCGGGGAAGTCCGGGCTGAGTTGCGAGATGCTGCCGAGCGCGCGGTTGGCGGCCTGGGTCAGGCTCGCGCCATGAGCCTCACCCTGCCGATCACCGCCGCGTTGCGCGCCGTTCCGCCGGCCACCCTGGACATGCTCGAGGGTGTTCCGGGGATCGGCTACCAGGATGGCCGGGTCGCGTTCGAGGCCCAGGACTTTGCAGAGGCATACGACGGGGTCATAGCGTTGATCCGCGTCGCGCGCGCCGGGTACAGCGACGTGATGTTTGACATGCTGCGGGGCCGCAGGGACGGGCTCGAAATACGCCGCGCGTTCAGCGACGCCCTCTTCGGCCGGTGGATGGACCACGAGTCCGGACGGTGGTCACCGGCCCCTGAGCCGCAGCCGCGACCCGGTCGGCGGTACCACGGGGCGAACTAGGGTGGCCGCGGGGGGCGGCGACCGGTGCCGCAGGAATAGCCTGTAACGCTGCAGCGATAACCTGCGCTGAGAGAAGGGTGCGATGAGAATCATTCTGCGGTCGATGGGTTGGTGGGGCGGCCTGCTCGTCGTGGCTGTCCTGCTCGGTAGCTGTGGCAGTGGCGGCCGGGAGCCAAGCCAGGTATTCGAGAAGCGACAGGTAATGATCACGGCGCGCGACGGCATCCGACTGAACACCGAGATCTATGTCCCAAGAAATGCTGCGGGGCCGCTGCCGATTCTCCTCACGCGGACACCCTACGGTCTGCGCCACGACAGTGCCGGATTCCACAGCTCCCTCAGCACGTCGTATGCGGAGCTGGTCGAAGACGGCTACATCTTCGCATTCCAGGACATACGTGGGCGTTATGAGTCCCAGGGAGAGTTCGTGATGTTGCGGCCGCCGCGCGATCCGAACGACCCAGGTGCGATCGATGAGGGCACGGACACGTACGATACCATCGAGTGGCTGCTCGAGAACGTGGCCGGCCACAACGGCCGCGTCGGCATTCTGGGGATCTCCTACGGCGGCTGGCTCACGGTGATGGCAATGATCGACCCGCATCCGGCCGTCGCCGCCGTCTCGCCTCAGGCGTCGCCGGCGGACATGTACATCGGGGACGACTTCCTGCACAATGGTGCGTTGCGGCTCGCACCGGCGTTCGGCTACGTCGCCCTGATGGAAACAGGCAAGACCAACCGGCCGTTCCAGTTCGATCAGCACGACACGTATGAGTGGTATCTCGACCTCGGGCCCCTCTCGAACGCCGACCGGCTGTACTTCCATCGTGAGATGCCCACATGGAATGCGTTCATGGCGAATCCGACGTACACGGAGTACTGGCGGCGGCAGAGTGTGGCCCCGTATCTCACGGCTGTGAAAGTGCCGACACTGAACGTGGCGGGGTGGTGGGACGCCGAGGACTTCTATGGTCCTATGAAGATCTACGAGACCCTCGAGCAGCGCGACACGGCCGACATGAGCTTTCTCGTCGCCGGCCCGTGGCGGCACGGCGGCTGGGCCCGAGCGGACGGGAGGACCCTCGGTGCCGTCGACTTCGGCAGCAGCACGAGCGACTACTACAGAGCGGAGATCCAGGCACCTTTCTTCGCGTTCTACCTCAAAGACGAAGGGAGTTGGGACATAGCGGAGGCCTACACCTTCCAGACAGGCAGCAATACTTGGATGTCACACGACGACTGGCCGCCGAGCGACGTGACCCACCAGGACCTCTACTTCCACGCGTCGGGTCGCCTGGCGTTCGAGCCCCCGCGGGAGCGCGGTGCCGACGCGTTTGACAGCTATGTGTCCGATCCCGACAACCCGGTGCCGTACATGCCGCGGCCCATCCCGGGGTTCTGGCAGGGTGGTCAAGCACTGTGGAAAGTCACGGACCAGCGCTTCGTTCACCGGCGTCCCGACGTATTGAGCTGGGAGACAGAGCCGCTGGAGCAGGATGTCGTAGTCGCGGGGCGCATCGTGGCAAGGCTGCTTGCGTCCACGTCCGGCACTGATTGCGACTGGATCGTGAAGCTCATCGACGTCTACCCCGAGGAGTACCCCGACGATCCGGAGATGGCCGGCTATCAGCTCATGATCGCCGACGAGGTCTTGCGTGCCAAGTTTCGCGCCAGCTTTGAGCGGCCGGAGCAGGTGCCGCCCAACGAAATCGTCGCGTACGAAATCGACCTCAATAGCCGTCATCACCGGTTCCGGCGCGGTCACAAGATCATGGTGCAGGTGCAAAGCACCTGGTTCCCGTTGATCGGCCGGAATCCGCAGACGTTCGTCAATATCCCGACGGCGACCGAGGCGGATTACCAGAAGGCCACACAGCGGGTGTTCCGGAGCGCGCGCTACCCGTCACGCATCGTGCTGCCCGTGGCGCAGAACTAGGGCTGCCGGGCGGCGGCGAATCGATGAGACCCGTGCGGCGCCATGCCGCACACTGTCCACCACACACATTCGGAGCGTCTAACATGCGACGTGCAGGCCTCCTGCTGACCCTGGCGATTCTCCTGCCTGGAGCGCAAGTGAGGGCACAAGAACCGTGGCCGGATCCAGATCCCGGGCTCCTGGAGCGCGCCAGGGCACTGCTGAGGGAGGTTCCTCTGATCGACGGGCACAACGACCTCCCCACCAGCCTGTTGGAGCTGGAGGGGGGAGACCCGGTCGGAGCGGATCTCACCCACCCGCAGCCGCATCTTCCCGCCGATCTGCCGGGCCTGCGCGAGGGATTGGTCGGGGCGCAGTTCTGGTCGGCGTGGGTGCCGTCGGAGCCTCCGCTCAGCGCGGACGCATTGCGGCTTGGGTTGCGGGAGATCGACATGGTGCACCGTATGGCGGTGGCATACCCGGACCTGGAGCTCGCGCGCACCGCGGACGACATCGAGCGGATGTTCGCTCAGGGCAAGATCGCGTCGCTTATCGGGCTGGAGGGTGGTCACATCATCGAGAACTCGCTCTCCGCCCTTCGGATGGTATTCGCTCTCGGTGTGCGGTACATGACGTTGACGCACTTCCGCACCAACGACTGGGCCGACGCCGCTACTGATGCACCGCGCCACGGTGGGCTCACCGAGTTCGGCGAACAGGTCGTCCGGGAGATGAACCGCCTGGGGATGTTCGTAGATCTGTCGCACGTGAGTGCGGAGACCATGAAGGATGCGCTGCGCGTGAGCCGTGCCCCGGTGATCTTCTCCCACTCGTCCGCCAGGGGCATCAACATCCATCCCCGCAACGTGCCGGACGACGTACTCCCACTGGTGGCAGAGAATGGCGGCGTAGTGATGGTGTGTTTCGTGGCCGGGTATACGCCACCGACGGCGCCCGAGTGGCTCGGCTTGAAGGGTGCGGCTGCCGAGCGATTTCTCGTGTCGGCGGGCCAATCGCCCGACGAGCCGGTATGGAACACGCAGCGCAATGCGGTGGCGGAGCAGCTGCGCACCCAGCTCGATGACGAGCAGGAGATCGCAGAGCGCCTGGAGGAATGGATGCGACAGCATCCGGCGCCTCGGGGCACGGTGGGTGACGTCGCAGACCACATCGACCATATCCGCAGCGTGGCGGGAATCGACCATATCGGAATCGGCTCGGACTTCTACGACGACGGGACGTCCTCGATGGCCGTCGGCCTCGAGGACGTGAGCAAGTTCCCACTGCTGTTCGCAGAGCTGCTCCGCAGGGGCTACAGCGACGAGGACATCAAGAAGATTGCGGGCCTGAACCTGTTGCGCGCCATGCGCGAGATGGAGCGGGTAGCCCAGGAACTGCAGCACGAGCGGCATCCGTCATTGGGTGGCGTCGACGCGCGGTAGGGCCACCCGGGACTGATGGATGACCCGGTGTGCTACCGGCGTGGCGCGACGGGAAGCAGGATGTGCGACGGTCGCATCCGGTCATGGTAGACGGTCTGGTGCGCAATGACCGCCTGCGCTTCCTTGCCAATGGGTCCGCCGGTATTGAGGTTCGGATCGAACCTGGGAAACGCGCTCGATGAGATCTCGAGTCTCAGGCGGTGGCCTACGCCCAGCAGGACGCAGGTTGCCCAAGCGTCGATAGTGTACTCCTCGACCTGACCGGGCGTCAGGAACTCCTCTCGGGCGAGGCCGTTTCGAAATCGTGCCCGTACGATCCCATCGTTCAGCCGTTGCGCATACCCGTCGGGATGCACGTCGAGTACCCTTGCTGTCCAGTCCGTGTCCTTCGCGGATGAGGCGGCGTAGAGTTTCACCACGAGTGGCCCGCAGACCTCGAGAGGCTCTGTCAAGGCGGCTCCCGTGTAGACCAGCACGTCATCACGCCGTTCCACACTGCGGTAATCGTCTGGGCCGCCGAGTTGGCTGTACTGTGGCTCGGTGATGAACGGGGCGGGATCCATCGGGTCATAGCGATACTCGTCCGGCGGCTCGTCGCCCGGAGGCCGGTCGCTCAGGGTGCCGTCACCGAATAGAGTGTTAGCTCGGCCGCCGCTGTGGAGGAAGTACTTTACGTAATCGGTGCGAGCGAGGGGCCACTCTTCCGCGTCACGCCACACGTTCTCGCCCATGACGAAGATCCGCACGGGTGGCTCGGCATCGACGCCGTTCTGCATTCCTTTGAGCCAGCGGTCGAACCAGCGGAGTTGCACGTTGTTGAGGTCGATGACCGCGTCCGGCCCGAAATCGATATGTTCCCATGGCCGGTGCACGTTGACACGATGTCCCCAGGGGCCGATCAAGAGGCGCTGCCTGCCGCGCACCTCGGGATCCTCGGCGCGGCGAACCATGTTGACGTAGTTCTCGAGGGTGCCCACCAGCACGTCGTCGTACCAGCCGCTGATGTGAAGAATTGGCACGTCGGAGCTGAGCAGCCGCTCCTGGTAGGCCTGCTGTTCCCAATAGGCGTCCAGCGTGGGGTGATCGAACCAGTCACGCCAGGGCTTGAGGTGCCAGCCGAGAGCGCGGTCCATCTCTCTGAGCGGTAGGGTTCTGTAGGCGGTCTCGAGGTCATGTTGTGAGATGTCCTGCAGCGTGCGACCGGAGACCGTTATGACCCAGGAGATGGTCGTCGGGCTGATGGTGCCGAACTGAAAGGGGAAGTTGCGCACCGGATCGGGCGGTGTCACGATCGATACCATCGCCCCGAGATGGGGATTGTTGAGGCCCGCAGCGTACACTTGAGTCCATCCCATGTACGAGCTGCCCGTCGTTCCCACTATTCCGTTCGACCAGGGCTGCTCGCC
This sequence comes from uncultured Gemmatimonadaceae bacterium, assembly GCA_964348295.1. Classification (GTDB taxonomy): domain Bacteria; phylum Gemmatimonadota; class Gemmatimonadetes; order Gemmatimonadales; family GWC2-71-9; genus WVYX01. The sequence continues at coordinate 106,736 of CAYGBV010000053.1, forward strand.
GGCCCACGTCTGGGTGTCGTAGCCGTCTCGCGCCTCGTGAATGAGGGGGTAGAACTCACCGTCTGAGTCGCCGCGTCCGCGCACGTCCTGAGTCACATAGACGTAGCCGTGAGTCACCAGGTGCTTGCCGAGCGCGAGCCGAGCCACCCGGCTGTTGTCATAGGGCGTACGCTCCAGAATGACCGGGAATCGCCCTGGAGCGTCAGGACGAAACACATCGGCCGATAGCGTGATGCCGTCCCGCATCGGGACACGCACGTCATACTCGGCGCGGATCCTGTACGGGCCGGCCCGGTCGCTCTGTGCATGCAACTGCGGGTACGTGAGTGGTGCTGCTGCGAGAATCGCGAACGCTAGGAGGAACCTGAACGGTCGTGTGGGCTTCGGGTGGGGACGATGACGTGGGGACATACTCGCGCGCCTCTTAGTCTTCCTGGGGAAGATATCTCACCGCTCGTGGGTCGCGAGCCCGGCTTGACAGGGCAACGAGCGACCGGCCTCGCCGGTGCGTGCCGTGCCTCGCATTGACGCCGACGGGCAAAACCGCGAGCATTGGGGACTCGAATCGGTGAGCCACCTTGTGTCGCGAACAGGAGGAACGGTGAAAGGCTCTTACGTGACGGGAAACGCCGTGACCCGGCGCCGGTGGTCGGTGTGGTACCAGGCTGTCGTGTGGCTTGCGCTCGTGGCAGTGCAGGCCTGCAGCGCCGATTCCGGCAACGTGGCGGCACGGGAGGACTACCAGGCTGCCGTCGACTCACTGACCGCGTTCATTGAGCACGAGATGGCTGACAAGGAGCTGCCCGCGCTATCGATTGCTTTAGTGGACGATCAAGAGACCGTGTGGGCGCAGGGGTTCGGGTATGCCGACCCGGAGGACGGTATCGCAGCCACTGCGGCAACGGTCTATCGTGTCGGCTCGGTGTCAAAGCTGTTCACCGACGTTGCCATCATGCAGCTGGTGGAACGGGGGGAGCTCGAGCTCGATTCACCGGTGACCGCGTACCTGCCCGCATTCAGTCCTCGGAATCCGTACGCGGAGGCGATCACGCTGCGGCAGCTAATGTCTCACCGATCCGGGCTGGTGCGCGAGCCGCCGGCCGGGCATTACTTCGACGATACGGGCACTACCCTCGAGGCTACCGTAGGTAGTCTGAACTCTACCACGCTCGTCTACGAGCCTACGACCCGCACGAAGTACTCGAACGCAGGTATTGCGACCGTTGGTTATGTGCTCGAGCACCTGCGCGGCGAGCCGTTCACGGACTACGTCCGGCGCTCGGTGCTGGAGCCGCTCGGCATGGAGCAGAGCTCGTTCGCGCCGGAGCCCGACATCGTGCGACGTTTGGCTGATGCCTTCATGTGGGCTTACCATGGACGCACCTTTGAGGCGCCCACGTTCCAGCTCGGGATGTCACCTGCGGGAAGCATGTACGCGCCGGTCACGGATCTCGCCCGGTTCATGAGCGCGCTGTTCGCGGGGGGAGTGGGCCCGGATGGGCCGGTCGTATCGGCGGCTACGATAGACGAGATGTTGACGCCGCAGTTCGCGCCCCCGGATGCGACGACGGGATACGGGATCGGGTTCGGACTGGGCATGCTGGATGACCAGCGGGTGATCGGGCACGGCGGAGCGATCTACGGGTTTTCCACGGAGCTTGCGGCGCTGCCCGATGCCAAGCTCGGCGCGGTCGCAGTGGCCAACGTGGACATGACCAACGCCGTGGTGGGGCGCATCGTCAGGTATGCGTTGCGGCTCACGCTCGCCGTGCGGCAGGGGCAGCCGTTACCCGCTGCGGAGGTAACCCAGCCGGTGCCGGCTGCTGAGGCCGGCCGGATCGCGGGCCGCTACGGCCGGGGTGACCGGGTGGTGGAGATCGTCGAGCGCCCCGGCGGTCTGTACGCCTGGCTGCGCCAGCCAGGCATGCGGCTGAGACTCCGAGTCCGCGGGGATGACCTGATCGCCGATGATCGGCTCTCGTACGGGCCGCGCTTCGAGCTGCTCGACGGTGCAATTGCGGTGGGAGGCGACACGCTGCGCCGTGCTTCGATGGCGAAGCCCCGGCGGGCGCCCGAGCGTTGGCGCGGCCTCATCGGCGAGTACGGCTGGGACCACAACGTGCTGTATGTGCTGGAACGGGACGGTCAGCTGCACGCGCTCATCGAGTGGTTCTTCCTGTACCCGCTCGAGGAGATCTCGCGAGACGTATTCGCATTCCCGCGCTGGGGTCTGTATGACGGTGAGCGTTTGGTGTTTACACGCGATGCCGCGGGCCGAGCGACGCAAGTGGAAGCGGCGAGCGTCGTGTTCTTGCGTCGGGAGACGGGTGGAGACGCCGAGGTCACGTTCCGGATCCAACCGGTGCGACCGGTCGACGAGCTCCGGCGTGAGGCGTTGACCGCCACACCGCCGGTGGAAGCGGGTGAGTTTCGGGAGCCGGACTTGGTGGAGGTTCGTTCGCTGGATTCGACGATCCGGTACGATATCCGATATGCGACCACGAACAACTTCATGGGTGCGGTGTTCTACGACGAGGCAAAGGCCTTCATGCAACGGCCGGCGGCCGAGGCTCTCGTCCGGGCGCACCGGCAGCTTCGGGCCCAGGGATACGGCCTTCTGATCCACGATGCCTATCGCCCTTGGTACGTGACCAAGATGTTCTGGGACGCGACCCCCGCGGAGCACAAGATCTTCGTGGCCGATCCGAGCGAGGGGTCGCGCCACAACCGGGGAGCCGCCGTGGATCTCACCCTGTTCGAGCTCGCTACGGGCCGACCCGTTACGATGGTTGGCGGCTACGACGAGTTCTCGGACCGCTCATTCCCGGAGTACATGGGAGGAACGTCGCTGCAGCGGTGGCAACGTGAGGTCCTGCGATCGGCCATGGAGACGCAGGGCTTCCGGGTGTACGAGTTCGAGTGGTGGCACTTCGACTACGAGGACTGGCGTCAGTATCCGATACTCAATCAGACCTTCGACCAGCTCGGGGAAGCGACCGCAGGACCGCGTTGAGTCGCGGCCGTGGGCCGCCTAGCGAGATCGAAGCGGCCGGGCCTCGTGGGCCCGGCCGCTTTGTGTTTGGGGCTCCGGTGTGGGTCGGTCGACCGCGGCGCATACTAAGCCTACGTCCGCGCCAGCCCGTCCAGCGCCTCCAGTTGCGACCGGGTCCCCAGCGCGATGAGCACGTCACCCGGCTCGAAGCGCATCTCCATCGGCGGGTTCGTCATTATCGCGCCCTCGTCGTGCCGGCGCACGGCGAGGACATTCGCGCCTGTGCGCTTCCGCACCTCGGCCTCTTGCGCTGTCTTGTCGTGCAGATCGCTTCCCGCCTCCACGCGGCACTCCTCCAGCCATAGCTCGAGATCGCCGGAGTGCATCACCACGTCGAGGAAGTCCGTGACGGAGGGGTAGAGGAGTTGTCGTGCGATGCGGCGGCCGCTGAGGGTGTAAGGCGAGATCACATGGGTCGCCCCGGCCCGGATGAGCTTGGGCTCGGTGGCCGGATCGTTGGCCCGGGCCACTATGGGGAGCGTGAGGTTGAGGGTGTGCGCGCTCAGCGCCACGAACAGATTGGTGGCGTCGTCACCGGTGGCGGCCACCAGGCCGGCGGCGCGGGCGATCCCGGCTTGCTGCAGGACCGCGTCGTCGGCCGCATCGCCGATCACGTAGAGCGTACGCGGGGGGGCCTCCTTGAGGGCGTCCTCGGATACCTCTACCACCACGCACTGCTGGCCTTTGCCCTGGAGATCGAGCTGGACCTGCTGGCCCACGCGCCCGTAACCGCAGATGACGTAGTGCCCGCTCAGGGCGTCGATGCGTTGCTGCATGCGTGCCTTCCGGAGGGAGCCGGTGAGCTCCCCGCTGATGATGTACTGGGAGATGGCGGCAAACAGGTAGGTCACCGCCCCCACGCCTGCCACGATCAGTCCAGCCGTGAAGATACGGCCCGGCTGCGATAGGGGTCGCACCTCGCTGAAGCCCACCGTGGACAGCGTGATGACCGTCATGTATAGGGACTCGATGAGGCCCCATCCCTCGAGCAGCATGTACCCCAGCGTTCCGCCGGCGAGCACGGCGCCGAGGATCATACCGAACCGGATGAGCCTCCGGCGGATGCGGCGACGTGGGTAATGGCTCCGATGGGTTGACACCTTCCTTGCTCCGCTGCTGTGGGGCCTGGCGGCGGCGCCGGCCGGCGGACCGCACGACCCCTCGGACGTCGGTGGTGGGAAACATGCCGAGGCCTGGGTACCCGGGCAAGCCACGGTCGCCGGCCCGCTGGCCTCACCGGTGCAGGGATCGTATTGTAGAGCCCCAGCCGGGCGGGCACCCGCCGGCGCGTAGACGCACGACCACTCACCTACGGAGGGCACTCCTATGCCGGACCATGTCTACAAGATGACCGAGCTCATCGGCACCTCGGGCAAGAGCATCGAGGACGCCGTGAATGGCGCCGTCGCCCGCGCCAACAAGACCGTGCGCAACATGCGCTGGCTCGAGGTCAAAGAGATCCGTGGACACATCGAGGCGGGCGTCGTCTCGGAGTGGCAAGTGATCATGCAGATCGGATTCACCTTGGAGGACTGATTCCGTGCGCATCCAAATGACGGCGAAACCATGGTCCGCGCCCGTGGCAGCGCTGCTGGCTACGGCACTAATCGCGCAACCGGCGGCCGGCCAGAGGCGCAATCTCAAGGTCTACATCTCCGCTGATATGGAGGGAGTGGTCGGCGTGGTGACGGGGGCGCAGCTCGGCCCAGGTGGCTTCGAATACGCGCAGGCACGGAAGTACGTGACGCAGGAGGTACTGGCTGCGATCCGCGGCGCGCGTGCAGCGGGTGCCACAGAGATCCTGATCAGCGACTCGCACGGGAACGGGCAGAATCTGCTGCTCGACGAGCTGCCGCCGGACGTCACCGTCGTGCGGTCCTGGCCTCGGCCGCTCATGATGATGCAGGGCATCGACGAGACGTTCGACGCGGCCATCTTCATTGGGTATCACGCCGGCACCACCAATCCCGACGGTGTGCGCGCCCACACGATGTCGAGCGGGCGCCTGGCAGATATCCGGCTGAACGGTCAGTCGGTGCCAGAGGGCGGCATCAACGCGGCCATCGCTGGGCACTTTGGCGTCCCCGTAGTTATGGTGTCCGGTGACGACGCGGCGGTGGCCGAGGTCAGCCACGTCGTGGGTGACATAGAGGGTGCGGTGGTGAAGTGGAACTACAGCTTTCACTCCGCCAGGACCCTGATGCCGGAAGCCGCCTATCGGCTCATTGAGGAGAAGGTGGAAACCGCGCTCGGACGGTTGGACGACTTCGAGCCGGTTGTGCTGGAGACGCCCGTCACGCTGGACGTGCGGTTCAAGAACTACCGGCCGTCCCAGCTGCTGGCCTATCTCCCCATGGTGGAGCGGACCGACGCCCACTCCATCCGGTACGTGGGAGAGGACATGGTGGCGGTGTCGAAGTTCCTGGTGTTCATGATGAACTACGAGGTGGGATTGGAACCGTAGCCACGGCCGCTCGAGACGAACCGCCCTCGGAAGGCTCGTGTCTTCCGAGGGCGGCGTGCAGCTCGCTTGTCGCCGGTGGCTACCGTTTCGTGAAGGCGATCCCCAGCGCCCGCCCGCCGTCTAGAATCAGGCCGCTTACCTGGCCGGTCTCGTCCCGCACGAACCTGATCTGCGCGTTGCCCCGCCCGACGCTGAACCGGTCGCGCTGACCGGAGGTGAGCTCGAGTGGAGGCTCGTCGGCCCGTTGTAACATGAGGCGGCCCTCGACCACGGCGAGGGTGCGCGTCACCCCGAGCTCGCGCGAGTGGTACTCGCCGGCGTACTGCGCGAGCCGGGTGGTGAAGCGGTCGGCCAGGTAGAGCTCCGCCACGTCACGGGCCAGTGCGCCGGGGTTGATGCTGCCGAGGTTGCAGAGGCAGATCACCGAGAACCGCTCATGGGGGAACCGCATCAGGTGGGTGCGGAAGCCCATCATAGACCCGCTGTGCTCCTCGATGGTGAGCCCATTATACTCCGCGAGCCGCAACCCCAGAGCGTAGCTGATGGTGTCGCCCTCGGTCAGGACGCCGCGCGTGCGCAGCAGGTAGAGCAAGGCGTGCCCGCCCACCCGCGGCTCGTAGAAGTTGGCGTCCCAATGCACCAGGTCTTCGACCGTGCTGAGCAACCCGCCCGACCCGACCTGGTCGAATTTCTCGAGGAAGGAGAGCTCGAAGCCCTCTTCATCCTCTTGGTAGCTCAGCGCCCGGTCGGGGATGGCGTGGCGGTAGTCGTCGTGGAAGTGGGTGCTGCCCATGCCCAGGGGGCCGAACAGCCGTTCCGCCGCATACTCGCGGATGCCCTGACCGGTAACCCGCTGGATGATCACCGGGATCAGGAAGTAGCCGGTGTTGCTGTACATGTAGCGCTCCCCGGACGGGAAGTTGAGCCCCTCCTGACGCGACACCAGCTCGAGGATCTGGTCCGGTGTGTAAGCCTCCTCCAGGGACAGCTCGGCCATCCCCATGAGCTCGAGGTAGTCCCGTAGCCCGCTCACGTGATGCAGCAGTTGCTCGATGGTGATGGGGGTCCCGTAGTCGGGAAGCTCGGGAACGTACTGTCGCACGTCGTCGTCCAGCCCCACCTGACCCTCGAGGACCAGCAGCCCGAGGCTCGCCGCCACGAACTGCTTGGAGACGGATGCCATGTAGAACACGGTGCTCGGCGTGATAGGAATGGCGCGCTCGAGGTTCGCGACACCGTAGCCGCGCGAGTAGACCAGCGCGCCGTCGCGCACCACCCCGAGGGCACACCCCGGAGACTCGGGCGTGTCCCACTCGGCGAACAGTGCGTCGACCTGCTCCTGGACCTCCTGTGCGGCTACGCCAGTCGCACCGGCAAGAAGCAGCGCCGCCGCGAGCGCGGGAACGAGTACCCGTCCTGGTGTGGTGATTTGCCTCATACGTAGCTCTCGTAGTGGGGGTCGTACATCCGAGACCGTACCAGGGCCATGATGTCCCTTGGCCGCCGGCACCGAGTGAGTCCCTCGTTCCAGGCGAATTCCGCGACTGCGGCGGCGATCGTCGCCGACACCTCACGGATGGCTGTGAGCGGCGGCAGGATCGAGCCCTGCTCCAACTCCTCCTCCGTCGTCATGTCAGCAGCGGCCCGGGTGGCCACGTAGAACATGTCGTCGGTCACGTGCCTTGTGCGTGACACGACCGCGCCTAGGCCTAGGCCCGGGAAGATGTAGGCGTTGTTCGCCTGCGTGGGTACGTGCCGCCTGCCCTTGTAGATTACCGGCTCGAACGGGCTCCCGCTCGCGAAGATGCCGCGGCCATCGGTCCACTCGTACGCCTGCTCGGCGGTGCACTCCGCCTTGGACGTGGGATTCGACAGCGCGAACACGATGGGCCGCTGGTTGATCTCCGCCATGTGCCGGACGATCGGCTCAGTAAAGGACTGCGGCTTGCCCGAGACGCCGATGATGGCCGTGGGGCGCGCCGCCTCGACAGCCGCTGGAAGATCGCGCAGGAACTCGTGATCCCGTGCGTAGGGTAGCTTGTGCTCCGCCAGGTCGGTCCGGGACTTCACCACAAGCCCCTTCGAGTCCACGAACCACATGCGGCTCTTCGCCTCCTCGCGGGGCATCCCCTCGCGTACCATCGCGGACACGCACAGGTCGGCGATCCCAATGCCGGCCTCGCCCGCGCCGAGAAAGAGCAGCGTCTGCTTGGCGATGTCCTGCCCGGTGATGCGGCCGGCTCCCAGCAGGCCGGCGAGCGTTACCGCGGCGGTGCCCTGAATGTCGTCGTTGAAGGTGCAGATCCGGTCGCGATACTTCTTGAGCAGCCGGAACGCGTTCTGGGTGGCGAAGTCCTCGAACTGGATCAGAGCGTTGGGGAAGACGCGCTGTGTTGCGCGGATGAATTCGTCGACCAGCTCGTCGTACTCCTCGCCACGGAGCCGCCGCTGCCGCAGCCCGATGTACATCGGGTCTTCCAGCAACGCCTCGTTGTTTGTGCCCACGTCGAGGGTCACGGGGAGGCAGTGCTTGGGATGTACGCCGGCACACGCGGTGTAGAGCGACAGTTTGCCGATGGGAATGCCCATGCCGTCGGCACCGAGGTCGCCCAGTCCGAGGATGCGCTCCCCGTCGGTCACCACGATGATCGCTACGTTGCGCTCGGACCAGTTCTCCAGGAGGCTCTTGATCCTGCCCTTGTGTTTGGCCGAGATGAAGAGCCCACGAGGACGCCGGAAGATGTGTCCGTACTTGGCGCACGCTTCCCCGACTGTTGGGGTGTAGATGATCGGCATCATCTCGTCGATGTTGTCGATCACCGTGCGGTAGAACAGTGTTTCGTTGCGGTCCTGCAACGCCGTCATGAAGATGTATTTCTCGAGGCCGTTGGGCTTGCGACGGTAGTTCCCCAGCACCCGGATCTGTTGCTCCTCGAGTGTGTGCACGCGGGGCGGAAGCAGTCCGCGGAGCTTGAGGACATCACGTTCCGCGTCCGTGAAACCCGTTCCCTTGTTGAACCGAGGATCGTTGAGGATATCCCTTCCGGAGGGGAATGCCGGCTTGCGCGTCGCCCTGCGCGCCTTGGACACCCTGCGCATGGCTTGGCGGGCCTTCTTCTTCGCTTGCTTCATGCCTCGGCGTGTCGCCGTGCGCGCCGCCTTCTCGGCCTTCTTGGCACCTCGGCGGACGGCTTTCTTGATCGACCTCGCTGTCTTCTTCACCCGGCGGGCGGTTTTCTTGCGAGTCTTCTTGCCCTTGGCGGTCGGCACGGAATTACCTCTCTTCGTTACGGCGAGTACGCCTCCCACGCACTGGTGCTGGCCGCATGGTGGCTTGGTTCCTCACTCGTGGAGTCGGGTCGGTGGGATGGGGCTAGCTGGGTGCGGGGTGGGCTGCGCATTGTACGGTGACGGTTTCACGTGGTTGCGGATGCACGGAGTCGCTGATCATAGCCGCAACAATCTACCATAGCTATTGCGCCCTGAAGTTTGGCACAATGACCCGTGAACGGGCCTTCATACAGTCGCCGCCGTGTGCGCTGCTGAGTGCGGAGACGCAGGGCGCCACGTTGGGATGCGGACGGCCCGTGCTACGGCGACCGTCCTATCCAAACAGCATCAAGAACACGCCCGCTGCCACGGCCGAGCCGATGACTCCGGCGACGTTGGGCCCCATGGCGGGCATCAGGGGGTTCACCCTGCCGTCGGTGGATTCCGACACGAACCGCTGTACGACGCGGGCAGACATGGGCACGGCCGACACGCCGGCCGCGCCGATGCACGGATTGATCTTGCGCCGCAGCGTCAGGTTCAGGCCCTTCGCGAATATGATGCCGCCTGCAGTGCTGAAGGAGAACGCCACGGCTCCGAGCACCAGGATCAGGATGGTGCGGTAGTTGAGGAAGTGTTCCGCATCCATCGTGGCGCCGACGGCCAGGCCTAGGAAGATGGTGACAATGTCGATCAGTGCGCCGCCCGCCGTCTTGCGCAGCCGCTCTGTGACGCCGCACTCCCGCAGTAGGTTCCCGAACATCAACATGCCGATCAGCGGCGCGCTGGACGGCACCGCCAGGGACGCGACTACCCCCGTCACGATGGGAAACAGAATGACTGCTGTGCGCGAGACCGGTATGGCCTGCGGCATGTCGATGGCTCGCTCTTTCTCGGTAGTGAGCAGCCGCATGATCGGGGGTTGGATGATCGGCACCAGCGACATGTAGCTGTACGCAGCCACGGCCACGGGTCCCAGGAGGTGCGGGGCGAGCTGGGAGGTGAGGAAGATCGAGGTGGGCCCGTCCGCGCCACCGATGATCCCGATCGACGCCGCTTCGCGCGAGTCGAAGCCCAGCAGGTACGCCGCCGATAGAGCCGCCACGAATATGCCGAGTTGTGCCGCCGCACCGAGCAGGAACGTCAGCGGGCGTCCCAGCAGGGGGCGGAAGTCGGTTAGCACACCCACGCCCAGGAAGATCAAGGGCGGGAGCAACTCGGTACGGATGCCCGTGTTATAGATCAGGGCCATGATCCCCTCGCCATACGACCCCATGTCCGCCAGCGGCAGGTTGGCGAGAATGGCGCCAAAGCCGATGGGAATCAGCAGTAGCGGCTCGTAGCCCTTGGTGATTGCGAGAAAGATGAGGATGCCCGACACCACGAACATCCCCACGTTCCCGATGCCCAGATTCGCGAAACCGGACTGTTGCAGTAGCTGAGTGACGGTCTCCATGGCTGGATCGATCTCAGGCGATCGTCATGATTGGCCGTGAGGAATCGATCTCGTCACCGATCTGGACGTGAATTGCGGTCACGGTTCCGTCGCGGGGAGACTTGATGTCATGGGTGGCCTTCATCGCCTCGACCTGGGCGAGCACGCTGCCCTTCGTGACGGTGTCACCCACCTTGACCTTTATGTCCACCACGTCGACTGCGCCGGTGAAAGTGGAGTACACCGGCGTTCCCTGCGCCGCAGGGGCAGGTGCCGCCGCCGCGGCCGGTGTCACCGACGCAGCTGCAGCCGGAGCCTCGCCGCCGGTCGCCGGCTCCAGGGTGATGACGAAGGACCGCTTGTTGCCGTTCTCTTCCACGGTGCAGCGGGTCGTGACCGGTCCCGTGAGCGCCGGCGTGCGGGAGGGTACCTCGAGCGGCGCCGGGGCCGGTGCGGGAGCAGCAGCAGGGGCCTCGGGCTTCTTCTTTAGGGGAACGTCGACCTTGGGATTTCCGGTGAGCAGTCGGATTCCCTCATTGACCTCCATCTTCTTGCCCGGCACCATCGCCGCAAGCACGAGGAAAACGTTCTCGTCGGTAGCGGGAAGGTCCCTTGCTTGGAGTTCCTGCTTGACCGGCCCAATGTTCTTGGGGGCAGCCTCAAGCGGATCCCCCTCGAACACCTGGAGCTCGAGCTGCTCCGCAGCGAACTTCACGACCTCGGGATCTGGCGGCAGCGGCGTCCGCCCGAAATACCCCAGCACCGCCTTGCCGTAGCCGGGGTCGATCTTCTTCCAGCGCCCATAGAGCACATTGTTGAACGCCTGCAACCAGTACTGCTGGCTTCCCGGCGTGACGCTCGTCCACGCGCCACCCGCCTCGACGACGACCGGGAACTCCGCCAGGACCTCGCCGTATCGCTCGAGAATACCTGCCTTCGCCATCATGTGGACGTTCGGGCCGATGGCACCGCCCGGCATGGGGAAGCCCAGCACCCGGGCATCCGGCGTTGTGGTGGTTGGGTTGAAATCATAATCTGCGAGTGACTCGTTCAGCAGCTTCTCGATCTCGGGCAGCTTCGACACGTCGAGATCCAGGCTGTACCCGGTACCCTTGAGGGCGTGGGCCAGCGAGCGGGCGTCCGGCTGGACGGTTCCGCTGGCCAGTGGCCTGATCGAGACATCCACGCCGTCCGCGCCACCCGCGATGGCCGCCATGTAGCACGCGACGGCAGTGCTGGCGGTGTCGTGCGTGTGCATCCACAGTGGCATCTCCGGGGGCATGATCTTCCTCAGGGCCACTGCCGTCTCGTAGATCGTGCGCGGGTCCGTGGTCCCGCTCGCGTCCTTCAAGCAGATGCTGTCGATCTGGATGTCGCTTTCCAGAAGCTGCTGCCCGATGCGGAAGTAGAAGTCGGGCGTGTGGACCTTGTCCGAGTGGAACGGCAGCCCCATGAGCGCGATGCATACCTGATGGTGCATCCCAACGTCGACGATGGGCTTGCCGGTGTTCACCAGGTTGCGGGCGTCGTTCATGTAGTCGAAGTTGCGGTCCCACGTGGTGCCGCTCTGCTTCATCAGCTTCGCCTGCAGCCGCAGGCCGTCGATGGACTGCGTCGTGAGGGTCACACCGGAGACTGACCTGGTGAGGATCTGGAGATCCACTTCCGGACCCACCGCCTCTCGCATCTTCCTCATGTCCTCGAAGGGGTTCTCTCCGAGGTAGAAGTAGGGTGCCTGGTAGCGAGCCCCGCCGCCGAACTCGAAATGTCTGACGCCTGCCTCGGCGGAGGCCTGCATGGCAGGGAGGAAGTCCGTCAGCCGGACCTTGCCGCCGAAAGAGCTCTGTAGCCCATCCCGGAACGGGGTGAACATCACCCGGATCTTCTTCGGGCTCTCGGTGAAGATCATCGTTCCTCCTCGATATTCGTGATCTTGGCTCCCGGGTAGGCGGCGGACACAGCCGCCGTCACCGCGGCCAGGACCGCAGCGTCCGTCGTGGTGACCTTCTCGGGGAATACAGCGATGAGTGCTCGCATTACCACCGCGAGCAACGTGAGGAGCAGGAAGACCGCAGCAAGAGCGGAGACGCAGACCAACAGCAGATCAGGCGACCCCATGTACCCCTCCCGTCAAGCGCATGCCTGTTGCGACCCCCGTGCACCGTCCGTGCAGCCGCGGCTCCCGCCCTCCAATAGACGCAAGAACACCCAGCTTCGCAACTGCTGGCGCGCCGGCCGGGGCCGCAACGCTACCCGCCGGTCAGCGTCAGCCGACCCCTGATGATCGGCCGCTCCCGGTTCTCGAGATACAATTCGAGGTGATCGCCCAGGCGGGTCACGATGCCCTCGGCGATTACCTGCGGGGCGACTCCCGATTCCTCCCCGCAGATGGCCACGCGCCGGCCAATGACTAAGGACCGCGCGCGGTAGCGTTCCAACAGCCGGGCGTAATCGCCGCGCTGAAGGAGCTCGTAGTTCCGGTCCAGGGCCTCGATGAGCCCTGCGAAGCACTCGCCCTGTGTAGGAGCATTGGGGCCCGGCGCAACGTCCTGCAGCGAGCTCACCCGTGGAACGAACGGCGTAGGCTCCACGTCCGGCGTGGTCTCTACGTTCAATCCTATGCCCAGCACCGCGGCGGTTACTCGTTCTCCCTGGGTATGGGTGTGGGCCAGCACCCCTCCCACCTTGGCCCCGTCGACCAGGATGTCGTTGGGCCACTTGATGCCACTCCTGCGCTCGAGCCCCGGCGCCGCGTCTATCGCGTCGACCAGCGAGACCGTGGCGAGTAACATGAAGGCCGTGCCGGACGGCATGAGGGTTTGCGCCGGGGCAAGGTAGGCGGACAGGTGGATGTTTCCGGCCGCGGTCGACCAACGGCGACCCTTGAATCCGTGGAAGTCCCGTCCGGCATCAGCGAGGCAAAGGGTACCGTCGGGCAGCGCGTGCTCCGCGCTGCTCAGCTCAACCAGGAGGTCGAACTGGGAGCGGGGTGCGTCTGCAACCAGGAACAGGTTGCTCCAGCGTGTTGCGCTGGTCACCTCTCCGTGCCGGACCGGCCGGTCTGAGAACAGCTGCCGACTCAGTTCCCGCGCTGCGGGTGCCTCCCCGGGCTCGAGGGAGGCCCACCCGGCGGCGTGGCACTTGAGAAGCCGTCCGGCGAAGTCGACACTGTCGGTGTAGACGAGCATCGCCTAGAGTCAGTTGCGGTCGTGGTCGCCTCGCCTCCGCGCGGCGCTCGCTCGTCCGCCGGTCGCGCGGGTCAGGGCGACTCGGGTTCGAGCCTGAGGGCGACCGAGTTGATGCAGTAGCGCTTCCCGGTCGGATCGGGGCCGTCCTCGAACACGTGCCCCAGGTGCGCGTCGCACTCGCTGCAGAGCACCTCCGTGCGCCGCATCCCCAGGCTGTGATCGGGCTCGACACGCAGCGCCCCCGGGGTATGGGGTGCCCAGAAGCTGGGCCACCCCGTCCCGGAGTCGAACTTGGCCGCCGAGCTGAACAGCGGGTTGCCGCAGCCCGCGCACCGATAGATTCCCTCGGTCTTGCAGTGAACGTACTCCCCGCTGAACGCGCGCTCCGTTCCCTTCTCGCGCATCACGCGGTACTGCTCCGGGGTGAGCTGCGCGCGCCACTCGGCGTCCGACCTCTTCATGCATCCTCCTGGGACGCCGCCACCCAGCGCACGGAGTCGCCCACCTGGATCCGGGCATCGTCGAGCACCTCGCCGTAGGCGCCGCCACCCCAGTCAGGGATCATCGCCTCCCGCAAGCCGGAGCAGGCCTCGTCCATCCGCTCGCACGGCCTGGTCTCCCCCCGGATGCGGATGCGGCACTGGCCCACCTGCAGGACGCGGTCCCGCGAATCGGCTAGCTCGACCCCGCTCACCATAAGGTTGGCACGCCGTGCCGACGGGTCCACCGCAGCATCGAGGAGCGCCATGAGCCGCTCCCAGACCTCCCGCTGGATGATCGTCACCTGGCGCCTGCCGCCCCAATCGGCGTTGCCGACGATCCCGTAGCCGGCCTGCACGTTGGCCTGCCGGGCGGGATCCATGGGGCCCCGTCGAACACGCTTGATCCAGATGGCTTCCAGCTTTGCGGTCGGCATGGCTCGAGTGGAAACGAAAGGTAAGAATATTGGCGAGCCTCCGCTAATCCATTGGAATGTTTGGCGTTACAGGTGTTACTGAGTGCTCACTCGCGCGAGCGCGACCGGTGGCATCTTGACACGAGCGCGCCGTGGCTCCCTAATCGAGCGTCCACTACGTTCTAGGTTGGTGCGCATCGACCGTTAGGCGCGGGAGGCAAGACCATGGCACAGATCAACGCGGGTCGCGTCATCGCAGGTGGACTATTGGCCGGGCTGATCATCAACGTCATCGAGTGGCTGAGCGGCCTCGTGTTCGCCAGCACGTACGAGGACATGTTCGCGGCGCTTGGCCTGCCGGAGCCGGGCGCCGGGGCAATGGTGATCCTCATCATCGGCGGGTTCGTGATCGGCATCATCATGGTGTGGATCTACGCCGCCATCCGGCCGCGCTTCGGACCCGGGCCGAAGACGGCGCTCCTGGCGGGCCTCGCCGTATGGCTGCTCGCCTGGGTGTGGCAGATGGTCGTGCCTGTGGCGATGGGCATCTACTCCATGTCGGTCTTGATGTGGGTGCTCGCCATCATCTGGACCTTCGTGGAGGTTGAGCTCGCAGCGCTGGCGGGTGGCTGGCTGTACAAGGAAGGAGAAGCGGCGCCGGCAGCACCGGTCGCATAGAGCGAAAGGCAAACACAGCAGGGGAAAAGGGAAGGGGAGAGGGGAAACGCACGACAGGTCGTCCTCGTGGGAGGACTGCCGTGCGTACATTTCCCCCTTCCCCTTTCCCCCGTTACCTGACCCTATCGCGCTCACACCTCCCACCGTACATTCGCCCCGATCTCACCCATTCATACTCAGGCGGGAGGTGCGGTGATGCGGTCGGCACTTCGTCGGGTCTCGTCCATTCTCGGCGCGGGCGTGCTGCTCGCGCTGCCCACGGCCGCGCTGGGGCAGGCGGCACCGATCTCCTCCGAGCTGCTGCAGGCGCTCCGCTTCCGCTCCATCGGACCCGCGGTAACCGGGGGCCGGATCCACGACGTGGAGGCGCTGCCCCACGATCCGTCCACCATCTACCTCGCCACGGCCTCGGGGGGTATCTGGAAGTCCACCAACAAGGGGACCACCTGGACGCCCATCTTCGAGGACCAGGCGGTGAGCACGTTCGGCGATCTCGCCATAGCGCCGTCCGACCCGGACGTGATCTGGGCAGGCACGGGGGAGCAGAACAACCGCCAGAGCACCTCCTGGGGGAACGGCGTATACCGCTCGACCGACGGGGGCAGCACCTGGACGCATCTCGGGCTCGCCGAGACGCGACACATCGGCCGGGTGGTCGTCCATCCCGCGGACCCCGAGTTCGCATACGTCGCGGCCCTGGGGAACCTGTGGGCGCCGAGTGCTGAGCGGGGTGTGTTCCGCACCGCGGACGGTGGCGCGACGTGGGACCACGTGCTCTTCGTGGACACGCTCACCGGCGTTGTGGATCTCGTGATGGACCCGTCGGATCCCGATGTCCTGTACGCCGCGGCGTACCAGCGGCTGCGCCGCACCTGGGGCTTCAACGGCGGCGGGCCGGGGAGCGGCATCTACAAGACCACGGACGGCGGCGCGAGTTGGCACGAGCTCACCAACGGCATCCCCGAGGGCGACAAGGGGCGCATCGGCCTGGCCATCGCGCAGACCAACCCGAGGGTGCTCAACGCCACCATCGAGCACGCCACGGAGCGCGGCGTCTATCGCACCGAGGACGGGGGCGAGAGCTGGACGAAGGTGAACGGCCTCAACCAGCGTCCCATGTACTACAGCCACATCTACATCGATCCCACGAACGAGCGGCGGGTCTACAAGCTCGCCACGTCGTTCTACAAGAGCGAGGACGGGGGGCGGACGATCGAGACCATGCCGACGCGGCCCACGTACGACGTGGGAGTGCATAGCGACTTCCACACGCTGTGGATCGACCCCGGCAATCCCAGCCACTTCTACCTGGCCGGCGACGCCGGGCTGCACGAGACCTGGGACATGGGTCGCACGTTCATCCGTATCAACAACCTCCCGATCGGCCAGTTCTACGGCATTGGGGCCGATATGCGGGAGCCGTACTACATCTACGGTGGGATGCAGGACAACCACTCGTGGATGGGGCCCAGCGCGACACGCCACTGGATCGGGATCATCAACGACGATTGGCGGCAGGTCGGCTTCGGCGACGGGATGTACTGGCAGCCCGACCCAACGAGCCACCGCTACGTCTACGGCAACGCGCAGAACGGGAGCTACACGCGCCTCGATGCCGAGACCGGCGACCTGCTGGACATCCGGCCGTACCCGCCCGCGGGAGAGGAGCGGTACCGCTGGGACTGGGTCTCGCCGAGCCTCGTCTCGCGGCACGACCCCAACGTGGTCTACGTGGGCGGGAACCGGCTGTTTATATCGCACGATCGCGGTGTGAGCTGGGAGCGAACCGAAGATCTCACGCGGCAGATCGATCGTGATACGCTCACGCTCATGGGGGTGACGGGGGCGGACATCAGCCTGTCACGCAACGACGGCACCAGCTCGTTCGGGGAGATCACGACCATCTCCGAATCTCCGCTCGACCCGGACATCCTGTGGATCGGCACCGACGATGGGAACGTGCAGGTCTCGCAGGACGGCGGGGAGACGTGGGCCGAGGTCTCCCGCAACGTGCGCGGTTTGCGGCGCGGCACCTACGTGAGCCGCGTGGCGGCGTCGGTTTCCGCTCCGGGCACGGCCTACGTCACCTTCGACGCGCACCGGGACGGCGACTTCGCGCCGTACGTGTACCGCACCACCGATTTTGGCGAGAGCTGGACGCTGCTCGTGCGCGAGCTTCCGTCGGGCTCGGCGAACGTCATCGTCGAGCACCACGCAAACGCGAACCTTCTGTTCCTGGGCACCGAGCATGCCCTGTTCGTGTCCACCGATGCGGGTGCGCACTGGGCTAAGGTCCCGGGACTTCCCACCACCCTGTACGACGACCTGCTGATTCACCCGCGTGACAACGATCTGATCGTCGGTACGCACGGGCGGAGCCTGTTGGTGCTCGACGACGTCACGCCGCTGGTGGAGTGGTCACGCGGGGTGGCGGCGAGCGACGCCCACCTGTTCGCCGTGCGGCCCGCCACGATGTTCCAGTACTGGAAAGACACCTCCTACCGGGGGCAGGCGGCGTACGCCGGTGAGAATCCGCCGTTCGGGGCGGTCCTCACCTACTTCCTCGGGTCGGACACCGAGAGTGCCCGCATCACCGTCGCGCGGGGTGGAGGCGTGGTCCGGGTTTTACAGGTGCCAGGAGATCGCGGCATGCACCGAGTCACCTGGGATCTGCGCCACGAGCCGCCGCCGTTCGACCCGGAGCAGTTCGACACGCGCGGTGCGCTGCCGGAGCCGCCGCGGCCGCTCACACCGACCGGGCCATTCGTCGCGCCCGGCGAGTACACCGTGGTGCTGGAGGCAGGCGGGGCGCGCTCCACCCAAACGGTCACCGTGAACGGCGATCCCCTGATGCCGCTCACACCCGCCGACTGGAGCGCGCGGGAGGCGTTCCTGCTCTCCCTGCAGGAGATGCAGCACCGCGTTCGCGGGGCGCAACAGGCAGCGCAGGTGCTGCAGAGCGAGCTGGCGGCCCAGCGCGATTCTCTGGTAGGCGCCGGCGCCGAGGTTCCCGAGAGCCTCGCCGCGGCGCTGGAGTGGGCCGAGACGGCCGGCCGCAGGCTGCGTGGGGTGGGATCCCAGATGCGCCGGTTGGGGGGACAGTTGAGTGGCTTCGGTGTGCGGCAGGGCTCGCTCTACCCGCCGACTGCGACGCAACGGCAGCGCAAGGCTCAGGTCGAGGCCGAAATGGAAGAAGCGCTGGCGGCGCTGGAGCGGGCGAGAGTGCAGTAGTCCAGAGGCAGGGAACGGGGAACGGGGAACAGGGAACGGTACGACGGACTTCCCACCGAGCAGGTCAGTGCGCTCCCGGTGGGTGGGGGCTCGGTGCTCGGCCGGGCACCCACCTTCGCTCACGGCAGTTGCCGCCCACCTTCCCCCGGCCACTCCCCTCACCCGGGAGCGGCCGCTGGCCAGACCCTCCGCTGCGGCGGTGCACTGATGCTCGCTCAGGTGGGTCCCCGGCCTCGCTGGGTCCCGTTTCCCGTTTCCCGCTTCCCGCGCGCCTTACGGTTTGCGCAGCACCTTCCCCGCCATCTCCCCCGTGAACTCGCCGTCGTCAATCGCCACGGTGCCGTTCACGAGCACGTACATCATGCCTTCGCACAGGTGATGCGGATCCTGGTAGGTCGCCTTGTCGGTGAGGCGCTCCAGGTCGAACACCACCACGTCGGCGACCGCGCCGGTGCGGATCGCGCCGCGGTCGTGCAGCCGGAACACGGTTGCGGGTAGGCTCGTCATGCTGCGAATCGCGAAGGCCAGATCCACGACCTGCTTCTCCACGACGTACCTGCGGATCTTGCGCGGGAAGGCGCCGTAGTAGCGCGGGTGCGGCACCCCCTCACCCATGGGCACGAGGCCGCCGTCGGAGGAGGTCATGGTCCACGGCTGCGCCATCAGGGTCTCGGCGTCCCGCGGATTCATCATGAACGAGACCAGGCTGGCGCCGCCGGCCTTCAGTAGCTCGATGGCCATGTCCACCGGCTCCATGCCACGCTCGTCGGCCACCTCCTGTAGCGTGCGGCCCTCGATGGAGTGATCGGCTTCGTGGTAGCGGAACTGCAGCTTGTCGGCGCCGTCGCGGCGCTCGATGTTCTCCAGCATGTCCGCCCGGAGTCGCGCCCGCTCCGAGGGCGTCTCGATCCGGTAGAGCAGGGAATCGCGGCCCCCCACCTGCGCCCAGCGCGGCACCAGCCCACCGGTGATGCTCGACCCGCCGGCGAGGTATGGATACTGGTCGGCGAATACCTCTACGCCCTGCGCCCGGGCGCGCTCGATGCGATACGCCATGGCCGCCGAGTAGCCCCACACCCGCGGGCCCAGTGCCTTGATGTGGGTCACGACGCCGGGGAGCTTCGCCTCGCGGGCAATGGTGATCACCTCGTCCACGGCGGCGATCACGCCGATGCTGAAGTCACCCTCGTCCCGGATGTGGCTGGTGTAGGCGCCGTCGTACTCGGCGGCGACCTTTGCCAGCGCGACCAGCTCGGGTGTCGTGGAGTAACTGCCCGGCGCGTAGTACGGCCCGCTGGAGAGACCGTAGGCACCCTCTTCCATCCCCGAGCGGACCAGCGTCCGCATCTCCTCGAGCTCATTGGGCGACGGCGCGCGGTTCTGCATGCCGAGCACGGCGCGGCGCACCGAGCCGTGTCCTACCAGCAGCCCGGCGTTGATCCCGAGGCCGTGCTCCAGCAGCGCCGCGCGCTGCTCGGCCAGATCTACCGGTCCGCCGCCGTCGGGGTTGAGCAGGGCGGTGGTGATGCCTTGGGCCAGGAGGGGTCGCGCGTGCGACAGCTCCTCCCGCACCAGCCCGCGGCCGGCGTGGGTGTGCACGTCGATGAAGCCCGGTGCCACATAGAGGCCGGTGGCGTCGATCACCTGCCGCGCCTGCACGTCCCCCAGCGTTCCCACGGCCACGACGCGGTCGCCGGTGATGGCCACGTCGGCGTAGTGCCACGGGTTGCCGGTGCCGTCGAGTAGGCGCCCGCCCCTGATGAGGATGTCGTATGGCTGCTGCGCCGCCAGCGGCGCCGCCAGCAGTGACCCTAAGAGCGCCGCGGCCAGCGCGCCCGTTCTCCATCCGTTCCACGTTCGCAATCTCATGTCGTCGTCCTCGTTCGTGTGGCGCCGGGGTGCGCTAGCGGCGCGCCCCCTTGGCGCCTCCGTTCCATCGGGTATCCGCCACGCCGGTCGGCACCCCGGTCATGGCGTCGATCTCGATGCCGTGAATGCGCGCGAAGTACGGTGCCTCCGCGCGCGGCGACGTGGTGAGCCCGAAGGCCTCCAGGTCGGCCAGGTCGGCGGCGGTCCAGGTGGCCTCCGGGCGGCCCTCCATGTAGACGGTCTCGTTAGTTGGGTGCAGGCGCGGTGCCGCCATCGCGTTGGCGAGCGTGAGGTCCTGATCGGCCAAGCGGCTCACGACCGCCACGATGGCGGAGATGATGCGCCGCCCGCCCGCCGCGCCCAGCACGTACACCGGCCGCCCGTCGTTCACCACGATGAGCGGTGATTGGGAGGACCCGGGCCGCGCCCCCGGCGGCATGGCTCCCAGGTACCCCATGGTGGCGGCGTAGAGGAAGCCCAGTCCCGGCGTCGCCACCCTGGAGCCCGTGGAGGGACCGAGCGATTGGGTGAGCGCCACGATGCCGCCGTCCGCGTCCGCCACGGAGAGGTGAGTGGTGTGCGCCGGCTCGGCTGCGGCGACCGCGTTCCCTGTGTCGCGGCCCAGCGCCAGCGGGACGCCGGCGGCGGGATCCCGCACCTCGGCCGCGCGCGACGCCGCCCAGTCCTTCGAGGTGAGGAGGCGTGCCTGTTCCTCGGGCGTTCCCAGGTCCTTGCGCCGGTCCTCGAACGCGAGCAGCAGCGCCTGGGCCGTGAGGCAGGCCCAGTCTGGGGTGCCCGCCCGACCTGTGAGGTCGAACTGCTCCAGGATGTGCAGCGCCTCGATCGTGGTGGCACCGGAGGCCGGCTGGTAGGTGCCGACCAGGTCGTAGCCGCGGTAGCTACCGCGCACCACGATCGAGCTGCGCGGCCGGTACTGCGCCAGGTCTGGGGCCCGCACGAACCCGCCGCGGCGCGCCATGTCCACGGCGATACTCTCGGCGATCCAGCCGTGGTAGAACACCTCGGGTCCCTGCTCGGCCAGCGCCGTGAGGACACGGGCCAGATCCGCCTGCACGAGCTGCTCCCCGGCCTGGTACGTGCTCCCGTCGGGCTGCAAGAAGTAGCGCGCCGACCCCGCGAACTCGCTCAATCGCTCCGCCTGACTCGCGATGCGCTGCGCCTCCTCGGGCGCCAGCGCGAACCCCTCCGCAGCGAGGTCGATGGCCGGCCGCACCAGCTCGGCCCACGTTAGGCTGCCGTGCTGGGCGTGGGCCTGAGCCAGGGCGGCGACCGTACCCGGCACGCCGATCGTGGCGTAGCCGTAGAGGTCTGTGTCGCTCGCCGGCTCGCTCGGAGCCCCGGCGGGCACCTCGGTCGTGCCGTCGATTCCCACGAACTCGCCCGCCTCGGTGCGGATTAGCATCTGCGTGCGTCCGCCCAAGCCCGACATCGTGGGCTCTACCACCGCGAGGGCGAAGGCGGTCGCGACGGCGGCGTCGACGGCGTTGCCGCCGGCCTCCAGCACCCGCACGCCGACGTCGGTGGCCAGCGGTGCGCCGCTCACGACCACGCCGTGCCGCGAGCGCGCCAGCTGGCCCGGTCCGTAGGCCGGGTGCTCGGGCGGCGGTGCCGTGCACGCGAGCAGCGCGACACCGGTCGCCCACCCGAGGACGACGAACCGGAGTCCGCTCACCGCGTGCCCCCTCCAGTGCGCCGGATGGGACGTCCCGGAATCGCGCCCTCCACGAACTCACCGTCGTCCAGCACCACCGCACCGTTCACCAGCACATAGCGTACACCTTCGGAGTACTGCGCCGAGTTGGTGTAGGTCGCCCGGTCGATGATGGTGTTGGGATCGAAGACAGTGATGTCGGCGTACGCCCCCGGCTGCACCCGCCCGCGGTATTGCATGGAGGGTGCCGCCCGCTCCAGGCGCTGCGCCGGCATGACGGTCATCTTGGCGAGCGCCTCCATGAGGGTGAGGTGTCCCTCCTCCCTGGTGAGCTGTCCCAGCACGTGCGCGAACGTACCCGCGCCGCGGGGGTGGCCTTTGCCGTTCAGGATCACGCCGTCGCTGGTGATCATCACGTGGGGGTGCTTCAGGGCCAGCAACATCTCGTCCTGCGGGATGAAGAACGTGACGATGGTCGCGCCCTGCTTGCGCCAGTACTCGAAGGTCTCGGCGTTGAGCCGCTCGCCCGTCTCCACCAGCATGATGGAGTCCACCGTGACCCCGCCGAAGCGCTCCTCCCAGCCGGGGTCGTACAGCGCCGACTCCAGGCGGGTGCTGTTGGCGAGGTAGGGGTGCATGTCGGCCATGATGTCCACCCCGTTGCGCCGCGCGCCCGCGATCATCTCGAGGCACGCGCCGATCGAGCCGATCGCCGAGGACACCAGGTGCACGATCTGGGCGGAGGCGCCCGTGATCGCGGCCGCGGCGATCACCTCCTGGACCGACTGCACGATGGTCTCGGGGAAGACGGAGCCCTTGTAGCGCGAGTGGACGTGGGCCGGCACGTCGTGCGCGGCGGCCACGGCGAACATGTCCACGATCTCTTCGTAGGAGGCCCCGGGGGTGTAGTTGATCCCGAAGCCGATGCCCACCGCACCGGCCGCGATCGCCTGAGCCGCGATGCGCTGCATGTCCACCCGCTGCGCAGCAGTCGCCGGCAGGTACACGTCGGTCGCGCCGGCGGCCTCCCGCACGTCGGGGTGTCCCACCGTAGTGCCGTAGTTCACCAGGGAGCCCCCCGCCTCGAACGACCCGTACCACCCGGCGATATCCACCGGCCCGCCGTGCATGCTGATCACGGTGGTGACCCCGTCCTTGATCTTGTAGCGCTGCGGCTCGTGCGAGGGACGCATGCGGGCCAGGATGTCCACGAAGCCGGGTGCGACGACCAGTCCGGAGGCGTCGATCACCCGGTGGGCCTCTACGGCGTCCTCGGTGATCGCGGTGATGCGGTCGCCCTCGATTACCACGGTGCGCACGGCGTCGAGGCGGCTGGCGGGGTCCATCACCCGGCCGCCCACGATCGCGATGTCGGCGCGCTGGGCGAGCAGGGCGCTCGGCGCGGCGGCGAGGACTAGCAGTAGCCGTATGAGCATGGCCCTCATATCAGATTCCTCTCTGCTCTGCGCGATTCGCGCAGTATTACGGGGACGGGGCGTGACGCTCGGCCGAGCACCCGCCTTCGCTCACGGCAGTTGCCGCCGACCGCCCCCCGCCCGCCCCCCGGGCCGGGAGCGGCCGCTGGCCAGATGCTCCGCAGCGGCGGGGCACTGATGCTCGCTCAGGCGGGCGCCCGACCTCGCTCAGCCCGCTTCCCGCTTCCCGTTTCCCGGCGTTCCCTGTCGTACCGTTCCCCGTTCCCTGTTCCCCGTTCCCCGTTCCCCTCTACTCACCGCACCGGATTATCCGGCCTCAAGTGCCGCGCCAGGAACTGCCAGATCTCCCGGCGTGCCTGCTTGGCGAGCTGGTTGTCGAGCCGGTCGAAGCTGTGCCCGCCCGGCGCGTCCTGGTAGATCTTGTACTCGAAGCCGCTCTTCCCCTCGGCCTTGAGCGCCTGGATGAGGCGCTCCACCTCGAGCACGTTCACGTCGCCGTCGTTGGTGTTGGTGTGGATCAGTAGCGGCGTGCCATCGTACTTGTGTGTGTTCCACGAGGGCGAGCGGCGGCGGTACTCCTCCACGTCCTCGTAGGCCGTCTTCCCGATGTGGTAGTTGACCGAGTAGAGGTCGCGGTAGCCCTGGGTCTTGTATCCCATGCGGGCGATGAGATCGCTCACCGGCACGCCGGCGAAGGCCACCTGATACGCGTCGGGATGGTCGAAGATGTTCATCAGGGCGTGCAGGCCGCCGTGGCTCCAGCCGATGATCCCGACCCGGTTGGCGTCCAGGAAGTCGTAGTTCTCCAGCATGAAGTTGCGGGCAGCGTACGTGTCCTCGGTCTCCAGCCCGCCGTAGTCGATGGCCCGGTAGGTCCCCCCGCCGTAACCGGTGCTGCCGCGATACTCGGGGGCCACGATGGTGTAGCCCTGCTCGAGCAGCTCCCGCAAAATGTGGGTGTAGTACGTCGTGAAGTTGCTGTGCACGCCGCCGTGCGGGAACACGATCAGCGGCTGCCTCTTGCTGCGGTCCAGATTGCGCGGGATGAACACGTACGAGTAGAAGCGGAACGGGTTCCCCGCGCCCTGGGCGGTGGGGTTCGGCTGGTAGCGGAGCGGCGGCCCGGTGAGCCGTACGATGTCGATCTCCGCGATGTCCCCCAGGCGGTTGAAGAACTGGACGTCGTCGATCTGTCGCTGGAGCACGTCGAGGCGATGCCGCAGGCTCTCGCTCTGACGCTCCAGCATCCGCTCGATGCGGGCGAGGCGGTCGTCCTCCTGGCCGGCCGCGCTGGAGACCGCGGCCGCGGCCAGCACGGCGAGCAGAACAGGTATGCGCTTCATGCGACCCTCCGGTCGTATGACGTTGTAATGACTCGAGGATGATCCATGCGGTGCCTGCTACGGGTGGAGGGGCCAACACCGAACCGTCCCACCGGGCTCACGCCCGGTGGGACGGCGGTGTTTCCTGCTCAGTGACCCGTCACCTACGGTGCGACGTACTCACCCTCGCAATACTGCGTTCCCATCACGTTCGGGTTCGTCTGGCACTCGTCCAGCGACAGCGGGATGCAGTACGCCCGCTTTGTGAGGGCCGG
>CAYGBV010000054.1:0-2041 GCA_964348295.1 uncultured Gemmatimonadaceae bacterium
GGGGCGAGGGCCAGGTGCCAAAGGGGCAATCCCTCGATCACCACAACACCCGCCTGCGGCTCGAGATCGGCTGGGAGTTCGGCGCCAGGTTCCGGGCGGAGGCGGGCTACAGGATCGACCTTGACGGCGACGAGTACACCCACGGCGACTGGTACGACGGGGCCCACGGGGGCTTCATCCTGCACTGGTAGCCCACGTGATGTGGAGCCTAGCCTCACCCCGCCCAAGCGGATAAGTTGTGGCACCGTGCGCATCGCCCTCTTCGCCGAGACCTATCTCCCGCAGCGCAACGGGGTTGCGCTGATCCTCAACCGACTGGTGCACCACCTCGCGCACCTGGGACACGAGGTCCTGGTGGCGGTCCCGGTGTCGTGGCGCCCGCGCGGCGGGGCCGCCGTACCCGCCAACGTGCAGATCGTGCGGGTGCCGGGCGTGCCGCTGCCCAAATATCCCGACCTCACGCTGGGATTGCCGTACGCGCCGCGCCTCATGCAGGCGGTGCGGGAGTTCCGGCCCGACGTCATCCACCTCGCCACCGAGTACACGCTGGGGCTCACCGGCCTGCGCGCCGCGCGCAAGCTCGGCGTCCCCATGGTGGCGTCGTTCCACACGAACGTCCCGGGCACCCTGCCCTACTACGGGTATTCCTGGGTGAGCGGCCTGTGCTGGAAGTACCTGCGCTGGTTCCACAACCACGCAGAGGTGACGTTCTGCCCCAGCGAGATGAACCGGAGCGTGCTGCTCGACCGCGGGTTCCGGCACGTGCGCATCTGGTCGCGTGGCGTGGACACCGAGCACTTCGCCCCACAGCACCGCAGCGAGCGCGTGCGCCGGCGGCACGGCCCGGCCGACGCGCTGCACCTGCTGTACGTGGGCCGGCTCACGCCCGAGAAGGACCTGGCCGTGCTGTTCCAGGCGTACGAGCGGCTGAAGGCGGTCCAGCTCGCCCGGCCGGTGCACCTGGTGGTCGCGGGCGACGGAGCGTACACGGCCCGGATGCAGGCGCAAGCACCGCGCAACGTGACGTTCGCGGGGTATCTCGAGGGGCGCTCCCTGAGCGAGGCGTACTCCTCGGCCGACGTGTTCGTGTTCCCCTCCCGGGTCGAGACGCTGGGCAACGTGGTGCTCGAGGCGCTGGCCTCAGGCCTCCCGGTGGTCGGCGTAGCGCAGGGCGGCACGCTAGAGAACGTGCAGCACGGCGTGAACGGTCTGCTGTGTGAGCCGGGCGACCCCGAGTCGTTCGCCGACGGCGTGGTGCAGCTGACCAAGGACCCCGACCTGCGGCGGGAGCTGTCGCGCAACGCGCGCGCCTGGGCGGAGGAGCGCAGCTGGGACGCCGCGTTCGAGCCCCTCGTCGCCACCTACGAGGAGCTGGCGGGGCGCTGAGACTCCTCGATCTCACCGAGTTCTACTCCCCCACAGGCGGCGGCGTCCGGATCGTCCTCACCGAGAAGGCCCGCTGGCTCGCGACCCAGCCCGACATCGAGCACGTCATCGTCGTCCCGTCCGATCACGACGGGACTGAATCACTCTTCGCGTCGAGGGTGCACCACATCGCCGGGCCGCGCGCGCCGGCCAGTCCCGGCTATCACGTGCTGCTCGACGGCGCGAGACTGCGCACGGTCATCCAGCAGGAGGACCCTGACGTCGTCGAGCTGGGAAGCGTCTACCTCGCGCCGTGGCTACTGCGCTGGGGCGCGCGAGGGATGCGCATTCCGCAGGTCGGGTTCTTCCACATGGACATGCGCGGCGTGTTCCTGCGGCAGCTACCCCATGCGGCGCCAAAGGCTCTACGGCGGGCGTTGGGGGGCACGCTCGACGCGTACCTGCGTGCGGCCTACGGGCGGTGCGAACGCGTGGTCGCCGCCTCCAAGAGCGCGCTAGGGGCCCTCCGGGAAGCGGGCATCGACAATGCCGAGCTGGTCCCGCTCGGAGTGAACACCGAGCAGTTCCACCCCCGGCGCCGCGACCCGGAGTGGCGCCGCGAGCTGGGCGCTTCGCCCGATCAGCCCGTGGGCCTGTACGTCGGCCGCTTCGCCGT
>CAYGBV010000055.1:0-14677 GCA_964348295.1 uncultured Gemmatimonadaceae bacterium
GTCCGAAAGGGCCCTAGGCGGCCGAAAGAAAGTGGGTTAGGGGTGGGGGGTAAGCCGGGCTCCTACCCGCTCCAGAACCTGAGCAGCGCGATCATCGTCCCGATCGTGCCCGCCCAGAAGAGGAACATCCAGCGGATCAGCCGGGTCTCGAGTGCTGCGAGCTCCGTCCTGAATTCCGCCCGCAGCGCCGCAATGCGCTGCTCGAGCTTGGCATCGAACCGTGCGAAGTTGACCTCGAATAGCTCGCGGAACTCCGATCGGTAGCTCGCGTCCACCTTGTTGAACCAGTCCACGAGTTCGTCGACCACGCGGTGGCCGAACTTGGCGTAGAACTCCTCCGAGAACTTGGCGGTAACCGGCATCGACTCTCCCGTGGGATTGGTGCCGGCTCCACACTACAAGCTAGCCGCGCGCGGGGCGGTCTCCAAACGACGCGCGAAGGGCCGATTCGCTTGCGGGTACCGGTGGGGGGCAGGCCGTGGCGGGGGCGCCGGTAGCTGTTACCGCGGATGTCTACGATGTGGCAGTGGTGCACCAGGCGGTCGATCGGCGCACGCGCGTGCGGCTGTCAATGCTCATGGCTTTGCCTGCTCCGCCTCCTGCACGAGTTCCGAGAAGCTGACGCCGAGCGCCTTGGCAAGCCTCCGTGCGATGTCACAACTCGGTGAGCGCTGACCGCGCTCGATCATCCCCACGTACGTGCGATGCACGCCAGCCCTGGCAGCGAGGGCCTCCTGAGATAGCCCTGCTGCCTGGCGTCGTTCCTGGATTACCTTGGCGAGGCATCTCGAAAACTGCATAACTCCGCTAGACAATGTAATTACCCCCACATGCCGCGTTGACGGACGATGGTCTGGTGACTATTGTATGCCAGACAATTGTCTTCCGCTAGGCGGAGGATGAGCACACTCGAGCGTGCCATCGTAATTGCCACGCGGGCCCACCGAGCCCAACACGACAAGGACGGGGGACCGTACATCCGACACCCTCTCCGACTCATGCTGCAGATGGATTCTGAGACAGAGCGCATCGTCGCGGTTCTCCACGACGTGGTGAAAGACACGTCCTGGAGCCTCGAGGAGCTGCACAGTGAGGGCTTCAGAGGGCAGGTGCTTGAAGCACTCGATGCGCTGACTCCCCGAGAGGACGAGTCTTACATGGATTTCGTGCAACGGGCAGGTGAGAATAACGTGGCCCGAAAGGTGCAGATCGCGGATCTCAAGGACAACATGAACCCCAGCCGGATTCTATCGCCCACTGAGGAGAACCGCAGGCGACTGCACCGCTACCAGGAGGCACTCGCTTTCCTTGAGGGCGTCAGGTGAAACTGGGGCCGGTCAACTTCACGAATGCTCACGGGGCGGAGCACCGTTGCACCTGGACCAGGAGCTGGTCGCGGGGCCGGATCAGCGGTGCAGTCTCCTCTCAGTTTCGGTTTGCGCCGAGAGTTGAGATGCGAGCGGTAAAGCTGTCACCCTGAACCGATGCTGACGCAAACCGACCTCTGGAGTGAGCTGAACGAAGCGGAACGGTGCCTGAGCACGATGGTCGATGAGGGCATGCCCTCGGCCAGGGACCTCTGGGAGAAGTTCCAAGCGTTGCGCCGAAGACTGCACCACGCAGCACCCGCCGGGAAGGTGGAGGTCGTGCAGCGCCTCAGGGCAATGCGCGATGAGTGCTCGGCGGAGCTGAAGCAGTTCCGCCCTGCGGTAGAAAGGGCGCTCAGGATCGCAGAACGGGTCGACGCCTGACGAGCAAGATGGGCTGACCGCAAAGAGGCTGTCCCCGCAGCTGCCGTTGAACGCACCCTCCAGCTTGACGTCTGCTTGACGACGGCAGCGCACCGTGGGCTCGTGATTCACCGGAGACCCACGTGCGCGACCGCACTGCCTGTCGTACCGCTCTCCCCGCGCCCGGCGCCGTAACCGCTGCCAGGCGAGGGCCTTACGGGGCGGCAGGATTGGTGCACGTGGTCCTCAATCCTGTGGCGGGCGCGGGTCGGGCCGGGAGGCTTCAGTCCCGCATCGTGGCGCAGCTCGCCGATCGGTTCGGCCCCGGCTACACGCTCTGCGTCACGCGGCGCCCGGGGGACGCCACCGCCTCGGCGGCGGCGGCAGTCGCCGCGGGCGCCAGCCTCGTGGTCGCGGTCGGGGGGGACGGCACCGTCCACGAGATCGTGAACGGTCTCCTGCGAGCCCAGGCGTACCGCGGCGCCCGTTGTCACCTGGGCATCGTGGACTGCGGCACCGGGAGCGGCCTGGCGCAGAGCCTGGCACTGCCCGCCTCGCTCGATGCTCAACTCGACGTGCTCACCCTGTCCCACAGCGTCGCGATCGACGTCGGACATGTCGTGTGCCGGGACGAGTACGGCCGCCCGCGGGAGCGCTGGTTCGCGAGCGAATGCCAGGTGGGCATCGGCGGCGTCGTGGTGGCCGGCGTCCCCCCGTCGCTCAAGCGGCTCGGCGGGAGCATCGCCTTTGGCGCCGTGGCGTTGCGCGAGATCCTGCGCTATCGCGCCACGCCGCTGACCGTGTCGTACAACGGGTACGGCGGCACAACGTCGCCGCTGCTCGGTCTCGTCATCGGGAACGGCAGCGTGTGCGCGGGCGGCATGCGACTCACTCCCGGCGCCCGGCTGGATGACGGGCTGTTCGATGTGCTCGCCATCCATGACATGGGGGTCGCGGCGCGCCTGCGCAGCTTTCCGCGCGTCTACGCGGGCCTGCATGTCCGCTCGCCGCGCTTCTCCCTCCACCAGAGCCGCCACCTGACCGTCTCGGCGGAGTCGCCGGCACCCGTCTCGGCCGACGGCGAGCTGCTCGGGTCCACGCCGTGTCTGCTCACGCTGCTGCCCGCGGCGCTGCGGATCCGCAGCGGCCGGCCACGCCGGAGCTGAGATCATGTCGCGTATCGCCCTGACGCTCCAACGACTCGAGTTCGAGGCGCGCATGTTCGTGTCGTTCGGCATCGTGCTCGCCGTTTGTGCCGCGGCCTTCCTCGGCTATCCGTCGGCGGCGCCGCTGCTCGTCTCGATCGGAACACGACTTGAGCTCGAGCCGGCAGCATCGCTGCGCGTGGGATACCTGGGCGTCGCCGGCGTAATGGTGCTCGCCTCGGGGCTCCGCGTGTGGGCCGGCAGTATCCTCACGTCCGGGCGCGCGATGGCGTTTCCCGTACAGGCCGACGCCCTCACGCTCGCGGGCCCCTACCGCCTGGTCCGCAACCCGATGTACCTGGCCGACTTCGTAGCCTCGTGCGGCTTCGCGCTGTGCCTGCCGCCCATCGGGGTCGCCCTGCCCGCCATGCTGCTGCTCCACTACACGCGGCTCATCCGGTATGAAGAGCGCGCGCTCGAGCGGCAGTTCGGCGAGCGGTATCGCGCCTACACGGCGGAGGTCCCCCCGTTGCTGCCCGACCTGCGGACCGCCCGCCGGTTGCGTGCCGCCGTCGCCGAGCCAGCCGTCACCCGGGACGGCGTGCGCCACAACGCGCTCTATGTGCTCTTCATCCCCGGCTTCGTGCTCGCCGCGCTCATGGGCTCGCTCGGAGTGGCCGTGCTCGTCGGCCTCCCCGCGGTGCTGGATTGGGCAATCGTCCACACCCGCAAGGGGGTCGCTCCGCGGCCGTCGGCGCCCGCGACCGATGTCGCGCTCGGTAACGACGACGCAGGCACGCGTACCAAGGTGTTCGACGGCGTGCTGTACGCCCAGTGCTGGGAGGATCCGGCGATTGACCGCGAGGCGCTGCGGATCGGTCCGGACGACGTGGTGTTCTCGATCACGTCGGGGGGATGCAACGTCCTCGCGTTCCTCGTCGACGACCCGCGCCGGGTCATCGCGCTGGACGTCAATCCGCACCAGAACTACCTGCTCGACCTCAAGATGGCCGCGTTCGCGACGCTGGATCACGCCGAGGTGCTGGCGCTGCTGGGCGTGACGCCCTCGGATCGGCGCAGGGCGCTGTATGCAGCGCTCCGGTCCCGGCTGCGGTCCGACAGCCGCCGGTACTGGGACGCCCACTCCCGCGCCGTCGAGGACGGTGTCATTCACTGCGGCCGCTACGAGCGGTACCTGCACCTGTTGCGACGCTGGTTCGGCGTGCTCATGGGCCGCTCCCTCGCCGTCGCGGTGTTCGCCGCCCCGAGCGCTCGGGAACGCGCCGCGCTGTTCCGCCGGCGCTGGGACAATCGGCGCTGGCGCGTGTTCACCAGCGCCCTGCTCAGCCGCCGCGTGATGACGCACCTGTTCGATCCGGCGTTCTTCGCGCAGCTTGAGGAGTCGTTCTCGTTCGGCGAGCGGTTTCGCGCCCGGGGGGAACGCGCGGTGCTGGAGCTGCCCGTCGAGCGCAACCCGTATCTGTCATATGTACTGCTCGGCCGCTTCCGGACTCTGCAGCACCTGCCGCTGTACCTGCGGCCGGAGCACTTCGAGGCCATCCGCCGTCGCGTGGATCGGATCGAGCTCGTAACCGGGGCGTGCGAGGAGTACTTCGGCGCGCTGCCGTCGGATGCGATCTCGAAGTTCAACTTCACGAACGTCTTCGAGTGGATGCCGGCGCGCACGTTCGAGGCGCTGCTGCGGGAGACGGTGCGCGTGGCGCGGCCGGGCGCGGTCATGACCTACCGCAATCTCCTGGTGCCGCGCGCGCGCCCGGACAGCCTGGCTCAGTGGATCCGACCCGACCGGGCGCTCGCGGCCGCGCTCCACGCGCGCGACCTGTCTTTCGTCTACGGCGCCTACGTCGTCGAACGGATCGCCAAGGAGGAGGGCGAATGTCCTACCGTGTCGAGCTCGTGACCGACCGGCGCGGCTGGCGGGACTTCGAGCGGCTCCCGTTCGTCGTGTACCAGGACGACCCGCGCTGGGTGCCGCCGCTCCGTGCTGACGTGCGCCGCACGCTGGACGCGCGCCGCAATCCCTACTACCGCTCGGCGTCGCTCCGGCTGTTCGTGTGCTACCGCGGGGAACAGCCGGTGGCGCGCCTCAGCCTGGTCGTGGACGAGCGGCACCGCCCGCCGGGCGGCCGGAGGAGGGGGCTGTTCGGCTTCTTCGAGTGCGTGCACGACGAGGAGGCCGCCGGGCGGATCGTCGAGGCGATGCTCGCCGAGTGCCGGGCCGCCGACGTCGCCGTGGTGGAAGGACCGTTCAATCCGAATCACTACTCGCCGCTCGGGCTGCAAACCAGTCGGTTCGACGTGGGCCCGGCGTTCTTCGAGACCTACAACCCGGCCTACTATGCCGACCTGCTCGAGCGCCTCGGGTTCACGGTCGGGAAGCGGCTGCACACGCGGCGCAACGATCGGGTGGCGGAGTATGTCCGGCGGCGCTACGGCAGCGTGACCGTGCACGACGGCGGGGGCTTCTCGGCCCGCCACGTGGAGATCCGCCACGCGGCGGCCGAGCTCGAGCGCATCCGTGGTGTGTTCAACGACGCCTTCGCGGATAACTGGCGCTTCCTCCCGGCTAGTCGGGAGGAATACGCGTTCTCCGCGAAGGAGCTCTTCTTCATCACCCGACCCGACCTGATCACGCTGGTGGAGCACGACGGGGAGCCGGTGGGCGCGTTGCTGTTCGTGCTGGACGTCAACCCCCAGCTGCGTCGGCTGCGCGGCCGGGCCGGCCCCATCGGCGCCCTGCGGTTTCTGCTGCAGCGCAGGCGCGTGCGCGACCTGATCGTGTACGCGGTGGGCGTCAGGCGCGCCTACCGCAGCACGCGTGCCTACCAACTGCTGCTGGAGACGGCGTGTGCCACGGCCGTGCGCTGCCGGAGCCTGGCGACCACGTGGATGTCGGACGACAACGTGCCGGCGGTGCGTGCCGCCGAGCGACTGGGGCTCGAGCCGTACAAGGAATTCGCCGTATACGAGAAACAGGTGCCGGAGGTGCGTCATGCGTAGGAACGACCACACCGAGGTGCTGCCTCCCGAGGCATGGGGTCTGACGGTCGACCACACGGACGCCCTGCTGGTGGGGGAGTGCAGCACGCTGGATCTGGCGCGGGAGTACGGGACCCCGCTGCACGTCGTCCATCAGGACCGGTTGACGGCGACGGCGACGGCGTTTGTCCGGGCGTTCACGAGCGTGTATCCGGCGCCGGTGTCGGTGCACTACGCCTTCAAGTGCAACGCAGTGCCCGGAATCGTGCGGCTGCTTCAGCGGGCCGGACTGCGTGCCGAGGTCTGCACTCCGTTCGAGCTCCTGCTCGCTCGTCGCCTCGGGTTTCCCGGCCGTGCAATCGTCGTCAACGGTCCCGCCAAGACGCCAGCGCTGCTGCGTCTCTGTGTCGAGCAGAATGTGCGGTTCGTCGTGCTGGATGCGCTGGCGGAGCTGACCGCGCTCAACGCCCAGGCAGAGGCGCTCGATGCCGAGGTCGACGTCCTGCTGCGTGTCAATCCGGACTACGTGCCCCGCGGAATGAACCGCGGGACCGCAACCGGGAGTCGCCGGGGGTGCGCGTTCGGTCTCGACCTCCTGGGAGGGGAGGTCGACCAGGTGCTCGATCTCCTCGGTTGGAGTGATCGCCTGCACTTTCGCGGCTTCCACTTCCACATCGGGACGGGGATTCGCAATGCCGCCGACTATCACGGGGCGCTGCATCGCCTCGCTCCGCTGTTCGAGCGCACCCGACGGCGGGGGCTTCCCATCGAAGTCGTCGACATCGGCGGAGGGTTCGCGGCGCCGACGACCCGCGACATGACATCGCTCGAGATGCTGGCCTACCAGGGCTGGGGACGTCTGCCCTCCGCTGCCGGACCGGACGACGCTCTGACGTTCGATCACCTGGCCGAGGCGGTCACCACCGCGCTTAACGAGCTGTTCCCGGCGGACCAGATGCCGGAGCTTCTCGTCGAGCCCGGTCGCTGCATCGTGAGCCCCAACCAGCTCCTGCTCCTGACGGTGCAGGGTGTGAAGCACCGGCACGGTGTCGGCACCTGGCTCATCACCGACGGCGGGGTGGGGACCGTGACCACGCCGACATACTACGAGTATCACGAGCTGTTCGTCTGCAATCAGGTCCATCGCCCCCGGCGGGAGCGCGTGCAGATCATCGGGCCGGCGTGCTTCGCCGGTGACGTGGTGTACCGCAACAAGCGGATGCCGGCGGTGCGCGCGGGCGAAGTGCTCGCCGTCATGGACAGTGGAGCCTACTTCACGGCCATGGAGTCGTCCTTCGGCTTCCCGCGGCCCCCAATCGTCGCCGTGTCCGGGGCGCGGCACTCGCTGCTGCGCCGGCGGGAGACGTTCGAGGACATGATCGCGCGCGACGTGGGCGGCGCCGAGGCGGCCCCGGTCGCCGGCGGCTGCGCCGCCGCGGAAGTGCCCGGCCGAAGCGTGGCCGCCGATTCACGCGCGCGCAGCCGCGGGCCGCTGCGCTTCGCCGTGCTGCGCACGGACTCCGACCCCGTGCGGGATCGGATCGCGGACGAGATCGTCGCGCAGCTGGAGGCACGCGGACACATACTCCGCTCCGTCGAGGACGACGTCCACTGGGTGCTGAATCTCACCGACACCGTGACCCCGCGGGCGTTCAAGCGCCGCTCACGCGCGATGTTCGTGGTCTCGCTCGTGGCGTTGCCGGAGCCGGCGGCGGACATGCGGTCGCTGACCTACTCGACGCTGGTCCGGAGCCTGGCCAATCTCCAGCTGTGCGTGGCGCCCGCCAACGGAGGCCGGGAGCAGGCGACCGATGGGCGACCCGAACTCTATCTCACCACGCCGGAGGTCGGGTTCTATCACTATCCGTTCGATGCCGAGCGGGTGTGCGACAACATCCTTCCGGTGGTCGGTGCCCGCCTCGTCATCGGGAATCGGTTGAGCACCGACCTGCCGCCGCGGCTCTATGCGGCCTCGCCGGTCGTGGAGCGGCTGCAGCGCTACGGCGGGGAGCTGGACCGGCTCGGTGTGCTTCCCACGCCGTTCCCCCTGCGGGAGGTGCTCGGCCAGGAAGAGATCGACCATCTGTGGCAACTGTTCCAGGTCAAGGGCATCAGCTACGGGAACCTGAGCGCGCGGGAGGACGCCCCCGAGCTGGGCGACTGCACGTTCTGGATGACGGCGCGCGGCGTGGACAAGGCCCGGCTCAGGGGCATTGGCCAGGACGTGCTGCTGGTCACGGGGTATGACGAGGCGGCCGGTGAGATGCACGTGAGCGTCCCGCCGACCCACGACCCCAAGGCGCGCGTCTCGGTGGACGCGATCGAGCACCACCTCATCTACCGCGCCTTCCCCGAGGTCGGCGCCATCGTCCACGTGCACGCCTGGATGGACGGCGTCCCCTGCACGAGGCAGAACTACCCCTGCGGCACCATCGACCTCGCTGAGGAAGTCATGCACCTGCTTAGGGCTCAGGCGTGCCCCGAGCGCACGGCCGTCGGCCTGAAGAACCACGGCCTCACGATCACCGGACCCGACCTGGGGGAGATCTTCGACCGCATCCGCGGCCGACTCCGTCCCCAGGTTCCCATGTTCGGGTGACCCCCATGTACGCCGTGGCGACGATCCTCGACCGGCCGCTCCGCTTCTGCCTCACGGTGGGCGGAGTGGCCCTGTGCGTGACGCTCGCGCTGTTTCTCCAGTCGGTCTATCGCGGGGTCGCCGACGGGTCGGTGGAGTACGTCCGCGCGAGCGACGCCGACCTGTGGGTGCTGCAACGGCACTCGACGAACATCCTGCGCAGCACCTCGTTGCTGCGCACGCGCCACGGACGCGCGCTGGAGGACATTCCGGGCGTGGCGGACGCGGCTCCGATCCTCTTCCTGCTGGCGGGCATCGAGCTCCCCGGCGGCTGGGCCACCACGTACGTGACCGGGTTCGACCCGGAGTCCGGACGCGGCGGGCCGCCCGCGATAGTGCGGGGCCGCACGGTATCGCGCGACGGGGAGATCGTCCTCGACCGGTCGTTCGCCGCCAAGTACGGGCTCGCCGTCGGCGATCGGCTCCCGATCAAGGACGACACGCTCACGGTCGTAGGCCTGAGCGCGGGCACGAACATGTTCGTCATCCAGTACGCCTTCGTCTCCCTGCGGACGGCCTACGCCATCGCCGGATTCCGCACCATCGCGTCGTGCTACCAGGTGACGCTGGCCCCCGGGGTCGGGGCCGACCTCGTCGCCGCGCGCATCCGCAGCCGGATGGCGGACGTCGCCGTGTACGACCGTGCGACCTTCCTGGCCAACAACATCCGGGAGATGGAGTCGGGCCTGCTGCCCTTGCTCTTCGTGGTGGCGCTCATCGGCGCGGTGGTACTGACGGCGATCCTGAGCCTGATCCTCTCGGTCAACGTGCTCGAGCGGCGGCAGGAGTTCGCGGTCATGAAGGCCATCGGGGCGCCCGACGGCTTCGTCGCGCGTCTGGTCGTGCAGCAGGCGCTGACCTTTGCGGCGGCCGGGACCGTCGTGGCCGTCGCCCTGTTCTTCCCCCTGATCGCGGCGGTCCGGGTGCTCGCCCCGGAGATCTCGCCCGTGTCCTCGCTGGGCCAGATCGGCGTGGCCGCAGTTGGCGTCGTCGCGATCAGCCTGGCCAGCTCGATCATCCCGAACCGGCGGCTGCGGCGCATCTATCCGCTCGAGGTGTTCCAATGAGTCGCATACAGGGTAATGGGTGCGTCGCGCGTCTCACCGACGTGACGCGGATCTACGGCACCGCCGGCCGCGAGACGGTCGCGCTCCGAGGGGTGTCGCTCGCGGTGCACGCGGGAGAGACCGTGCTGCTGCTCGGGCCGAGCGGGAGCGGCAAGACGACGCTGCTCACGCTCCTGGGCGGCCTGCAGCGTCCGACCGCAGGCACCGTCGAGATCTTCGGTCGGGCAGTCGAGGACTATTCGCCACGGGAGCTGCAGCGGCTCCGCGCGACGCGGATCGGGTTCGTGTTTCAGACGTTCCGCCTGCTCGAGGCCCTGAGCGTGCTGGACAACGTGATGCTGGTCATGAGGTTCGGCGGGGTGCCGCGGGCCGAGGCCCGCCGCCGCGCGCTCGCGCTGCTAAAGGAGTTCGGCATCGGCGATCTTGCCGGAGCCAGACCGGGAACGCTCAGCCAGGGGCAGAAGCAGCGCGTCGCGGTCGCCCGTGCGCTGGCGAATGACGCCGAGCTGATCATCGCCGACGAGCCGACGGGGAGCCTCGCGACCGCGCAGGGGCTGGACATCGTGAGGCTCCTCACCGCCGAGGTGCGGCAGCGCAATCACTGCGCCGTCATCGTGAGCCACGACGAACGGATCGCCGCCTACGCGGATCGGGTGCTCTATCTGGAGGACGGGGCGCTCAGGACCTCAGGGGGCCTTGCGA
This sequence comes from uncultured Gemmatimonadaceae bacterium, assembly GCA_964348295.1. Lineage (GTDB taxonomy): Bacteria > Gemmatimonadota > Gemmatimonadetes > Gemmatimonadales > GWC2-71-9 > WVYX01. The sequence continues at coordinate 10,283 of CAYGBV010000055.1, forward strand.
GTGATGCGCTCGATCCACTGCCGTCCGCTCTCGTTGGCGGGATCGAGCTCGACCGACCTCCGGTATGACTCCAGCGACAGTTCGTACTCGCCCAGGGCGTAATAGAGCTCCCCGAGACTGTCCCACGCGTTCCACGAATCCGGAAACAACAGAGTGTTCAGCCTGAGCACCTCGAGTGCGTCACTCAGGCGGTCGTCCCCCTTGAGTACGTGCCCGCGTTCATCAATGCGCCGCTCGACATCGGCCGCATTCCATCCTCTCCACCACCGGACGTCGGCGTATTCCCGCCGTCGCCGGGCGAACTCTGCCAGCGCGGCCTCCGCCCCCTCGGCTGAGGCAACGTCTGTGAGCGACCTCGTGTCCCCGTGTAGCGCAATGTCCAGAGCCGGATCGCGACCGTCGAAGTAGTCCCGGCTGGAGAACGGGGCCGGGATATCCGGGGGAAAGAAGATCGTGTCGCCCCAGAAGGCGTTGTCGATCTGTCTACTGGCGATCGTCAATTGAAAACCACTGTTTGGCAGGGTTCCTCTCGCCACCCCGTTACTGAACAGGTTGAAGGGGCATGCCGGCGGCTCCCCCAGGACCGTCACCTCGGTGTGAGCCACGAGCTCCTCTAGCAGGATCACGGCAGCGCTAAATGTCCTCCTGCCCACGAGAGCGAACAGGCTCCCTCGCCCGTTGATGAAGTCGCGCCTGATGATCTCGTTGATGATGGGGAAGAGCATGAGGCCAGTACCCCCATCATTGTATCGCAGGTCAATGATGAGCTTGTCGATACTGTCCTCATGCGCATCGATGTACGACCACAGGCGCTCAGAGAATTGCGCAAGGGTCTCGCCGCCCCCTGGTTGGTCGGCAACCTGGTTGAACTGGAAGTAGATCGCGCGATCGTCGACCAAGTGCTCGAACCAGTAGAAGGCAATATCAGGTCCCTGCCGCCGCAGGTGGAGTGGAGCGTCAGCTCCGAGTAGCGCCGCGCTGTGCACGTACTCCCCCTCGGTTGGCCCTACATTGACTCGGTTAGTCCACCCGAGGCCGCTTCTATCCGTGACTGACTCGATAGTGAGTGCGGTCGTCTCGCCGTCGCTGAGCACAACCTCGAGGACAACGCTGCTGACGTCGGTCGCCAGCCCCAGGCCGTACAGCAGGCGCGGAAATGTGAGCACCCTCAGCGCGTGAGGCGTCCTGCCAAACTCGTTGTCCATGCTTATGATGCGCTCTGCTGCGGTGGCTACATCCTCGATCGGCGTGCCATTCACGGCAGTGACGTGGGCGCCCAGAGCCCGTTCGTATTGCTTGGCGACGACCGTGATGAAAACGCCATCCGTGAAGCGGTCGAGGCGGAAGGGAAATCTCAGGTCGGTGACCTGCAACGCTCCCGACCCCGCGAGTTGGGTATGACCGTCCTGGATGCCTGCGATGGTTCTCCTGATTGCGACATAGGCTTCCAGGTCTGACCGCGCGGCCCTGATCTCGGCACGCGACCGCGCAACGACGGAGTCGAACGCGCGCTCGGGAATCCTGTAGTAGAGATGAGGGTGGTGCGACTTCAGCTGCGAGACGGCGTAGTCCAGGTCCTCCAGCCACTGCTCCGTCGTCAACGTCCGAGCCGCCTGGAGACTGCCGGGGGCGGGGTCTCGTGGGAGCTCCCGGACGAGCGTTCCAGCGAGTACCGCTGGAATCACTAGCAGCAAGAGGATCCGGTGCATGCTCATAGGGGTCTCCTGCAGTCTCGGTTCGTCATGCGCACGGCTTGGGAGGCAGAGGGTGTTGATGCTCTCCGACCCTATCGCCCTTCCAGCCGCTGTAGTCGGCCCCTGATGGCGCGCGTCCGCTCCGATTGGGGGACCGGCGTCGCCAGCTCCAGTCGGAGCGCTTGCGTGAGGCTCGCCACGGCCGCCGCCGTGTCGCCCGCCATCTGCTGCAACCTCCCGAGCGACATGTAGGCCACGGAGGAGTGCGGGTACTGCTCGACTGCACGCTGCGCGGCTTCCAGCGCGGGCGCGATGTCCGGCAGTGTCCGCGACAAGAGCCGGTACACCGACAGCGGGACGTCCACGCGGTAGCCCCATCGGCTCGAGAGATCCTCGAAGAACCGCTGCACCGCCGGCAGTCCGCCCTGCAGCACATCGCGCGGCACGAGCCAGTCGGAGTACAGGGCGCTCAGACCGTCGTAATAGGCCTTGTAGGGTACGTGGCCATGGTTCTCGCCCGGGATCTCCACGAACGCGAAGTCGACGGCCGGCCGGTGCAGATCGGCGAGGAGCGGCACGAAGTTGCGCCGCACCGCGCCGCCCATGTCACTGCCTTCGAGGGCGCCGAGCGTGATCACCAGACGCTTGGGGGATAGCGCCTCGCCGTGGTCCAGCCGCCGTCGCGTCTGCCTCACCAGCAACGAGTCGTCCCACCAGAGGCTCGGGCTGATCGCGAGGTAGCGCGAGAAGAGCTGGGGTCTCTCGAGATAGGCGTACACGGTGAACAGGCCGGCGAGCGACCACCCCGAGAGGATGCGGTGGGGTTGAGTGCGGTACCTGGAGTCCACCAAGGGGACCAGCTCCTGCGCGAGGAACTCCTCGAAGGCTGCCGCACCGCCGCTCGTTGGGAAGCTGAGCCGCCCCTGGCTCTGTACCGGTGCGTGGCTGGGCGTGTAGTCCCGGTCGCGGTCGACGTTGACCACGCCGACCACGATCATCGCGGGGATCGGGTGCTGCCCGCGCTCGTACCCCAGCTCGGACAGGAATTGGACGGCCGAGACGGCCTGCGGGAAGAAGTACTCAGCGTCCAGCACGTACAGTACGGGATACCGCCGCGAGGAGCGCTCATATCCCTCGGGTCGCCACACGAGCACCGTCCGGTCTTCCCCGAGTACGTCTGACCGGACGGTGATGTTTTCCGGCCCCTGCAGCGACTGCGCCACATGATCCACACGGGGTTCCGCGGGGAGCCGTGCAAGAGCAGCGACCGCCACGAGGAGGGCACACAGTCCCAGCACGCCCGCCGTCCCTACAATCCGTCGGTCAGTCATCACTCCTCCTGTCACACCACACCTGGCGTGCGGCTCGCCGGCCGCTCGGCGAGGTGGCTCAGCGTGCGAAGCGCCACCTCCAACTGCGCCCTGCTCTCCACCGCACTGAGACAGACCCTCACGGCGTTGGGAGCTTCCGTTGGAATCGCCGCGAAGGGCCGAGAAGGCGTGACGCCCACCCCCTGGCGGCGCGCCTCGGCCGCGAACTCGGCGCTGTTCCACCCCTCGGCCAGTTCGAGCCAGAGGTAGTAACTCTGCGGATGCGATGCGAACGCGCTGGCCCCGAAGATCTCTCGGGCAAGGCTGTGGCGTGCCGCGATCTCGCGCCGCTTCCGTATCACCGTTCGCTTCGCCGTCCCGTCCTCAATCCAGTCCGCACCGATCTCCAGCAAGAGGGGAGACACCATGAACACCGTGGCCCCGACCGCCGCGGTCAGCTCGCGGGCCAGGGTGGGCGGCGAGGCAACGAACGCCAGCCGCAGTCCGCCCGCCACGGACTTCGACATGCTGGCGATGAAGCAGGACCGATGCGGGATGAAGGACGTGACGGGAGGGGGAGCCTCGGGCACCAGCAGCCGAAGCGTGTCGTCCTCGATGACGATCAGGTCGTACTCTTCGGCGATCTGCGCCAGCTCCGCCCGGCGCCGCTCCGGCACGAGCGTCCCCGTGGGGTTGTGAAGCGTCGGGATCAGGTACAGCGCGCGGGGGCGGTCCCGCGCGCAGACCTCCCTCAGGGCCGCCGGATCCATCCCGGACCCGTCCATCGGCACTCCCCGAATGCGTCTGCCGCCCAGTTCCGCCGCGGAGAGGAACCCGGGATAGGTCAGCTCGTCCACCACGACGAGGTCGCCAGGCCGGGTGAGGACCGACAGCAGCACCAAACCGGCATGCTGCGCGCCGGCTGTGATCACCACCGACCCGGGTTCGACCGATATCCCGCATTCGAGCAGCCACTGAGCTCCGGCACCCCGGTACCGAGGATGCTCGGAAAGGGCTTGATACCGGAGCAGCCGCTGCACGCCGACGCGCCCGGCGACCGAACGCAGCGCCACCGCCAGGTCGGGGTCCTGGTCGTACAGCGGGTGGGCGACGCTGAGATCGATGAGGCGGAGGTCCTGTGCCAGGCTCATCCCTGCCGCGGGCCAGCCATCCGGCAGACGCCTTACGAAGGTCCCCCGGCCGGGAGACGCCTCGATGGCCCCCCGGACCTCCGCCTCGCGGTAGGCCCGGGTGACGGTTCCGACCGAGGTGCCAAGAGCGTCCGCAAGGTCTCGATGCGTCGGCAGCCGTTCCCCCGGCGGAAGCTTCCCTGAGCTGATGTCGGCCACCAGGGCTTCGGCGAGCGCCTGGAACATGGGAACCTCGCCTCG
>CAYGBV010000056.1:0-16455 GCA_964348295.1 uncultured Gemmatimonadaceae bacterium
GCCGAGGCCCTGGCCCGGGCTGGAGCCGCGGTGCACCTGCCGGAGGCGGACCTGTCTTCGCCGGGGCTGGCGGGGGAGGTCCGGAACCTGCTTCAGGCGCCGGATCGGCTCGCCGTCATGGGCCGGGCGGCAGGGGTCCGCGGACACCCGAAAGCAGCCGAAGATATCGTGCGTCGGATGCTCGCTCTAGTGAGCTAAGTCCAAAAGCTTTCGTAACTTTCGGCATCTCCTTATATTAGCTGCCCACAGATGCACCTTTTCGCCCCGGAGGATCCCCGGCCCATTCATTTCATGGGGATAGCGGGCGCCGGGATGAGTGCGCTGGCGCTCATCGCGCTGCGCCGTGGGGTGCCAGTCACCGGATGTGATACCCACCCGGCGGGCGCCGAGGAGCTGGCCCGCATGGGTGCCCAGATAGCGGCGGGACACGACGCGAGCCATGTAAACGGTTCGCGTGCAATGGTTTATACTGCGGCGGTGCCGCGTGACCATCCCGAGCTGGAGGCGGCTAGGGCCGCGGGCATCGCGGTGGTGCCCAGGGCGGACGCCCTGGGCGAGATCGTTGCGACCGGCAAGGTCGTGGCCGTGGCCGGTACGCACGGCAAGACCACCACGACCGCCATGGTGGCAGAGGCACTGGCGGCAGCGGGTGCCAATCCGACCGCCCTCGTGGGCGGGCGGGTCGCCGCGTGGGAGGGCAATGCGCGCCTCGGCCAGGACGAGCTGTTCGTGGTCGAGGCCGACGAGTACGACCGGGCGCTGCTCAAGCTCGAGCCCACTGTGGCACTGGTGGGCAATGTGGAAGCCGATCACCTGGAGTGCTACGGCTCGGTGGAGGCGCTTGAGGCGGCGTTCGTGGAGTTTGCCGAGCGGGCCGAGCGCGCAGTGATCGGCGCCGACGATGCGGGCGCGAGTCGCGTGGCCCGCATGGTCGAGGTGCCGACGTGGCGCGTGGGGCTCGCTCAGGGTGCGGAGCTCCGGCTGTCCGACGTGCGGCGCGAGCAGGCAGCCAACGCCGCAGGGCTGACGCTGCCGGACGGGCGCGTCGTCGAGCTGCGGCTCGCCGTGCCGGGTCTGCACAACCTGCGCAACGCCGCCATGGCGGTGGGAGCGGTCCTGGCGCTGGGAGCGGACCTCGACCGGGCGCTCACGGGTCTCGCGCAGTTTGCAGGAGTAGGGCGACGGTTCGAGGTGTTGGGTACGATTCGTGGGGTGACGGTGGTCGACGACTACGCGCACCACCCCTCGGAGGTGGCCGCGACGCTGGCCGCGGCGCGACAGCGGTATCCGGCGGCCCGTTTGGTCGTGGCGTTTCAGCCCCATCTCTACTCGCGCACACAGGCGCTGGGTGAGGCGATGGGGATCGCGCTCGCGATGGCCGACCTGGCGGTGGTGACCGATGTGTACGCGGCTCGCGAGCAGCCGATTCGCGGTGTGACGGGCAAGATCGTGGCGAAGGCCGCCAAGCGCGCGGGCGTGAAGGTCGAATGGGTGCCCAAGCGGGAGCGGCTGGCCGGGAAGCTCGAGAACCTCGTGGGAGAGGGCGACGTGGTGCTGACGCTCGGAGCCGGCGACATCACCCAGGTCGGACGTGACCTGCTGCAACGCCTCGCGGGGAGGGCGGCGTGAAGCGGTGGCTCGTGTTGTTCGGTCTGCTGCTGCTCGTGGTGGTCGCCACGGCGGGGTTCGCACCGCGGGCGCTCAGGAGTGTGGAGTTCTTCCGCATGCGGCAGGTCGAGCTGGTGGGACTGCGCTACCTCGCGCCGGGGCAGGTGCTCGCGACGCTGAAGCTCGGACCCGCCCCTCACCTGTTCGACCCCACGGGCGAGATCGAGGAGCGGGCGGAGGCGATCCCCGGCGTGGTGGACGTGCACGTGCAGCGCCGTCTCCCAGGTACGCTGCGTCTGGTGTTCGCCGAGCAGGTACCGGTGGCGTTCGTGCCGGGCCCCGCGGGGCTCGTAGCACTGGACGGAGAGTGCCGCCCGCTGCCGTACGATCCCGCCGTGAGCGGGTTCGATCTTCCGCTGGTGGAGCGGCCGGATACGGGGCTGGTGCGCGTCCTGGCGCTGGTGCGGGCGGCCGACTCATCCCTGTTTCACGAGGTCGACGCCGTGCGGCACGGCGCGGGCGGGGCGGTCGTCCTGGAGCTCGGACGACAGCAGGTGCTACTGCGAGCGATACCCACGAGACAAGAGATCCGCGCGGTGGAAACGGTGCGTGAGCAGCTGACGCGTTCCGGCCGCCCATTCGACGCGCTGGATGCCAGGTTTGCCGGGTGGGTGGTCGTGCGGCGGGGTCGGGTGTGAAGCGGGACACGTTGGTGGCCGGCCTGGACGTCGGGAGTACGAAGACCTGTGCCGTCATTGCCGAGGCGACCGGGGACGGACGGAGTCCGCGGGCCCGTGTTCTCGGCGTGGGGATGGCGCGGTCGGCCGGCGTCAAGCGCGGCGCGGTGCGCGACATCGAGGAGACGACCGAGTCAATCGTGCGTGCCACGCGTGACGCGGAGCGTATGGCCGGCGTGAAGGTGCCGGCGGTCTACGGCGGCGTCGCCGCCGAGAACATCTCGTGGCAAATGGAAACCGGCCTGGCGTCGGTGACGGGCGAGGAGATCCGACGCCAGGACACCGAGCGGGTGGACGACGTGGCGCGGGCCGTGAGTTTGGGGGACGGCTACGACCTGCTCCACTCGATCGCCCAGGAATACAAGGTCGACAGCCAGGGCGGGATCAGCGATCCCGTGGGCATGACCGGCATGCGGCTCGAGGTCGAGATGTGCCTCATCGGGGTGCATGCCCAGGCGAAGCAGAACCTGCGGCGCTCCGTGAAGCGCGCGGGTTATGATGTCGCGGAGTTCGTGCTGGAGCCCCTGGCCGCGTCGCTCGCGGTTGTTACCGAGGACGAGAAGGAGCTGGGCTGCGCCCTGGTGGACATCGGTGGCGACTCGACGACCGTGGCGGTGTTCCACGATGGGAAGCCGCGCTACGTCGACTCGCTCCCCTATGCCGGCGCGCGCATCACGAGCGACCTGGTGCAGGGCCTGAGCGTGACCCAGGCCGATGCGGAGCGCATCAAGGAACGGTGGGGGGTCGCCTATACCCCCATGGTCAATCCCGACGAGATGATCGAGTTGCCCGGCACGCCCGGTCAGGGTGCGCGTGGGGCGAAACGGGAGCTGGTTGCCCATATTATTCAGGAGCGTCTCGACGAGATCTTCGGACTCGTGCTGGAGCGCCTCGAGGTGGCGGGCTTCGGCGGGCGGCTTCCCGCCGGCGTGATCCTCACCGGTGGCGGCGCACAGCTCGCGGGGATCGTGGAGTTGGGACGCGAGGTGTTCGCGATGCCGGCGCGACGGGGCTCCCCGGAGCGCGGCATCAGTGGGTTGGTGGACAGCGTGCAGGCGCCGCGTTACGCGGTACCCGTGGGATTGGCGCTCTACGGCGTGCGGCGACGCGTGCAAGGGGATGCGGCGGGCGGCACCGGGGTCAACCGTCTGTTTGGCCCGGTGAAGCGCTGGCTGCAGGAGTTCTTCTAAACAGCCCTGAACGAGGGACCCATGGTCTTCGAACTCGAGGAAACGGTCTCAAAGAACGCCCGCATGCGGGTCACTGGTGTCGGCGGCGGCGGCGGCAACGCCGTCAACCGCATGATCGAGGAACACCTCACGGGTGTGGAGTTCATCTCGGTCAACACCGACGCGCAGGCGCTGCTGCACAACAGGGCCGACGTGAAGGTGCAGATCGGCAAGAAGCTCACACGGGGGCTCGGGGCGGGGGCGCGTCCGGAGATCGGCCGCCAGGCCATCGAGGAGAACAAGGACGACGTGCTCCACGTGCTCGAGGGCGCGGACCTCGTGTTCGTGACCTGCGGCATGGGCGGCGGCACCGGCACGGGAGCGGCACCGATCATCTCCCAACTCTCCCGGGACGTCGGAGCCCTCACCGTCGGGATCGTGACGAAGCCCTTCCTCTTCGAGGGGCGTAAGCGGATGCGGCAGGCCGAGATCGGCATCGCCGAGATGCGCAAGCACGTGGATACGATGATCGTCGTGCCCAACGAGCGACTGCTCGCCGTGGTCGGCAAGAACGTGCCGTTCCAGGAGGCGCTGAAGAAGGCCGACGAGGTGCTGCTGCACGCGACGCAGGGCATCTCGACGCTGATCAGCATCACCGGACTGGTGAACGTGGACTTCGCCGACGTGCGCACCGTGATGCAGAACGGCGGGTCCGCCCTCATGGGCATGGGGACCGGCCGCGGTGACGATCGCGCCGTGGAGGCGGCGCAACAGGCGATCACCAGCCCCCTGCTGGACAATGTCTCCATCGCGGGCTCGACCGGCGTCCTGGTGAACATCACCGGTGGCGAGGACATGACCCTCGGCGAGGTGAACCAGATCAGCGAGGTGATCCACGACGCGGCGGGCGATCAGGCCGAGATCATCTTCGGCGCGGTGAACGAATCGGCGATGGAAGGTGAGATCCGGGTGACCGTCATAGCCACCGGGTTCGACAAGCCTGCGACCCAGCAGGAAAGCCCGTTCGGACGGGGCGGCACGGCAGGCGTGCTTCCCTTCCCGCAGCAGCGCGGTGGGCGCGGGCCCAAGCCCTTCTCCAAGGAGAGCTCGGCGCCGAGGGCAGAGCCCATCACCCCAGACGTGGACGTCTCTGAGATGGAGATTCCCACGTTCATTCGGCGTCAGATGGACTGACATGCGCCACAGGGCGCTCCCCGTAGTGATCGCGGCGCTCGCCTTCGTCGTAGCGCTGCTGTGGACGGCTGGCGAGGCGTGGTCGGCGCGCCGCCTGCCGGTCGCTGCGCCGATAGTGGTTACCACGGCCTACGTCGAGCGGGCCGACACGCTGCGACGCAACGAGACCCTCTCCCACCTCTTCGCACGGCACGACATCACGGGACCGGAGTTGGTGTCGCTGCTCGAGGCGGCCGACGGCGTCAATCCTCGGCGTGTGCGCGCCGGCCAAGTGTTCGCGTTCCGCTACGCCGTGAACCAGACGCACCCCGACCGCGTAACGATCCGGCTGGGTGACGAGCGCGTCCTCTCGCTGCGTCGTGACACGGGGCGTACGTGGCGTGGCGAGTCGGAAGCGATCATGTGGACCGTGGAGATGCGACGCGTCGAGGGCGTGATCCGCTTGTCCCTCTACGAGGCGCTGGACGAGTACATCCCCGACTCGGTGCTCCCGCCGAGCCAGCGGCCGCTCTTGCTGTGGGACCTGGCCGACGGCGTTTTCGGATGGGTGATCGACTTCACTCGCGACAACTACAAGGGCGACCACTTCGTGGTGCTCTACGAGCGGCTCACGTCCGGGCTGGACGACGTGCGGTATGGCCGGGTCCTGGCGGCGCGACTCGAGTCGCGCGGTGTGGCGCATGCGGCCTACGTGATGACGGACGGGGAGGGGCGCAACGAGTACTATGACGCGGGGGGACGCTCCCTCAAGCGCGCGTTCAAGCTGTATCCGGTGCCGTCGTTCAAGTACATCTCGTCGGGCTTCTCCTGGCGACGGTTCCACCCGGTGCTCAAGACCCACCGGGCCCACCTCGGCGTGGACTACGCCGCGGCCCCCGGGACGCCGATCGTGGCGACGGGTGACGGCACGGTGACCCGGGCCGGTCGCTGGGGCGGTTACGGCCTCATGGTGGCGATTCGGCATCCCAAAGACATCGAGACCCGTTACGCGCACATGAGCCGGATCCGCGGAGGCATTCGCGCGGGCGCAGCGGTCGTGCAGGGGCAGATCATCGGCTACGTGGGGATGACCGGACTGGCCAATGCGCCGCACGTCCACTACGAGTTCCTCAAGAACGGCGCGCACCGCGATCCCCGCTCTGCGAGTCGCTTCGGGGAAGGGGAGCCGGTGCCCGCGGCACGTCGCGCTGAGTTCGAGTCGCTGCGGTCCTACTACGATCTGCTCCTCGCCCCCCGACCCGCTGAGGGCGTCGCCGCCGGCATCGACTGACGCATACGCGGGTACCAGCACCCGTGGACATCTATCCGGCCATCGACATCCAGGGTGGAAGCGTTGCGCGTCTTCCGGGCGTCGCCGCTCTCTCCGACAGCCGTCCCGAGGATCCTGTAGCTCGCGCACTGGCGTACGCCTCCGAGGGAGCGCGCTGGGTGCACCTGGTCGACATTGACCGGGCGCTCGGCACAGGAGGGGAGAACCGTGCGGTGGTGCGGCGCGTGTGCGAGCTGTCCGCCGTCGCCGTGCAGGTGGGCGGGAACATCACCGCGCTCGATTGGGCCGGCGAGATGGCCGATGCCGGAGCCGCCCGCGTCGTACTCGGAGCGGCGGCGGCGCTCGAGCCCGGCCGGCTCGAGTCCCTCGTGCAGCGCGTGAGTGCGGACCGCGCGGCGGTCGCAGTCGACGTGCGCGACGGCGCCCTCGCCACCCGGGAGCGCGAGGCGCCGCTGCCGCTGGCCGTGGAGGATCTCACCGCTCGGCTGCTGCGCATGGGCGTGCGCACTGTGCTGCACCGGGACCTGGCGCGCGACGGTACGCTGCGCGGAGCCGATCTGGAGGGAGCCGCGGCGCTGGTGGAGCAGGGCTTCGACGTGATCGCCGCTGGCGGCGTGGCCACACTCGAGGAGCTGGAGCGGGCCGCGCGCCTCGGGCTCGCCGGAGTCATCGTGGGGCGCGCCCTGCTGGAGGGGCGCTTCACGCTGCGCGAGGCCATCGCGTGCTCGGCGTGATCGTCGCGTTCGGCGCGGCAGCGCTCATCGCCGGTTTCACCTATCTGCGGCGGGAGCGGTTGGGTACCGAGGGAGTGGGGCTCGCGGCACTGCGCACCGTGGGGCTGGGCGCACTGCTCGTGCTGCTGCTGAATCCGGCCCGCACCGTGCGGGTGGCGGGCGGTGCGCCGACGGTGTTGCTGGATGCGTCCCTCAGCATGGGCGCCGCCGGCGGCCACTGGTCCGCAGCCCGCGATACGGCGCGCAGTCTGGCTGGTGCCTCGGGGACCCTGCTACGGTTCGGGGCGGCCGTGGCCGGATTCGATACGCTTCCCCCCGGCGCGGGGCGCTCACGGCTCGCTCCGGCGCTTGCTGCGGCACAGGGGCGGGGGCGGCCCATCGTGATCGTCACCGACGGTGAGATCGACGACGCGGCCGCCATCCCACCCGCGCTGCTCACCGGCGCCACGGTGGTGTTGATCCCGCGCGACACGGCACGGGGCGCGGCGCTGCTAGAAGCCCGCCTGCCAGACGTGGTGCAGCGGGACGATTCCCTCCCCGTAATGCTCACCATCGGCACGTGGGGCGGCGACACCGAGCAGACCGCGCGGCTCGAGATCTTCGCGGGAGAGCGACGCCTCGTGGTGCGGGAGCTGCAGCTCCCCGCGGGGGTGGCCACCGCCCGCCGCCGAGTGACGCTCTCCCCCGGGGTGCTCGGTGTGGGGGAGCACGCCCTGCGGCTGCGCATCGCCGTGGCCCAGGACGCGGAGCCGCGCGACGATGAGCGGCTGCGCGTGGTGCGCGTGACCGACCAGCCTGCCGTGGTCGTGATCGTGGACCCGGCGGATTGGGAGGGGAGGTTCCTGGTGCGCACCCTCGCGGCGGTGGCGGGAACGGCGGTGCGGGGTTACGCCCGCACTGCGGATACTAGTTGGCTCGACATGCGCACGCTCGAACGGGTGCCGCGTCAGGCGGTGCGCGCCGCCGCTCGCAGCGCCGGCCTGCTGGTGCTGCGTGGCGGCAGCGGCGTGGCACTGGCACCGCGGCGGCGCGGGCCGGTGTGGCGCTGGCTCGGCGGCAGCGACTCCCGCGCCGAGTTGTTCGCCGGAGACTGGTACGTCACCCACGAAGTCCCGGCCTCGGCGCTAGCGGGCCGCCTCGCAGGGGTGGGGTGGGATTCGCTGCCGCCACTCGCGGGCGTGGTTCCCCTCGCTCCCAGCCGGGGGGAATGGGTGGCGTTGTCTGCGCGCCGCGGGCGCCGCGGGGCGGAGCGGGCGGTGCTGGTGGGGACCGACACCGCAGGGGCGCGTGAGCTGACGACTGCCGGGGCCGGTCTGTGGCGCTGGGCGTTTCGCGGTGGCGCGGCGGCCGAGGCGTACCGCGCGCTCGTCGCGGCCGGGGTGGACTGGCTGCTCGCCTCCGACGCCGTACCCTCGCAGGGCTCCCTCAGCGCCGCGCAAGCGACACCGAGAGGCACGCCTGTCGCGTTTCGCTGGCGCGGCGGCTCGATTCCCGACTCGCTAATGGTCACATTGCGGGGTGGAGATACTACGCAAACTGTGATGCTGCGATTCGATCCCGGCGGGATGGCCCGCGTGTGGCTCGAGCCAGGTGTGTACCGTTGGTCGGCACCCGCCGCCGCGGGGGCGCGTGGGACGGCGGTCGTGGAGCCGTACTCCGACGAGTTCCCGCCCCGCCCGGTGGCGAGCCTCGCCACCGGTACCGCTGCCGGCTTCGCGTGGCTGCAGAGCTACGCGCGTCAGTGGTGGTGGCTCTTCGTCCTAGCGGTGGCGGCGTTCGCGGCGGAGTGGACGTGGCGGCAACGGAGAGGACTGTCGTGAAGCGCGGGCTCTGGCGGCGCATCAAGGAAGTCGCGCTCACCGACGTCGCCGTGTTGGTGAAGGGGCTCGATCACGACGCGCTGGAGGCGGTCGAGCGCGTCCTGGTCGAGGCCGACTTCGGCACGGCGGCGTTCGAGGTCACCGAGGAGTTCGAGGACCAGTTGCGCCGCGGCAGCCTCAAGTCACCAGAAGCCGCGCGTGCGTGGCTCAAGCAGCGCATCGCCGCCTACCTGCCGGGGAGTGGGGAGCAGCGCGAGCTCAACCTGGGAGACGGCACCGGGCCGGCGGTGATCCTCGTGCTCGGGGTGAACGGAGTGGGGAAGACCACGTTCATCGCCAAGCTGGCCCACCGACTCATGCAGCAGGGAAACAGCGTGATGCTGGCCGCGGCCGACACGTTCCGGGCGGGCGCCAGCGAGCAGATCAACGAGTGGGCCTCCCGCCTGGAGGTTCCTTGCGTGACCGGGACGAAAGGCGGCGATCCGGCGGCGGTGGCATTCGATGCCGTGGAAGCGGCGAAGGCCCGCCACATCGACGTGGTCCTGGTGGACACGGCCGGACGGCTCCACACGCACGGCGATCTCATGGAGGAGCTCAAGAAGGTCGCGCGGGTGGTGGGTCGACGGCGCGAGAGCGCCCCGCACGAGAGCCTGCTCGTGCTCGACGGAACGGTGGGACAGAACGCCCTGCAGCAGGGCCACGCGTTCGCCGATGCGGTGCCGGTGAGCGGGCTGGTGATCACCAAGCTGGACGGCACCGCCAAGGGCGGCGCGGTGATCCGGGTCCGCCGTGAGCTGGGGATTCCCATCGCGTTCATCGGGGTGGGTGAGGACCTGGACGACCTCGAGGTGTTCGACCCGGAGCGCTTCACGGAGCGGTTGCTCGCAGACTGATGCCGGTCACCATCGATCAGCCGGTACAGTTCCTGAAGGGCGTGGGCCCGCGGCGGGCCGAGGCGTTTGCCCGCCTCGGCGTGCGCACCGTCGAGGATCTGCTGTATCACGTGCCGCACCGCTACCTCGACGCCACCACCGTCACGCCCATCGCCAAGGCCGACGTCGGGCAGGATGTGGCGATCGTGGGGTACGTCGTCTCCAAGGCGGTGGTGCCGACGCGGCGCCGGCTCAGGATCTTCCGCGCCGTCCTGAAGGACGCCTCGGGCGTGATCGAGTGCGCCTGGCCGGGTCAGGCATTCCTCGACCGGGTGATCAAGCAGGGGCAGCTCCTCCTCGTCACCGGCCCGGTGAAATACTACCACGGCCGACAGATCGTGCCGCGCGAGCAGATCGTGCTCGCCGAAGAGGGTGAGGCTGCCGCTGCGGAGGAGCTCGGTCGCGGGCTCGTGCTGCCGGTCTACCCCGCCACGGAGGGGCTCACCCACCGCCAGATCAGGCGCGTGGTTGCCGACCACCTCGACGAGATGGTCGCCGTGGTGGAGGATGTCACCCCGCCTCAGTTGTGTCGGGAGACGGCAGTGCCCGCGCTGCGGGACGCGCTCAGCTCGATCCACCGGCCAGGCGCGCCCGGCGAATGGGAAAGCGGGCGGCGGCGTCTCGCGCTCGATGAGCTGCTCGATCTGCAGCTCGTGGTGGCCCGCGCGCGGCACCTGGCCAAGGGCGCGCAGAAGGGTCCCAGCTTCGAGGTGAAGAAGGAGCTCACCACCAAGCTCAAGCATTCGGTTCCCTTCGAGCTCACGGCCGGCCAGAAGCGGGCGGTGCGAGAGATCACCGCCGACATGGTGAGCGAGGAGCGCATGCACCGTCTCCTGATGGGCGAGGTGGGCACCGGTAAGACGGTGGTGGCGTTGTTCGCCATGCTGCTGGCTGTGGAGAACGGCTACCAGGCCGTGTTCATGGCGCCCACGGAGCTGCTCACCGAGCAGCACGGGCGCACCATCAAGGAGCTGCTGGGGCCGCTCGACATCCAGCCGGAGATCCTGCTCGGTCGGCTCTCCGCGGCGGAGAAGGCGGCTATCCGTGAGCGCATAGCCAGTGGAGGCGCCCGCGTGATCGTGGGCACCCACGCCCTGATCCAGGAGGCCACCGATTTCCGCCGTCTGGGGCTCGTGGTGATCGACGAGCAGCATCGCTTCGGCGTAGAGCAGCGCGCCGCCCTGATCGAGAAGGGGGAGGCGCCCGACGTGGTGCTGCTCTCGGCGACGCCTATTCCTCGCACGCTCGCGCTCACCCTGTACGGCGATCTGGACATCTCCGTGTTGAAGGAGAAGCCAAAGGGGCGCGCCGCCGTGAAGACAGGCGTCCGCTCCTCCAAGGACCGGGCGAAGATCTATGCCTTCCTACAGGAGCGGTGCGCCGCGGGCGCCCAGGTCTATGTCGTCTATCCGGTGATCGAGGAATCGGAGCGCGTGGACCTCAAGGCCGCCACGACCATGGCCGAGGAGCTGGAGCGACAGCTCGCGCCGCGGCGCGTGGGCCTGGTGCACGGCCGCATGAAGCCCGACGAGCGCGACGCCGTCATGCGGCGGTTCCGCGACGGGGAGCTAGACGTGCTGGTGGCGACCACGGTGATCGAGGTGGGGATCGACGTGCCCAACGCGACGGTGATGGTCGTCGAGCATCCCGAGCGCTTCGGGCTGGCACAGCTGCACCAGCTGCGCGGCCGGGTGGGGCGCGGCACCGAGGAGAGTCACTGCATCCTGATCTGCGACCAGCCGATTGCCCTGCCGCGCCTCAGGCGGTTTGCCCGGACCAGCGACGGGTTCAAGATCGCCGAGCTCGACCTCAAGGAGCGCGGCATGGGCGAGCTGGCCGGCACGCGCCAGGCCGGTGGCTTCAACCTGCGGTTCGCCGATCTGGAGCGGGACGGTGATCTGGTGCTCGCCGCCCGCCGCGCGGCGCTGACGCTCGTCGAACACGACCCGAACCTCTCCCAGCCAGCGCAGGCCCCGCTGCGCAGCCGCGTGGAGCGTCGCTACGAGCGGGGGATGGAGTTGTTCAGGGTGGGTTAGGGGACAAGGAGGGCCTCCCCGAGCGCCGCTGACGCTCGGGCATCGTGTCCCCCGCAAGTCGCACGCCTAGCCCTGTCGAAACAGCGATACGAGTATCGCGACGCCGGCCAGGACCAGCAGGATGGGTAGCAGCGGCAAGTCCGTGCCGAGCAGGCCCCACACTCCGGCTGCCAAGAAGAGCAACCCCACGAAGACCCAGAAGCCCTCCAGCTTCAGACCGAATGACTTCCGTGCTAGCTGGACGCCCAGGGTGATGACGCCGATGGCCAGAAGCGTCACCGTGGCACTGATGTTTGTGAGAAAGGCGATACCGATCCAGATGAACACCAGCGCCCAGCCGACCATGCCGAGCTTGCGGGCCAACTCACCCTGTGCCGCCGTCACGTCCTGCCCGAGACCAGCATCCGGCTCCGTCACGAACCACCCCCTTGTATGAGGGAATGAGCAGTCTGCTACTCCTCGTAGTCTGCTGCTCACCCGCCAAGATGCGGCGCACGGGACCGCTCGCAACCCCACTGTTGACAGGCGCTGTCAGCCATGGGGCGTCCCGTGTCTCGGCAGTGGTTGGTCCGAGTCCGCCGCCCGATCGGGGCGCGGCAGCGGGAACGCGTGAGACGACCGGCTACCGCAACCCGACGGTTCCGGTCACCGACGCGAACAGCTTGGCCGAGTCGTAGCCGATACCGTCTTTGAACACCAGTTCGACGTTGCGGATGTCGCTGACGTTGGTCGACGGGTCCCCGCGCACGACGATGAGATCCGCCCACTTGCCGGCGGCCACCGTGCCCGTCTGACCGTCCAGCTCCAGGTACTTCGCCCCGTTCAGCGTGGCGATGCTGATGGCCTCCACCGGGCTGAAACCCGCTTCGACCAGCAGCTCGACCGCGCGCCAGTTCGAATAACCCGCCACGATGCCCCCGTACCCAGTGGGGTCGGTGCCCACCACGAGCAGGCCCCCGGCTGCGGCGAAGGCGCGCTCCATGGCCATTTCCTTCTCGAACGCGGCGGAGAACTGGTTCGTCGCTTGGCTTGCGATGCTCAGGCGGCGGCGCAGGTACTGCTCCCGCGCGGTCGGTGTCATGGCGTCGAGCGTGGCCCTGGGGGCGGGAGGCCGCCCCGGCGCGTAGGTCTCGAACACGGGGAGGGTGGAGGTGATCGCCACGCCGTGCGCGACGAGGTGCTGCACCAGGCCCTGGAACTCGGGTCCCTCGATGTCCACCTCCAGCAGTGAGGCACTGCGGGCGTTGCCGGGGGGGCACGTGTCGGGCTGCTTGTTGGCGACGAAGTCGGTGCTGGCCAGGAAGCCGTGCTCGAGGTCGTCGAGGCCGAGTTCCGCCGCCTCGCGGAAGGTGACGGAGCAGAGGTGCCCCGTGACCTTCTTCCCCCGGGAGTGCGCCTCGTCGAGCACGGCCTGGAGCTCGGCGCGGGAGATGTGCATGTACACCTTGAACGACGTCGCACCCTCGTCGGCCCAGTACGAGACCATCCGGCGCGCGTCCTCCGGCCCGGAGAGGGCCTTGATGGAGCGAATGCCGAGCCCCGGGCCATTCAGATAGGGGCCGGTAACGTCCATTCTGGGACCGGGGATCTCTCCCGCGTCTATTGCCTTCCTGAGGTTTAGGTCGGTGTACGGCTCCACGCTTCCCGCCGTGCGGAGCGTGGTGACCCCGCCGGCGAGGTAGAGGCGCGGGAAGCTGAATGGCTGCGCGTTGTAGTGGCTTCCCCCCGCCGGATAGAACATGTGCTCATGCAGCATGACGAAGCCCGGCAGCACGGTGCGGCCCGTGAGGTCGAGGACCTCGGCATCGGCTGGGACGACGGTGGTGGAGGCGTCGCCCACGGCGAGGATCACGCCGTCGCGGATCACGACGGTTTGGTCTCCTACGGCGGGTTCTGCGGTGCCGTCGATGACCCGAACATTGGTGAGCGCCACGACGGGCGCGCTGACGCTGACGAACTGGCGCGTCTGGGTGGAGAGCGAAGGCGCCTGTGCCAGGACGACGCTTGGAGCGATGGCGAGTGAGAGAAGGCTCGTAGCCAGCCGGCGACCCATGTCCCACCTCCGTGCACGGTCCGGTCAACACTACTCGCGGGACCCGGGGACCACCACCCACGGCAGGCGGCTACGCGGCGGTGGCGGAGGTCGCTCGCCCGTGCCAGGCCCGGGGTTGACATATTAATGATGGTTTATTAAACATTCGCTTATGAAACGACCGCGACCGAAGGATCTGGCCAGGGCGGTGGCCCGCTATCGGGCCCTGGGAGACGAGACCCGCCTACGTATTCTCCACCTCCTCGTAGGCTCCGAGGTGTGCGTGTGTGATCTGGCCGCGCAGCTCGATGTGACCCAGCCGCTGTTGTCGCACCACTTGAAGACGCTGCGGGAGGTGGGGCTGGTTCGTGCGCGGCGTGACGGACGGTGGACGCACTACTCGCTCGATCCAGCGGCGCTCGAGGAGCTGGGGGCCGCGCTCGCCGGTCTGGGCGAGGAACACCGCGAGCGGGGCAGGCTGGCCGTGAAGTGTTGCTGAAGTCTAGGAACAGGAGAGGGAAGGGATCATGACGAAGGATATCAAGAACGCGGTGCGCGACCGCTATGCTGAGGCGGCTCGCAAGGCGGCCCAGGGTGAGGCGGCGTGCTGCTCAGAGGAGTGTGGGCCGGAGCCGATCTCGCTGAACCTGTACCACGCTGACGAGGTGGCCGACCTGCCCGACGAGGCCAAGCTCGCCTCTCTCGGCTGTGGCAACCCCACGGCGCTGGCCGAACTGAGAAAGGGGGAGGTCGTGTTGGACCTCGGCTCGGGCGGCGGCATCGACGTGTTGCTGTCGGCGCAGCGCGTGGGGCCGACGGGCAAGGCGTACGGTCTCGACATGACCGACGAGATGCTCGAGCTGGCGCGGGAGAACCAGCGCAAGGCTGGTGCCGAGAACGTGGAGTTTCTGAAGGGAGAGATGGAGGACATTCCGCTGCCGGATGCCAGCGTGGACGTAATAATCTCCAACTGCGTGATCAACCTCTCGGCCGACAAGGCGCGCGTGATTGGGGAGGCGTTCCGCGTGCTCAAGCCCGGCGGGCGGTTTGCCGTGAGCGACGTCGTGGCGCTGGGTGAGCTGCCGCAGGAGGTGCGGCAGAACGCCGCGCTCTGGTCTTCGTGTCTTGGGGGTGCGCTGGAGGAGGGCGACTATCGGGCGAAGCTCGAGGCGGCGGGCTTCGAGGACGTGGCGCTCGAGGCGACGCGGAAGTTCGAGATTCCGGGCGTCGCCGACTTCATGAGCGCCTTCGTGCGCGCGCGCAAGCCGGCCTAGCGCGCCTCATCGGCCTTAGCGGCGAGGATGAAGTCGCTCTCCGTGAGGCCGTCGATCTTGTGGGTCCAGATCTTGAGACCCACCTTGCCCCAGCTCAGATGGATGTCGGGGTGATGGCCCTCCTCTTCGGCGATCGCCCCGACGCGGTTGGTGAAGGCGAGGGCCTGGGCGAAGTCCTCGAACGCGTACTCCTTCTTCAGGTGGTGCTCGTTCACCACCATCCACTCGCCGCCCAACTTCTCGAGCAGCGTCTTGATGTCAGCTCCCTTGAGCGGGGGGACGCCGCCCCGGCAGGGGACGCAGTGCTTCTTCGCCAGATCGCTCATGCTACCTCGCTGTGCAGTGCGGGATCGGGGGGCGCACGAAACAGCAGTATACCTGCGTGTCAGCGTGGCCGTCCACCGCTATACCGCAGTCGCACGGCGGAGGTTCCCCTTGCTTCCCGCGCGTCCCCGCTGCTACGATTCCGGCGCCATGACCGAGTCCCTGTGCATCCGCGAACTACCCGACCACACCGGTGAGCAGGTGACTGTTCGGGCGTGGGTGGTGACCACCCGCTCGAGCGGAAAGATCGGCTTCGTCGTGCTGCGTGACGGGACGGGGTACCTGCAGGCGGTAGTGCTCAAGCAGGAGGTCGCTCAGCCGGTCTGGGATGGATTCAAGCAGCTTACCCACGAGACCGCGGTCGCAGTGAGCGGCAGCGTGCGGGAGGACGAGCGCTCTCCCGGTGGGGTGGAGCTCACCGTGACCGGGCTCGAGGTGCTCGCTCCCAGCGAGGACTTCCCCATCACGCCTAAAGAGCACGGCACCGCGTTCCTGTTCGAGCGCCGCCACCTCTGGCTTCGCAGCCGCCGCCAGGTGGCCATCATGCGGGTGCGCCACGAGGTGGTCAGTGCGATCCGGGACTTCCTCAACGAGCGGGAGTTCATCCTGGTGGACACCCCGATCCTCACGGGATCCATCGGCGAGTCTGCCGGCACGCTGTTCGAAACCGAGTACTTCGACCTCGGCAGCGCGTACTTGGCGCAGACGGGCCAGCTCTACCTCGAGGCGGCTGCGGCGGCGCTGAATCGCGTATACTGCTTCGGCCCCACGTTCCGCGCCGAGAAGTCCAAGACGCGGCGCCACCTCGCCGAGTTCTGGATGGTTGAGCCGGAAGCGGCCTGGCTGGACTCCGACGACAACATGCGGCTCCAGGAGGACTTCGTGTCCTACGTCGTGGGTCGCTGCCTGGACCGGCGCGCCGAGGAGCTGAAGGAACTGGAGCGCGACACGGCGCCGCTCGAGCGGGTCACTCCGCCGTTCCACCGCATCTCGTACACCGACGCGGTGGCGAAGCTGGGCGAGCTCGGCAAGGAGCTTGAGTGGGGCCAGGACCTGGGTGCCGACGAGGAGATCGCCCTGTCCGACAGCTACGACCGGCCGGTGTTCGTCTACAACTATCCGCGGGACGTGCGCGCGTTCTACATGAAACAGAACCCCGAGGATCCGCGCACCGTGCTCAACAACGATCTGCTGGCCCCGGAAGGCATCGGTGAGATCATCGGGGGCAGCCAGCGGGAGGACGACCACGATCGGCTGCTGGGACGGATTCGCGAGCTCTACCTCCCGGAGGAGGCGTACGGCTGGTACCTCGACCTCAGGAAGTA
>CAYGBV010000057.1:0-20463 GCA_964348295.1 uncultured Gemmatimonadaceae bacterium
GTACATCTTGATCGTCTTGGTGTCGTAGTACTCGCTGTAGCGCTTCAGCACGTTGCGGGCGTGGTCCAGGTCCTTGATCTGCTCCGTCCAGAACACACCGGGCCCGGTCGAGTACTGTCGCGGCCCGAGGATCATACCCGCCTCCACCATGTCGCCGTAGGTCAGCACATCGGTGGTCGCGGTCTGCGGGTCCCGCGTCGTGGTGACGCCGTATGCCAGGTTCGCCAGGAAGCGCCAAACCTCCCGCTTATGAATCCCCCACATCGGCCACGGGTGGGCGTGAGTGTCCACGAAGCCGGGTATGATCGTCTTGCCGCTCACGTCGATGACGTTGGCATCCTGCGGCACGTCGACCTGGCCCTGCGGCCCGACGGCCGCGATCCGGTTGCCTTGCACCACGAGATCCGCCCGCTCGATGACCTCGTTGCCGTCCATCGTGATGACCCGGGCGCCGCGTAGCACGACCGCGCCTTGGGGGACGTCGCGCGGGGCGCTGATCTCGACGCGAAGCTCGGACGGCTGGTAGGTCTTGGGCTTCTCGTCCTCCACCTCGGCCGCCTCCTCCTGCTTCTCTTCCTCCTCTTCGGCCTCGGCCGGCGCCGGTTCCTCCTCTGCGGCCTCGGCCTCCTTCGCCTTCTCTTCCTCCTCCTTGCGCTTCTTCTCTGCCTCCAGGCTGTCCTCAAACGCCTTCGCCGCGTCGAGGTCGTAAGCGAAGTGTGCGTTGCCGATGGACCAGTGGATCGTGCGGCCGTCGCCGCTCCACGCAGGGAATTGGCCGCCGATTTCGGTCAGCTTCCGTGCCGGGACCGTACTGTTCTTCGGGTTGGCCACCGAGACCGTGGGCGTCTCGCCGCCCACGTAGGGCACCGTCACGACGTAGAGATCGTTCACCACCTGGGCCAGCGCCTGGTCGCCCCGGGGCGCCATCATGACCAGCGACGCGTTGATGGGCTGTTGGGCACCCGGCAACTTCGGCCCCCGCACCTTCACGTGTTCCTTCTCGTCGGTGCCGTCCCAACGGACCGACAGCAGGCCCTTCTGGCCGTGGTACAGGTAGATGCGTGTGGCATCCTCGGTGAAGTGCGGTCGGAAGCGTCCGTCGGTCGGCGCGACGAACTGCGCCGCGCCGCCGCCAGCCGGCAGCCACACGATGTCCGTCGCTGCACGGGGGACGAAGAACCCGGTCGCGTCCCTGAAGTTCTGGGCGTGGCCCCGCAGCGCCGCGATTCGTTCGCCGTCCGGGGACCAGGCGATCTGCTGGTAGAGGGCCGCCTGGCTCGTGAGCCGCTCCGGCCGCGGACGCCCCGTGGAGCGGGCGCGGTATATGTGCCCACCCTCGATGTCCGACCAGGTCACGAAGGCCACGTAGCGCCCGTCCGGGGACCAGGTCGGTTGTGCTTCGGTCACGTCCATGTCGGTGAGGCGCCGCGGCTCACCGTCGGGGAGATCCATCACGTACACATGGTCGAGCGCCGCGAACGCGAGCCGCGATCCGTCGGGTGACGGCACCGCGTCACGGATCTGGCGAATCGTGAACGTGGGCCCGTCGTCGATCGGGTAGTCGAAGTCCACCTCGGGGCCGATCGCGAGCTCCACGTTTGCCGCGAAGGGCACCGCGATGGGTTCACCGCCGGCGATGGGAATGCGCCAGATCTTGCCGCCGTAGGAGGCCACGAGCTCACGCGAGTCGGGGGTGAAGGCCATGCCCGGAAGCACGTCTCGCGTGGCCCGAGACTCCTGATCGTCTCGCTGCACCGGATACGCGAGCCAGCGCTCCTCGCCCGACTGGAGGTCGCGGATGCGGAGTCCCGTCTCGGTCTCGTGCCTCGTTCCGTAGACGAGCCAGCGCCCGTCGGGCGAGATGGTCGGGCGGAATGCCGAGCCAAAGCGCGCCGAGCGCGTGTAGCGTTGGCCCGTCTCGCGGTCGTACACCGCCAGCTGGTACTGCGGGAAGATGGCATTGTAGCGCCACTGGCGCATGCGCTGCCCGTACCAGATATAGCGGCCGTCGGGACCCACAGCGGCCCCGATCATCCGCAGGGTGTCAGGCTGCTTGACCAGCTGGATGCCCGAGCCACCCTCGATGTGGTACATCCACATCTTCTCCGTCCCGAAGAGCCCGTTGGCCTTGGAGGCCACGACGTAGTTCCCGTCGGGCAGCCACTCCGGAGACATGTAGGTCGTGTTCTTTCCTTTCGTGATCTGCGCTGTGTCGCCGGTTGCCAACTCGAGGGTCCACAGGTTCTCGCCCCCGTCGCGATCCGAGATGAAGAGCACCTTCTCCCCGTCCGGAGAGAAGCGGGGCTGGGCATCCCAGGCCATCCCGCTCGTCAGGGGCTCGGCGGTCCCACCCTCGATGGGCAGGGTGTACAGATCGCCCAGCAGGTCGAAGACGATGGTGCGGCCGTCGGGGCTCAGGTCCAGCGAGATCCACGATCCCTCGCTGGTCGCGAACGAGACGGTGCGCGCCCCCTCCAGGGGGAGCGGCTTCTTCTCGTCCTTCTTCTTGCCGGCCTTCACCGAGTCCTGCTGCAGCAGCGGGGCTGGCACCGCGACTGCCACGGAGTGAAGGGCGAGGCCCAGCAGGGCGAGCGAGGCGACAACCAGGGTGCGTGTCATGCGGCAATCCTCACGTGCGGAGTACGGAAATCCCAAATTGCAGGCGTGCATTTTCCCAGGGGGGGATCGGCGAGGCAACCCCCGTCCCCGCAACGCGCGAGGCGGTGGCAGGGTTGCGTCAGGCGCGCGCCGACCCGCCGGCCAGGTGGGCCACAACGTGCCCTAGCCCGGCCACGACCCGCGCCGTGCGGTCGAAATCGATCTTGTCAGTCGTGTCGTGTGGGGTGTGGTATTGGCGGTAGCGGAACGGGGCCGTATCGGTGACCATCACGGCCCGGTAGCCCTCGCGCCAGAACGACCAGTGGTCCGACCAGAATATGCCGGGCAGGTAGCCGGGGGCCGCAACACCTTCGGCGGGAAAGGATGTGTGCCGCCGAAACGCCCCTACGCAGCGGCGCACCAGCCTGCGGGAGCGGAGGTTTCCTACGAAACCGATGAAGTTGCCGGTGTGCGGATAGAACAAGCCGAACGGTAGCGGGTAGTGCTGGCTCCACTTGGCGTCGGTGTAGCACCCGATGGTCTCCAGGGAGAGCATGGCGACGATGCGGTCACCCCGCTCGCGGCACTCGCGCGCGTACACCCGACTCCCCATGGTCCGCGTGAAGTAGAACGGGGGCTCCTCGTTGGGAAAGGCCACGAAGCGCACCGTACGCTCGAACACCTCGCCGTGGAGGAGTCGCGCCAGCTCCAGCACGGCCGCGACCCCAGTCCCGTTGTCGTTGGCGCCGGGGCAGCCCACGACCGAGTCGTAGTGCGCCCCGACGAGCACGACTTCACCGGGCCGGGAGCTGCCCGTCACCTCCACGAACAGCGATCGCACCGTGGCATGCAGCGCCTGGTACGCCGAGCTGCCCACCCGGTAGCCCGACCCCTCGAGCGTCTCCTCGATGTAGCGCGCCGCCCGATCGAGCGTGTCGCCCCGCCACATGTGCCGCTCGCCGATCTGCTCGGCGAGCACCTCGACGTGGCGCAGAAGACGGCCGCTGAGGTCTCGCTCTGCGGCACTGAGCGGCGGGAGCTCCCCGCGGTGCGAGGTCCCAGGCATGGCCACCATGGCGCGGACGCCGACCACCAGTCCGATGCCCAGCAGCGCGGCGACCAGCGCCCAGATCACGGCGCCCTCAGGGCAGGAACAGGTCGGCCAGCTGCTCCGGCAGTTCCCGGTAGTTGAGCGGCGTGGTGTTGGCCGTGACCACGACCACTACGTCGTGGTCGGGATAGATGAGCAGCATCGAGCGCCCCCCCACCGAGCCACCGCTGTGGCTCACCACGCGACGATCCTCGCGGTCGAGCCCCACCCGCCAGCCGATGCCGTACCCGGTCTGTTCACCATCAGCCGTCTGCTGGGACGTCCACAGCAGCTCCACGGTCTCGGGCCGTAGCAGCCTCGATCGCAGCATCGCACACCCGAACCGCACCAGATCCTGCGGGGTCGAGATGTATCCCCCGCCCGCGAGCTTGTACATGTTGTCCACGTAGGGGGCGTTCTCGATCCCAGCCTCCTCGCTACGCCGGTAGAAGCGCGTCCGCCACGGTATGATCACCTGGGGATCGTCGGCCACCGTGCTGCGCAGCCCCAAGGGATCCAGCACGTGCTCTCGCATGTACGTGCGGAAGTCCTGCCCCGAGGCACCTTCAATGACCACCGAGATCAGGTTCCAGCCGTAGGTGGAGTACCGATACGCGGTGCCGGACTCGAACAGGAGGGAATCGTCCGCGAAGATCGCGAGCCCCTCCTCAAGCGATACGTATCGCTCTGCGCGGTACATCTCCCCTTCGCGGTAGTGCCGAATACCGGCGATGTGCCCAGCCAGCTGCCTGGTGGTAACGGGTGATCGTTTCTCAGGAAACGAGGGCACGTAGCGCTGCACTGGGGCATCGAGGTTGAGCTTGCCCTCCTCGTACAGCAGTCCGAGGGCCACTGACGTGAGCGACTTGGAGATGCTCCCCACGCGGAATTTGGTTGCGGGCGTGACCGGTGCCCGGTTCTCGAAGTCCGCGTACCCGAAACCTTCGGACCAGATCAGCTCTCCGCCGGTCCCCGCCGCGGCCGAGAACCCCACGACCTCGTGCGTCGCCATGAACGCCTGGACCAGCGCTCGGGCCGAGTCGATCTGCGCCGCGTAGCGGCCGGAGGCCGCCCCGACCGTCGTGGGCGGGTGAACCTGAGCCAGCGCCGGAGTCGCGAGCCACAGCGTCGCCGCCACCAGGGTGAGACAGCGTTTCATCCGCATGGCGCCCCCCTTACATGCGGTGCAAGGAACAACCTGCAACGGAGGACACGTCGCGACACAGGTCGTGCCTCGCACCTCTCACCTACTGCTCGATAGTCGGATACTCGATGCCCAGCTGCTCCAAGTACGTGTCGAACCGCTTGGGATCGTACTGCAGCTGCTCCAGCATCGGGCGGAACTTCTCCATC
The DNA here is from genome assembly GCA_964348295.1 of uncultured Gemmatimonadaceae bacterium. GTDB lineage: Bacteria > Gemmatimonadota > Gemmatimonadetes > Gemmatimonadales > GWC2-71-9 > WVYX01. The sequence goes on from CAYGBV010000057.1 coordinate 5,042, forward strand.
TTGTCAGCGTTCAGGTGCGTGGGCGGCGGCGTACCCTCCGGAATCAGCGAAGCCCACTGAATGTCTTTGGTCTGCACCTCGCGGTGGTACCGCTTGGCCTCTTCCAGCAGCGCCGTGTCGGCCACCAGGTCGATCGCCGTCATCGCGATGACCCGACTGCCGTAGTTGGAGCCCTTGTGGGCGATCGGCGTCGCCATCGCAATGGCGGAGGACCAGTGATGGCCCGTCATCCCCGGGATGTTGGCCGGGTAGCGCAATCGCACCGTCGGGATGTTCCACGACACCTCCGCGATGTCGTCGCTGCCGCCGCCCATCCCCTGATCGGCCTCCTGCAGGGAATCGACCTCGGTGCGCAGACCGATCGTGTCACGCTCCATCAATCGCTGTGCCGCTTTGGCCAGCGCGATGTCGGCCTCGGACCACTGGGGCATGCCCACCGCCTCGATGTTCGCCTGCATCCGTTCGGCCAGCGGCTTGCTCATGGTGGATGGCCAGGCCGAGCCGAGAACGCGCTCCTCCATCGTGGTCTCGGTCATCAGGGCAGCCGCCTCGGCCATGGTCTGGCCCAACTCGTGCATTGCCCTGATGCGCGCGTAGTCCAGCTCGCGGAAGTAGTACCAGACCGACGCCTCCGACGGCACCACGTTGGGTTGGTTGCCGCCGTTCACGATCACGTAGTGGGAACGCTGGTGCAGGCGCAGGTGCTCACGACGGTAGTTCCACCCCGTGTTCATCAGCTCCACGGCGTCGAGCGCGCTGCGCCCTGCCCACGGCGACCCCGCGCCGTGCGCCGACTTACCGTGGAAGGTGAAGATGGTAGAGACCAGCCCGGACCCGCTGATCCCGTACGTGGTGGACATCCGGTTGCTCACGTGGGTCGAGAGCATGGCGTCAATGTCCTCGAACAACCCTGCCATCACCATGTAGGTGCGGCTCGCCACCAGCTCTTCCGCCACACCAGGGATGAGCCGGATCTCACCAGACAGACCGTGCCGCTCCATCACACGCTTCGCCGCAATGGCTGCCACGATGTCCACCGCCGGCGCGCTGTTGTGTCCTTCGCCGTGTCCCGGCCCACCGGGAATCAGGGGATCGTGGTACGCGACACCCGGCTTCTGTGAGGTCTCGGGCAGGCCATCGATGTCGCCCATGATCCCGATGACCGGCTCGCCATGCCCCCAGCGCGCGACGTAGCACGTCGGCATCCCGGCACAGCCGGTCTCGACCGCGAAGCCCTCATCACGCAACACCCCCGTGAGGTACTCCACGGTCCACAGCTCCTGGAACCCGAGCTCCCCGAAGCTGAAGACCATGTCCACGATCTCCTGGGAGAGCTTCTGCAGTTGGGCGACCTCCTGGGTCACCTCGTGCTTCAACTGCTCCAGGGAGGGAGGCTCCTGCGCCACGGTCGGCGTCGCGACGAGAGCGAGCACCAGGGAACCGCCGATCCAACCTGCCCGAGGATTCCACATGTCAGTTTCCTGTGCGAGGGTTGCGGTCGATCATGATCACAATCCGAACCAGTATGCCAGCTTGACGGCGAACACGTGCATTCCCGGCGCCTCGAAGGCATCCACCAGGGCCGTCGTGATGCGCAGTGGGCCACCCGGCCAATCCTGCCCGCGATCCTGCTGCCACACGACGAACAGGGTGGAGCCGGGCCGAAACTCCCAGCGGAGCACCACATTCGTGCGGAACGAGACCACCCGGAAGTCGGGCTCGGCAAACTCGAAGTCCACCTCGCCGTCGCCGTCCACGTCCACCTCTACCGGCGCATCGTCGCCCGGCCGATTCATGCGGTCGGAGCCCAGCACATCGAACCGATCGTGGTACCGGTCCGCCCTCGGATCGGCGGCCAGCTTGATCACGTCGTACTTCCCCGCCGAGGCGAAGGGCTCGGCGTAGAGCTCCAGGGAGAGGCGTGGGGTGATGGCGAGATCCGCGCGCAGCTCCAGTGATACCTCTTTGCGGTCCAGCTCGCCGAGCACGTAGTAGGTCGAGTCGGCGTCATCTGGCGTCCGCTGGGTGATGTACTGCCGGTCGTTGGCACCCCAGCTGACGCGTGCCTCCGCGCTCACGGAGAAGCTCCCCGGCGGCCGCCAGCGGATGCCTCCTCCTACGCCCCAGCGGTCGGCGCCGCTCTCTTCTTCGTAGGCGTAGTTCGCGCTGAGGCTGGCCCAGACCGGCCGACGGAAGTTGGTGCGCCCCCCGAGGCGGAACTCCCACCGGGCCGGTTCCTTGAAGGCCGCTCCGCCGCGTAGCAGCCGCGGCTCCAGCTTCGACAGGAACACCTCGGCGCTGGCGTTGAGATTCCAGTAGTTGAGGAAGTCGCTCGAGGCTCGGGTCTGGAACGAGGTGCGGGTCCGCTCCCAACCGTATGTCCAGGAGGCCATCTCCTCGAACGTCAACTCGAACCGGCGAAACACCCGCCCCGGCTCGAGCCAGCGGAGCTCCAGCTCCGCCCGCTCCTGGTGGATGTCGGCCTGGCGCTGGAAGCCCAGGTCGTTGGTCTCCATCCCTGGGCTCCTGCTGGTGAGACGCAGGTCCCAGGTAACGAACCCCACCGACTTGGCGAGCCGCCCGTACCCGGCGAATCCCGAGAGCGACGTCCGGGTGGTGTCCAGCTCGACGTAGTCCGCGTCGGGGCGCTGGAAGTACCGCGCCGAGCTGCGCTGGGTGCGGGTGAGCGCCTCCGCCGACCCGTCCACGCGTGAGCCCATCGCGGCGAGGTTGAACTCGTATCGATCGCGGCCGAAGCGGCCTCGGATGTCGAGCCCGCCGGTGAACGCGCTGTTGTGCAGCCGGTCGAAGTCGGCTTCGTCCAGCCGGCGCAGCGTCCCTGTGCCGATCAACCCGTAGGTCAGCCGCCCGCGGTTCACCGAGCGGAGCGCCCGCACCACCGTGTAGCTGGTGAACGGCTCCACCGGCGACGCTCCCGGCGTGCCCGTGGAGTCCACGATGTCGGACCACTCCTTGGCCGTGAGCGCCTCCATGACGCCCATCGCCCAGCCGTTGCCGAGGTTCCCACTCAGCTTCGCGGCGGCGAGGATGGTCGTCTGGTCGATCGGCTCCGCGTAGCCACCCAGCGCGTCGGGCCGCACCTGCGGATTGCGCCCGATCCTGCGGGTGTAGACCAGTCCCTCTTGACCGCGACCACCACCACCGCCACCGCCACCGAACCCGAACCCACCCACCCTGGGGTTGAGCCCGAACTGGAACAGGTCGGTGCCCTCGATGAAGAAGGGCCGTTTCTCCGGGAAGAACGTCTCGAACTCGGTGAGGTTCACGACGGCGGGGTCCGCCTCCACCTGACCGAAGTCGGGGTTCACGGTGAGGTCGAGCGTGAGGCCACTGGTAATCCCGAACTTGGCGTCGGCGCCCACCCGGAAGTCGGAAGACCGCCCAGTGGCAAACGGGTTGTCGGTCTCTTCGGGAGAGAACTCGGTGCTCCCCGCTACGTAGGGCAGCGCCTCAGCGCGCCGCGGCGGCGGGAGTTGCTCCAGCCCTACCAGCTGGCCATAGCGGGAGACCTCACCTGCCTGGTCCCGCGGGAAGAACGGCCAGTTCACTTCCTCGTTGCGCCGGTTGATGCTGCGCCGCAGCCGAAGCCCGAACACGAGGGAGTCACCGTTGGCGAAGCGGAGCTGCGAGAACGGTATGCGGAGCTCGACCGTCCAGCCCAGCGAGTCCACCCGAGTGGCCCAGTCGTACACCGGGTCCCACGAGTCGTCGCGGCCGGCACCGTCGGCAAAGATGAAGACATCCCGTCTGGCCCCCGATGGGTTGAAGGTGAACTCGTACGCGGTGCGTCCCTCGTGGTACGAGTCGATGAACAGGCTGAGCTGGTCCGCCGCCGTACGCTGGTCGCGACGCACCAGGCGGCCGTAGACTCTGTCGGGGGTGCGGTCGTAGGCACGGAACGCTACGAAGAGATCCCGGTCGGTGTAGGCGAACCGCACCACCGTGGACTCGCTCGGCGCTGCGCCCTCGATGGGGTTGCGCTGCACGAAGTCCGTGATCGCGGGGGCGTAGCCCCACGCGGGGTCCCGGAGCTGCCCATCCACCACCGGTGTCTCCCCGTTGACGCGCACGGCGATGGCTTCCTGCGCCACCGCTCCCGCGGTCGGCATACACATGAGCCCCAAGCTCAGAGCCGCTGCTGCGCGCACTGCATTCCTCGGTCTGGTTCGTTTCGAATCGACCGGCCGCCGGCTCGCTGGGACCTCGGGAGGGATGCCGTCCAGCGCGCGGCAGAAGGTCTTACAAGATAGCAGGTGAACCGCTTCCCTTCAGCGATACGCGCACGTCACCACGGTCGTTGAGGCCCCCGCTATATTGCCCCCATGCCCGAGCCCCGGTTCTCCACGTTCCTGTTCGACCTGGACGGCACGCTACTCGACTCTATCGAGCTCATCCTCGCGTCGTACCACCACACGCTCCAGCAGCATCGGGGGCACGTCCCGCCCGATGAGGTCTGGCTGTCGGGCCTCGGCACGCCGCTCCGGGCCCAGTTCCGCAAGTTCACGAACGACCCCGACGAGATCGAGGCCATGGTATCCACCTACCAGGCTCACAACCTAGCGAACCACGACGCCCTGGTGCGCGACTATCCCGGCGTGCTGGACGTGGTGCGCACCCTGAGCGCGCAGGGCGTGCGGCTGGGGGTGGTGACCAGCAAGCGGCGGCCCGGCACGATGCTCGGACTCCGCAAGGGCGGATTCGACGGCCTGTTCGACGTGCTCATCACGGCGGACGACGTGGAGCGGCACAAGCCGGACCCCCAGCCGGTGGAGCGAGCGGTCGACCTGCTCGGGGCCGCACGCTCGGAGACCGTGTTCGTGGGAGATTCCCCGCACGACATGGCCTCGGGCCGTGGTGCCGGTGTCGCCACGGCGGCCGTGCTCTGGGGTCCTTTCCCCCGCTCTGTCCTCGAGGAGCACCGCCCGGACTTCTGGATCAGCGATCCTCGGGAGCTCACAACCATCGCCGCGTAATCCGGCACCCTGGCGGGGCCGGCGGCCACCTCGCACCTTAGGAGCGCATCGGCTCCCATCCTCTTAGGCCACCAGCACATGACGGCTATCACCGACTGGCTACAGACGACGTTGGGGCTCAGCCCCGCTGCCCTGGACAGGATCACGGCTTCGCTAGCCGCAATCCTCATCCTGTGGGCGATTCGCCGCATCATCCTGGCGGTCGTCTGGCGCCGGGTGGACGACGTCCGCGTGCGCTATCGCTGGCAGAAGACCACGTCGTACGTGGTGGTCCCGTTGGGGATCCTCATCGTGGGGCGGATCTGGTTCGAAGGCTTCTCCTCAATCGCCACCTACCTCGGCCTGGTCTCCGCCGGCATCGCCATCGCCCTCAAGGACCTGCTGGTCAACCTCGCCGGGTGGGCGTTCATCCTGTGGCGCCGCCCCTTCGAGGTCGGCGACCGGATCCAGTTGGGCGACCACGCCGGCGACGTGATCGACGTCCGGATCTTCCAGTTCACGCTGCTCGAGATCGGCAACTGGGTGGACGCAGACCAGAGCACTGGACGGGTCGTCCACGTCCCCAACGGAAAGGTGCTGACCGACACGCTGGCCAACTACAGCAAGGGTTTCCAGTACATCTGGAACGAGCTGCCGATCCTCATCACGTTCGAGAGCAACTGGCAGAAGGCGAAGGACATCCTGGCCGAGATCTCAGAACAACACGCCGCCCACGTGACCGGCGACGCCGAGGAGCGGATCAAAGAGGTGTCGCGCCGCTTCATGATCTTCTACTCCACGCTGACGCCCATCGTGTACACCAGCGTGGCCGACTGCGGTGTGCTGCTCACCGTGCGCTACCTGTGCGAGCCCCGCCGGCGGCGCAGCTCCGCCCAGGCCATCTGGGAGGACGTGCTGCACGCATTCGGGAAGTGCGAAGACATCGACTTCGCCTATCCCACATACCGGTTCTACGACAACCGCCGGGAGGGAAAGCTGGGCGCCCGTGCCGCGCTAGAGCCGGGCGCCTAGAGCAAAGCACGGACCAGACATCGGGCGGAGGCCCAATCGCACAGCCCCTCTTTCGCACGATCTAGCCCGCTCCCCACTCGCCGGGGTCGAGCGCGGCAGCGCCAGCCTGAAACCAACCTTCCACCCGATCCGTGTATCCAAGTAGGAGGTCCTAGGAACGGCCGACGTCAAACCACGGAGAACTCTCCCATGCACGTGCACCGAACATTCACCGCAGGTCTCATGCTTGCGGCCCTGCCTCTGCTCGTGGCCGCGCCGGCGTCGGCGCAACAGGCCGAGCAGTTCGAGCTCTCCGGCGACCGGGTGGCCATCTACAACCTCGCCGGGGAAGTCACCCTGGCTCGCGGCTCTGGATCGGCCGTCGTGGTGGAGGTCCGCCGCGGCGGGCAGGATGCCGCGAGCCTCAGCATCGAGCAGGGGCCCATCAATGGGCGCCAGACGCTCCGGGTCGTCTACCCCGACGACGACATCGTCTACCCCGAGCTGCATCGCGGTTCTCGCACCGACTTGCGGGTACGCGAAGACGGCACATTCGGCGGCGGCTACCGTGGTGAGTATCGGGGCCGGCGCGTGCGGATCACCGGGGATCGCGGGGGGCTGGAGGCCTATGCCGACCTCATCATCCGGGTTCCCGCCGGGCAGGATCTGGCGCTGTACCTGGCGGTGGGAGCGGTCTCGGCATCCGACGTGAACGGCGACCTTCGGCTCGACACCCACTCCGCCCCCGTCACCGCAACCGGCACCCAAGGCAGCCTCGTGGTGGACGTGGGCTCCGGCCGAGTGGACGTCTCTGCGTCAGTGGGGGACGTCGATATCGACACTGGATCCGGCTCAGTCGAGGTGACCGGCGTCGAGGGTGACCGCCTGCGCGTGGACACCGGTTCCGGCGAGGTCACCCTGTCCGACGTCTCCGTGTCGATGCTCGAGGTCGACACCGGTTCCGGGGATGTGCGCGTTGGAACTGCCACGGCCCAGGACGTCCGGATCGACACAGGCAGCGGGACGGTGGAACTCGAGCTGAGCGGCGAGACCCGCGACATCGAGATCGACACCGGCTCCGGCAGCGTGACCGTCACCGTGCCCGCTTCCTACGGCGCAACCGTGGACATCGAGACCGGGAGCGGCGGCATCGATCTGGACTTCCCGGTTCAGGTTCGTCGATTCGAGCGCGACCACGTCTACGGCACGATCGGAGACGGTTCGGGTCGGCTCCACATCGACACGGGATCGGGAAGCGTCAGGATTCGCAAGGCAGGCTGAGCGCCCGGCCACACCGCCCCCGGGAAGCGGGAAGCGGGAAGGGTAAGACACTCCTGCCATGGGAACGCCCACTAGGGCGCTCTCCGTGGGGAGCTGGTCGTACGCTTCCCGTTTCTCGTTTCACGCTTCCCGTTCCCCTCTCGCGGATCCCGTCGTACCTTGCCCGCATGAGCTTCATCCCCTTCGACCTCGAGCGCTGGCAGAGCACCTGGGAAAACCGGGTGCGCCACAACCTATCGGAGAGCGGTGTGCATCCGCTCTCCATCGGCGAGCTACTGGAGCTGGCGGGCGGCGACTTGGCCGAGTTCGCCGCCCTGCGGATGGTCTACAACCAGTCGGACGGCACCGATGAGCTACGGACAGCGATCGCCAGCCTGTACCACGGAGCGACGCCGGACCACGTGACGGTCACCATCGGCAGCGCCGAGGCCAACTTCATCATCTGCTGGACCCTGATCGAGCCAGGCGACAAGGTAGCCATCCAGACGCCGGTGTACATGCAGATCCATGGTCTGGCACAGAACTTCGGCGCCGAGGTCGCCGAGATCCCGCTGCGGTACGAGCGGGACTGGGAGCCGGACCCCGCAGACGTCGAGCGAGCCATCGTGCCGGACACCAAGCTCGTGGTGGTGACCAACCCCCACAACCCGACCGGGAAGGTGCTCTCACAGGCAAGCCGCGACCTGATCCTCGAGCGGACCCGCGCGGCCGGCGCCTGGTTGCTGGTGGATGAGGTCTATCAGGGCGCCGAGCTGAACGGAGAAACGACGCCGTCGTTCTGGGGCAGCTACGAGCGGGTCCTCGCCGTCAACGGGTTCTCCAAGGCCTACGGCCTTCCGGGGCTGCGCATCGGCTGGATCGTGGGATCGCAGGAGTTCAAGCGCGACGTGATGCAGCGCCACGACTACACCGTGATCGGCCCCAGTCCCGCCAGCGACTACCTGGCCGTCCGTGCGCTGGGCGTGCGGCAGCGACTCCTGGCCCGTACCCGCGACATCCTGAACGCGAACTACCCCATCCTCGAGCAGTGGCTACGCAGCTTCGGCACGCTATTCGAGTGGCGCAAGCCGGACTGCGGGGCTATCTGCCTGGTGCGCTACCGGCACACGCTGGGGGCGCTGGATCTGGTGGAGCGCGTTCGCGCCGACCACAGCGTCCTCCTAGTGCCCGGCGAGCACTTCCACATGCCGTTCCACCTGCGGCTCGGGTACGGGAACGAGCGAGAGGAGTTCGAGACGGCGCTGGGGGACCTGAAGCAGGCGTTCGGGAAGCTGTTGATGGACTAGAAGGCGGGGAACGGGAAACGGGGAACGGCACGACGGGTGGGAAACGGGAAGCAGGCGAGGCCGGGTACTCCACCCGAGCGAGCATCCGCACGCCGGTGCAGTTCACCAAGGGGCGTGGGGTGACCTCGTGAAGCAGGGGCCTCCGGGGGTGGTACTCAGGATGAAGCGAGGCCGGGTACCTCACCCGAGCGAGCATCAGCACGCCGCACGAGGAGGATGGGGCGACGTGGCGCCTGGTGACGCCCGGACGCCATCCCGACCAGCCAAGTGGCGACAAGCGTGGTGCCGTGAGCGAGGGTGGGGTACCTGGCTGAGCGCCGAGCCCCCGCGTCCCACAATTGAGCCGCGCCGGCAGTCTGCGACGGTTGGACCCCGGCCGAGCGATGAGCCGGCGCCGTCAGCCCCCTACAGATTCTCCTTCAGCCACTCCGTGAAGTAGCCGTACAAGTTCTCGCGCGTGTTTCCACCCCGAATCGAATGGGTCTTGTTGGGGTAGAGCCGCATGTCAAACTGCTTGCCCGCCTCCTGCAGTACCTGAATCAGCTGCGTGGTGTTCTGGGAGTGCACGTTGTCGTCACCCGTGCCGTGCACGATGAGCAGGTTGCCCTGCAGCCGGTCAGCATGGGTGACGGGAGATCCGAGCTCGTATCCCTCGGGATTCTCCTGCGGCGTGCGCATGAAGCGCTCGGTGTAGATCGTATCGTACAGCCGCCAATCTGTGACCGGCGCAACCGAGATCGCCGCCTTGAAGACCTCCGCCCCCTGGAACAGGGAGAGGAGCGACATGTACCCCCCGTAGCTCCAGCCCCAGATGCCGATGCGACCGCCATCTACATAGGAGAGGGAGGCGAAGTGACGCGCTGCGGCGATCTGATCGGCAGTCTCGTACTGCCCCAGCTCTAGGTAGGTCTGCTTCTTGAAGTCGCGCCCCCGCGCCCCCGTGCCACGGTTGTCGACGATTGCGACGAGGTAGCCCCCCTGCACCATCAGCTGGTGCCACAGGTAGCGCTGGCCGTCCCACCGGTCGGTGACCCGCTGCGAGCCTGGGCCGCCGTAGACGTGCATGAGGAGCGGGTACGTCCTGCCCGGGTCGAAGTCGCGCGGCTTGATCACGAGGGCGTTGAGCGAGGTGCCGTCGGCGCCCGCCACGGTGATGAACTCTGGCGCGGAGAGGCCGAGGGCCTCCACGGCTGCCACGAGCTCGTCGTTCGCAGCGAGCGTCCGGATCAGTTGCCCGTCGGCCGCGTGCAGGGTCTGCACCGGCGGCCGCGTCGCGGTGGACGACTCGTCCACGTACATCGTGTAGGTGGGATTGAACTGCACCGTGTGCGTGCCGCCCTGAGATGAGACACGTCGCAGTCCCCGCCCGTTCAAGCCGATGCGGTACAGCGGACGGGTAAGCGGGCTGTCCACCGAGCCGGTGAAGTAGACGACCCCGCTGCGCTCGTCCACGCCGAACACGGTGGAAACGTCCCAAGCATCGGTCGTGACCTTGCGGACCAGGGTGCCGTCGCGCCGATAGAGGTACACTTGCCGGTACCCCTCCCGCTCGCTCACGAACAGGAACTGTCGCCCGTCGTCGAGCCAGCGCGGCTCCTCCTGCTCCACCCACGCGTCGTCCTCGTCTGTCATGATGACGCGGGACGACCCGGTGCGCACGTCCGCCAGGAGGAGATCGAGGCGGCTCTGGTGCCGGTTGAGCCTGGTGAGCCAGATCTCGGTCGGCGACTCGGCGAAGTCCATGTCTGCGACGTAGATATCGGTCTCGGGGCCGAGGTCGATCCAGGTGGCCTCGCCGCTGGCGATCTCCACCACGCCGATCCGCACCTCGGAGTTCCGCGAGCCGGCCTTCGGGTACCGCACCGGTACCAGCTTGGGGTACAGCGTCGTCTCGTCGATCAGGTAAAACGGCTCGATAGCCGCCTGATCGAGCCGCCAGAAGGCGATGCGCCGGCTGTCGGGGCTGAAGCGGAAGGCGTCCCGCAACGAGAGCTCCTCCTCGTACACCCAGTCGGCCGTACCGTTGATGACGTCTTCGCTGCCGTCGCGGGTGAGCCGGAGCTCCTCGCCGGTGGCGAGGTCTCGGGCGAAGATGTCGTGCTCCCTCACCCAGCCGACGTAGCGTCCGTCCGGGGAGAACTTGGCGAACTGCTGATACCCTGGCGCCGTGCTGAGGGGGCTGAGCTGCCGGTTCTGGAAGTCCCAGAGGTAGTACTCACCCTTGGTCCGCTGCCGCCACACCCGTACCGAATTGGTGTAGATGAGCAGCTTGGTCAGATCTGGTGAGAACTCGTATCCCTCGATCGTGATCGGCTCGGTGGCTCCCGGCGGCACCAACGCCTCGCCCGACACCAGCTGGCGGCGCGCCCCACTGCGGGCGTCCACCCGATACAGATCCGTGGTGTCCTCGCCCACGAGAACAGTGTACGAGTTGCCGTCCGCCATCCACTCGATCTCGGGCAGGTCGCTGGTGAACTCATCCCCGCCCCAGATGCGCTCTACGGTGAGCCTGTCGGTCTGCGCTACGGCGCTCGACGCCAGCGCCAACCCAATCCCCAGGTACAGCACAAGAGCCCGTTTCATGGTTCTCCGCCCTCGGTTGAGCCGCGAAAGTTAGCTGGAAGGGAGGCGAGAGAGAACTCGTTTGAGGAACGGCGAGCGAGGCGCCGCTCAGGACGCGGGACCGCCGGCGGCATCGGGCTGGCTGGAGTGATCGATGATCACGCCCATTTCCCCGAACACGGTCGCCACGGCCGCCAGCAGCTGGTCGATCTCGTACGGTTTGCCCACCACCGGCCGCCCCGACTGTTGCAGGAACTCGTAGGACTCGGGCCGAGTGTAGTCGCCCGTGACGAACACAAACCGGCTCGCCATGTCGGGCTTACGGTTCTCGACCTGTTCGAACAAGGTCTTACCACCCAGGGTGGGCATCCGCAGGTCCGAGATGATACAGTCGAGCTGCCCATCCTGGATCACCTCGAACGCTTCGTACCCGCTGCTCACGGCGATCACCTGGTGGCCCAGCTTGCGAAACAGCCGGGTCATCACGGTCCGGTTGCTCTCGTCGTCCTCGACCACGAGGATGCGCCCCGGACGCGCGGGCCGGTCCCTCAGCAGATTCCACGCCGGGGGCGCGACCTCCGGGGCCTCAGAGGTGACCCGATTGAGCAGTGAGCCGGTGATCTCCGTGGCACCGCGCACCTCACCCTGCATCCGGGACACGCCCTCGCGCTGCGCGTCGTTGAAGTTCTGGTCCTCCAGCTCCTGCGCCAGGCCGACAATCGCATTCAACCGGTTATTGAGATCGTTGACCGCGCGGGTGACGTGGTCCCGGAGGAACTGCACCCACGCCTCGACCAGCTCGTGCTCTGGCTCTTCCTTGGGGGCGACCGCCTGGTGAGCGACTGCACGGGCCGGGGTAGGCTCCCGCGCAAGCTCCCCGGACTCACGCCTCCGCGTGGCCGGTGCGCGCGCGGACTGCCGCCGCCGCCGGATGCTGAGCATCAGTGCGACGATGGCGACCGCGACGGCCGCGAGAACCAGGTACTCGGTGAGTGTCGTCGTCCCCCCTTAGCGACGGCCAGCCCGGTAGACGATGCGATACACGCGCCCACCCCTGTCGTCGCTCACATACAGCGAGCCGTCGGGACCCTCGGCGAGCCCGACAGGCCGGTGCTCAGCGCCCCGGGGACTCACGTCCTCACCGGCAAACCCGTCGGCGAAGACCTCCCACTCGCCGCTGGGCTCGTCGCCGCGGAACGGCGCGAACACCAGGTTGTAGCCGCCCTGCGGCAGCGGTGCCCGGTTCCAAGATCCGTGGAACGCGATGAACGCGCCACCGCGGTACCGCTCGGGATACTGCGTCCCGCTGTAGAAGTGTAACCCGTTCGGCGCCCAGTGGGCGGGGAAGCCGATGAGCGGGCCCTCCTTCTCGGTGCAGCGCCCCGCCCTGCGGCCGTCACCCCCATACTCCGGCGCCAGCACCTTCTGCTCGAGCGCGGGGTCGTAGTAGCAGTACGGCCAGCCGAAGTCGCTGCCCTCCCGGATCCGCACAAACTCCTCCGCAGGCTTCTCGGCGTTCATTGCGTCATCGAAGTGGTCCGACCAGATGTTGAGCTGGTCCCGTCCGTGGATCACTCCGTAGAGGCCGCCGTCCTGGGGCCGCACGCCGAGCGCCACCGTGTTCCGCAGGCCCGTGGCGTAGCGGCTTCCGTCGCTCTGGCGCTGGCCCGACCGGTCGGGATCGAAGCGCCAGATCCCGGCCCACTCGTCGAGTTCGTCACACGGATCCTTGCCCACCGAGCCCGCCACGCGGTCCTGCTCCTGGCAGGCGTTGGACGGCGAGCCCACGTTGACATACAGCGCGCCCCCCGGACCGAAAGCGAAGCTCTTGGCCCGGTGCCCCCTCCTCGCAGGGAGCCCGCTCACGATCGTGTCGGCTGGGCCAATCGGCTCCAGCGAGCCGGCCTGCCACGCGTAACGCATGACGGCGTCGTCGGTCGAGTAGTAGAGGTATCCGCCGCGAAACTCCACGTCATTTCCCGTCCCGCTCCCGAACCAGACTCGCTCGTCCGCCACCCCGTCGCCGTCGCGGTCCCGCAGCGCCACCACACTACCGGCGACCGTATCCCGCCGGGTCGGACCCGTCGCGACGAACACATCCCCGTTCTCGGCCACGGTGAGATGCCGCGCCCGCCCCAGGCCGTCGGCCACCGCCACGGCGCAGAAGCCCTCGGGCAGGGTGAGGTCGGCATTGTCCGGGGCACACCGGGGATCTTCCTGGGCAGTGGTACAGGCGCTGCCCAGCAGCACGAGGAGCACGAACACTCCCGCGGCGCGCACGCTCAGGCTCGACATCGCACGACTCCGGGCTAGGTCACAGGGCGCGCATGCGCGCGGGGAAATTGGTGATGATACCCGCCACGCCCAAGGAGCGCAGCCTCCTCGCGTCCTCCGGTTCGTCCACGGTCCACACGTGGACGGGCGTCCCCCGCTTGCGGGCCGCACGAAGGAATGATTTGTCCACGACCGTGAGCCGGCCGTGACGCTCGGGGACGGTGAAGGCACGGTACGAGCGGGCGGGCAGGCTCAGCCGCAGTCGCGACGCGAGCCAGGCCATCGTGGTCTCCCGGCGCGACGCCGCGCGGGCAAACGTGAACGGCGGGAATGGCCGCAGTGCCGCATGCACGAACGAGCCCACGACGACCCGCTTCTCGGCCCGGTGGCGGGTGAGCAGGTCGAGGGTCGGCACCGCGGCGCCCACCTCCTTGATCTCGATGATGAGCGGCGTGTCGGGATACCGATCCAGCACTTCCGAAAGCGCTGGAATGCGCTCACCCTGGCCTGCATCCAGGACACGCAGCTGGTCGAACGTGTGAGCCCGGACGGCCCCCGTGCCATTCGTGGTACGGTCGAGCGTGGCGTCGTGGATCACGACCACCACGCCGTCGGCCGTCACGTTCACGTCGAGCTCCAACGCGTCGGCCCACTGCTCCAACGCGCGGTCGAACGAGAGGAGCGTGTTCTCGGGACATTCGCCAGCCGCACCTCGGTGTCCCACTACGGGACGAGCTTCCGGATCGAGCAGGATCATCGTTGCGTGGCCCCGTTCCGGCCTCCGCTAGCGGGAGCGCCGGCAATAGCGGTCGAAGGCGCCCTTCAGCTCTGCCGCGATCTCCTCCGCCTCACGCCCCTCGATGTCCTTCCGCTCCAACATCTGGACCAGGCGGCCGTCCTCGAACAGCGCGATCTGCGGCGACGAGGGCGAGAAGCCCTGGAAGTAGCTCCGCACCCGCTCGGTCGCCTCGAGCTCCATCCCCGCGAACACCGTGGCCAGCCGGTCGGGCCGCACCTCGTGCTGCAGCGCCAGCGCCACTCCGGGGCGAGCCTTGCCCGCCGCACAGCCACAGACGGAGTTCACCACTACCAGCAACGTCCCCTGTGCCGCCCCCAAAACGGCGTCGGCTTCCTCGGGGGTCATGAGCTCCGTGAACCCGATGCGGGTGAGGTCTTCCCGCATCGGCTGGACCATGAGCGGACTGTAACGCACGGGCTTCCTCCTGTTATGGGCTTCGCCTCGGCCACCAGATGTCGGCCTTTCCGTTCACACCCGGGCCCTCGAACCGATCAGGATGCAGCAGCGTCGCGAGGATCTCGATCCCGTCCACCGTGCGCGGCCCCGAGCGGTTGAAGTAAGCCGACCCGTCCACGACGTACGCGCGGCCCTCCTGCACCGCACGGGGCGCCAGCTCAGCCAGCTGCGTCACGTGCCGATCGGCAGCGCGGCGCGCTTGGTCGACGCCGAAGCCGCACGGCATCAGCAGCAGCACATCCGGATCGAGGCCCCCGAGTCCCTTCCAGGTCCACTGGCGCGACGGCACTCCCGCGTCCCCCACGAGCAGCTCGCCGCCGGCGACGGCCACCATCTCTGGTGTCCAATGCCCCGGAACGAACGGCGGATCCAGCCATTCGAGCGCCAGCACCGTGGGTTGGGAGGCTCCCGTCACCCGCACGGCTACCGCCTGGACGCGAGCTCGCAACTCTGCAACGTACGCCGCGGCGCGCTCGGACGCACCGCTCGCCTCGCCCACCACCGTGATGCCGGAGAATATGTCCTCGATCGTGTGGCAGTCGAGCGAGACTACCCGAACCCGCCCTCCCAGCACGCGGGCCGCCTCCTCCGCCAGCGAAGTCGGCACCGCGCACACCTCGCACACCGCCTGGCATAGTATGAGATCTGGCTGCGCCTGCTCCAGAGTCGTGACATCCAGCTGGTACACGCTACCGTGGCGCGCCATGGCCTCCCGTACCGCCGTATCGATCGCGCCACTGTCCAGGCCGCTCGGATCGAACCGGGGACGACTCACCCGGG
>CAYGBV010000058.1:0-61763 GCA_964348295.1 uncultured Gemmatimonadaceae bacterium
GGCGTGTCCTCCTTGTCGAACCGCAGCGCGACCGTCCAGCCGCGCCCCAGGTCCACGGGCGCCTTGATCACGAGCCCGGCGATCAGGTCCTGGTGGTTGATGCTGCCGGTCCAGAAGCGCGCCCCGCTCGGGCTCCGCTGCCAGCGGTACTCGTCCACCGGACCGTAGTGGGTCGAGATCTGGTCGAGCCAGTACTCGGCGTCGATCGCCTCGTGGAACCGCTGCAGAATGCCGCGATTGGTGAGCCGGCCGCCGTCGGCGGCGCTGCGGTCCAGGATCAGGAGCCAGGTAGACTCGCCCCAGCCCCGGATGGTGGCGTGCAGTGCGACGGGCCGGGGATGCTCGAGCGTGTCGGGTGGCGCGACGGAATCGGACTGGCAGTGGGAAGTGGCCGGGAATGCAGCGAGCATGATTGTAGCAGCGCAGACGGCGGTGAGGAGAGACCGGGGCGCACGCCACGAGCCGACCGTCCGTCCGATCGTTCCGCCCCGGACACCGTTCCGCATGCCTGCCTCACCCATCATCGCCTAGTGTTCCCCGGCTTCCCCCCCACGTCGGTGCGCGGCGTCACGCCATGAGCAGGAACCAATCCAGGCTCCACCCAACCGCCGCGTGAATCAGCAGCGCGTACCAGATCGAGCCCGTGCGCAGGGTCACCCACCCGAAGATCAGGCTCGCGGGGAAGGCGGCCGCCAGCTCGATGCCGGGCTTGCCGACGTGCACCAGCGTGACCAGACCCGCCTGAAGCAGGTTGGCCGCCACCGGGCCGAGCCTGCCGGCCAGCCCCAGCAGCAGGAACCCGCGGAAGTGGTACTCGAATCCCAGGTAGTACACCCCGTAGAGCGCCGCGTACGGCAGGAACGAGCCCGGCGCCGTCGTCACGTCCGTGCCGAGGGGGTACGTGGCTCCGAGCGCCCCCGTGGGGTCTGCGCTCAGGTACCCGGCGAGCACGGCGACCGGCAGCCCGATGGCGAGCAGTACGAGGCCTTGCCGCAGGTCTCCCAGCCCGAGCCCGAGCGCGCGTGGACTGCGACCGAAGATGGATGGCGTCGCGAGCGCGGGGATCACGCCGAGGAGCGCGAAGCTCAGCAGGAACGCGAGGCGCGCGTCCAGCGGCGGCCCCGAGACGACGCTCCACGCGTCGAGCCGCCCCAGGAGGCCCACTTGGTCGGGTCGCGCGAAGTACCAATTGAGCACCAGGAGCGGCGGCGACAGCGCCAGCGCCCACACCCAGCGGTGCGCGGGAGTGCCGCTCGGCTCGTCTATGCGGATTGCCATTCGCTGTGGGTTTCGGTGGATGGCGCGGCGAACGGGGAAGGACACCCGGCCCGCAACCAGCGCACGGTGTCCCGCACGCCCTCGGCAAGGCCGCGGGGCCGATACCCCAGCTCTTCACGCGCGCGGTCGGACGATGCCGGCCGGTCGATGCACAGCAGCTCGGCCCAGTCCCGGGTGATGAACGGGTGGATGCCGACGTAACCGAGTGCCTCGGCCACCGCAGCGACGGACAAGGCGAGGCCCTGTGGGACGCTGAGCACGGTCCGCTCGGTGCCGGTGGCCGCGCCGATCGCCGACAGGAACTGCGGCAGCGTCGCGTTCTCACCGCCCAGCGTGTAGTCGGCGCCATTCGTCTCGCCACCGGCAGCCAGCAACGTGCCGTCGATCACGTCGTCCACGTGCACGTAGTTGGCCCGCGCACCGCCGTCGGCGATGCGCAGGCGGAACAGCCCGCGCCGGTAGAGGTCGATGAGCCGCGTGACGGAGTTGGACTGCGACACGACGCCCGGGCCGAACACGCGGGTCGGGCGCACGATCACACCCGCCCCATCTGCGTCGAAGTACGCCGTGACGGCGCGGTCACCCTCGAGCTTGGTGCGCTGGTACGCGGTGAGCTGCAGCCGGGGATCGTCGGGGTCTCCCGCGACCAGCTCGGTCGAGATGTGGACCAGACGCCGCACCCCGTGCTCGCGCGCGGCACGGCAGACGTTCTCGGTGCCCCGCACGTTGGCGTCGTGAAACACCCGCTCGTTCCGCGCCCAGGCGAGCGCGTATCCGGCAAGATGGTACACCGTATCGGCGCCCTCGAGAGCTCGGGCAACCGCGACTGGATCGGTCACATCACCCCACGCCAGCTGTACGCCGGAGCGATCCAGGGGTGCGCCCAGCCGAGCTGTGCCCGCACGTCGCGCACCCCGCTCCCGCACGAGGACCCGCACGGGCACCCCGTCGAGCAGTAGCCGGTGCACGAGGTGCCGTCCGATGAAGCCGGTCGCGCCGGTGACAACCGCGAGTGTCATGCGCCCAACCCGCCGCCTCCTGCCCCGTGAGCGATCAGTTGCGCTTCCAGCGACACCGCACTAGCCTAGCAGTCGCGATGCCCGACTCTTCAGCCGACCAGATTGTTCCCCCGCCGCCCAGCGCGGCGGCGCTCGCCGTCGAGTACGCCCGCCTCCCGCTCCACGTCTACCTGCTGGGCGCGCTCATGTTGGCCATTGGCACGATCACCTTCATCCTGATGTTCGTCCAGGACCACCGCGACGGCTACGACCTGCTGTTCCTCTACTCGATTCCGGCCAACACCGCGATCTCGGTGTTCCCGCACGAGCCGGTGCTGCTGTACTACGGCAAGTTCGCCGACCTGCTGATGGTCGCCGTCGTGGCAACGGCCGGCACGCTGGTAGGCGCGTACTTGGACCACCGGGTGTTCGTGCCGATCCTGAATCACCGGCGGCTCACGCACTATAAGCGTAACCGGTTCTATCGGAAAGCGGCCGACTACCTGATGCGCTATCCGTTCGCGACGCTGGTCGTGGTCGGGGCCACGCCGCTGCCCTACTGGCCGCTCAAGATCCTGGCGTTCTCGATTCACTACCCGCTGTGGCGCTACCTGGCGGCGAACCTCGTCGCCCGCTTCCCCCGCTATTGGGTGGTCGCCTGGGCGGGCTCGGTGTTCCGCATTCCGAACTGGGCTCTCATCGGCTTCGTGGCCCTTGTGTTTGGCATGTACGGCATCAAGGCGGGGCCCGCGGCGTGGCATAAGCTGCGGGGGAGTAAGACGGCGTAAGGCCGGCAGTCGCGCCAGCGGGTGGCGGGGAACGGGGAACAGGGAACGGGGAACGGTACGACTCCGAGAGATCGGGAAGCGGGAAACGGGAAGCGGGAAGTGTGGGGGACACAGCGAGGCCGGGTACCTCCCTGAGCGAGCATCAGTGCACCGCTGCTGCCGAGGGTGTGGCCAGCGGCCGCTCCCGGTGGGGGGTGTGGCAGGGGGCGGCCGGCGGCAACTGCCGTGAGCGAAGGGAGGTGCCCGGCCGAGCACGGAGCTACGCGGAAGCCACCTCCCTGAGCACCCCCGCCACCCCCGCCGCGAACTGCCGCGACGAGAAATGATCCTCGGCGCGCCGTCGTCCGCACGCCCCGACCGACCGCAGCACCTCCGTCGGCAAACTCAGAGCCGAGCCCAGAATCCGGGCTAGCTCCTCCGGATTGCGCGGTTCGGCGAGCCACCCCGCCTCGCGCCGCGGCCCGATCCCCTCGCCCACGATCTCCAGCGGCCCGCCCTCCCCGGCGGCTATGATGGGCACGCCGCACGCCATGGCCTCGAGCACCACCCGCCCGAACGGCTCGGGCCGCGTGGAGTAGTGCACCACCAGCTCGAACTCGGGGTAGGTCAGCTCGATCTCCTGCTGGAAGGGGAACATGTGGACCCGCTGGAGCCGAGCGGCCACCTCGGGCACCCGCTCGGCGTCGGGGTCGCGCTTGCCCAGGTCCCGCCAGCGCTCCGCCACCTCGCTGGCCGAGCTGGTGATCTCCGAGATCGGCCCCCACTCGCCGCTCCCCAGCGCAGTGCCCCGCGCCAGGCCCCACTCGCCGGTGGCATTGAGCAGCTCCTCGCCGTACTCCCGCTCGTGCACGGTGTCGTAGATGTTGCCGCCCACGAAGACCAGATGGGTGTCGGGGAACTCCTCGCAGATCTGGCTGAACGCATCGATCACCTCGAGCTGCCCCTTCCAGCGGGCCAACACGGCAGGCATGCCGATGAGACGGTGCTGCGGCGGGATCCCCAGCTGCTCGTGGATCCAGCCGCTGCGCTCCCGTGGCTTGAAGCGGTCGAGGTTGACCCCGTTCCTGACGACCGTGACGGGTGGCGGCTCAGCGCGCCCCCACCGTCCGCGCCAGCGCTCCCAGCGCCCCTCCTCGGTCGTCCCGTTCCCCGTTCCCCGTTCCCCGTTTCCCCCCTCCCTCCACGCCTCGCCAATCGCCTCACTGACGGCAATCATCCCGTCCGGCACCCGCCGGGCCAGCACCTGCCACATCTTGCCGGTCATCGCGGGGGGGAACTCGTGCAGGTGCCACACCACGGGGTGGAGCCGTGCCAGGGCGGCGGCGAAGTGGGTCTTGAAGGCCACGGTGTAGATCACCTCGGCCTCCTGCACGAACGGATGCCCCTTGAGCTTGCGAGACCAGCCCATGAGGGCCAGAATGGCCGGGGGGAGAGACCACAGGCTGCCCTCGCGTTGCGAGCCCGCCAGCATCGCCTGGGAGGCCGGAACGACTTCCGCTGGCACCCCGATCTTGTTGAGGATTCGCACCAGAGGGCCGTCCCGGGGGGTGAGCACCCGCAGCGCGATCTCGTGCTCGAAGGCCCGGTTGGCGAAGTCCAGCAGCACCCGCTCCGTGCCGCCCAGCTGGGCGGAGGCGGCGATGGCCGTGACCACCAGCGGCTTGGTCTCAGGCAAGGTTGCGATACACCTCTGCGGTCCTGCGCGCGGTGTCGGCCCAACGGTAGCGCCCGGCCCGCTCCCGGCCCCGGGCCACGAGCCCGTCGCGCCACTGCTTGTCTTCGGCCAGACGCCTGAGGGCATCCACGTAGGGCTTGGTCTCGCGACCGCCCACCACGATGGCCTCCTCGCCGGCCACTTCGGCGAGCCCTCCGGCACCGGAGCAGACCACCGGGATCTCGGATGCCATCGCCTCCAACACGGGAAACCCGAACCCCTCGTACTTGGAGGGGAAGAGCAGGGCGTCTGAGGCTCGGTACGCGGCCCGCAGGTCCGGCTCGGCGGCCTCGCCGACCGACTTGACGTATCCCTCCAGACCGCGCTGCGCAAGCTCTGCCCGCTGCGCCGCCGTGAAGCTCCCACCCACCTGGAGCAGCCACGCCTCCACCCCGGTGTCCCTGAGACCGGCCACCGCGGCGATCACGGTGGGGATGTTCTTGCGCTCCCCCACGCTCCCCACGTGGAGTACCACGAACGCGCTCTGCGGTAGCCCCCAACGCTCGCGGGTCGCGCCGCGCGATTCCTCTGCGGGCTCGAAGAAGGCGTCGTCCACGCCGAACGGCACGACGTGGATCCCCTGGTCGCGCTCCAGCCACCCGGCGAGCTCTCCCTTGAGCCATTCGGTGCCCACGATCCAGGCATCGGCACGGTGTAACCCCTCGAGCACCCGGTCGAGCAGCCGGTTGCGCAGCCGCTCCCGCAGCGAGCGTGCCCCGCGCCGCACCGTGATCAGCGGCAGCAGGTCGTGCACCGTCACCAGTGCGGGACGGTCTCGCTTGCCCCGCAGGATGTGGCCGTACGAGTGATCCAGCACGTGCATCACGTCGCCCGCCATGCGGCGGACCTTGCGCGGGTAGGTCCAGTAGCGGGTGACGTAGCGGCGCAGCTCGCGCCACCCCGGCGCAGCGATGCTCCGGCCCGCCGGGTCCGACACGCGCACGCCGGCCAGGCTGTTGTCCGGGTCCACCGTGAGCCCCGCGATCTTCCCCGCGATCGTGAGCTCCAGATTGGGCACGTGGCGCCTGAGGTTGCCCGCCAGGCGCGTGGCGTAGCGGTCCATCGAGGGCCAGCGCTCGAGCGGCAAGTCGGGGACCAGCAGGGCGTGGGTCATGGCTTGCGGCCGAGCACCAGCAGGTTGTCGGAACAGCGCCGGGGGAAGAGGCGTGAGACGGCCCTGGGGTAGCGCCACGGGGTCAGCACGATGCGCCCCTGCAGGCTGTACGCCACGTCTACGTCCACCAGTCCCGCCTCACCCGCCATGCGACGCAGGTCCACCTCGAGCAGGGCCGTGAGGTGCGCGGGGTACTGCGCGTCCTGGAACGCCGAGAACCGTCCCTTCACGAGCAGCGTCAGCAGGCTCAGGAAGCTGAGCTGGTTCGGCGTGGTCAACACCACCCACCCGGCCGGTCTGGTGAGGCGCACCAGCTCGCGAAACAGGGCGCGCGGGTTCTCCAGGTGCTCGATCGTCTCCACGGCTGCTACCACGTGCGCCGCTCGGTCGGGCAGCGGCAGCTTACCGCTATCCAGGTCGAGCTGCACGAACTCGCCATCCTCCGGGAAACCCTCGTAGCGCACCAGGTCCACGCCCGTGTAGCGCTCGAACCGGCCGCGCAGGTGCTGCCACAGGGCGCCGCCGCCGCACCCCACGTCCACCAGCAGGCCACCTGCCACGCCCCGTGCCTCGAGCGCCCGCGCGACCATCTGGTAGATCGCCGCGTCGCTCGTGCCGCCGCTTTGCTTGGCGCGCTTCTCTGCGTCGGCGAGCCCCGGTGCGGTCTTCATCGGTTCACCCCTCGGGCGCCCTCGCGCTGCCCGGTTCTGCCTCGTGGCGCAGCATCGCCAGCTTGAGCAGGGCGCCGAGCATGAACCACCAGATGGTGGCGTGCGGCGCCGACGAGAGCGGGGAGCCGATGAGAATCAGGATGCCGGTTGAGAGGATCAGCGGGCCCGCCCCCAGCGCAGCGTCCTCCGACTCGGTCCCGAGCAGGTCGCGGGTGGCGCGCGCCACATGGGGCAACAGCGCGACCACGATCACCGCAAGCAGCAGGATTCCGAACAGGCCCATCTCGACCGCGGCCCTGCCGATGTCGCCGTCACTGCCCCTGAAGTAGCCCTCCGGGTACGAGGCGAAGATGCGGAAAGGCACGCCCACTCCGCTGCGTCCCAGCCCCATCCCGAAGGGGAACTCCCGCAGCGTGTCGAGCGCGATTGATACCGGTGCGTGGATCCTGCGCCACAGCAGTCCTTCGGTCAGCAGCACCGATTGCCACCGGGCCAACGCGCGCCCGGCGGTCAGCAGCGAGCCGGCGTACACGGCGACGACGAGCACCGGCGTGAGTGCGAGCACGCGCAGCCCGAGACCGCGGTACCACGCAATGAGCAGCAGACCCAGCAGCAGCACGATGATCGCCGCCCGGGTACCGGACACCGTGATGCCGACGAAGTAGAGCGGGATCAGCACCGTGGCGAGTAGCCGGCGCTTTCTCGCCGAGAACCGGCCGAGGGCGATCCCCGCGGCGAACAGGAGGGCGAACACCATGAACGCGGCGAACGGGGCGGGGAAGGTGAACGTCGAGTAGGCGCGGAAGTCTCCCCCGCCCAGTCCCGGGATGTCGTAGAACACCGTGGCGCCGTGGCGCTCGCGCGCCAGCTCGCTCACGCCCAGCACGTCCTCCGGACCGATCCGGTACTGCCAGATGCCGTACAGCGCCGTCACGATGCCGAGGATCAGGATCAGCCCTACGTACGCCCGCACCTGTCCCGGGTTGCGGATGATGGTGAGGGCCATGAGACACGCCACCGGGAACACCGCCCACGCTCGGAGCCCGGCGAGCTCGACGACGAGTGTCGGGCCAGGGTGGATCAGGTAGAGCAGCGGAAGGAAGATCGCGGTCAGCACCGCTGCGGGAACGATGCCCGGTCCCCGGATCGGTGTATGGCGGATCGCTATCGTGGCGAACCACACCATGAAGGCGCCGATGAAGCACAGCTCGGCGAGGGCGTAGGGCAGCGGTCCCGCGACACGGTCCTTGAGGTACCCCTGGAAGGTCGCCACCGTGATGCTCGCCATGATGCCCAGGTGGATCGCTGTGTCCCGCCGGAAGATGTCGGTCCAGCGGTTCTCCAACCTGGATGCGGACGAGTAGTAGACCTCGCCGAGTCCGGTCATCACGTCACGATATCCCCGTCGCTGCGCTAGCTCAATACGCCGTCACATCGGCGAGCGCGCCGGCGAGCCGTGCGGCCTGCTGCCGGGGATCGCACAGCTCGCGTGCGCGGGCCGGACCGGCGCTTCCCAGCCGGTCGCGCAGGGCGCGGTCGTCCAGCAGCCGCTCGAGCGCGGCGCGCAGCGCGATTGTGTCGCGCGCGGGCACCAGCACGCCGCATTCCCCGGTGACGATCTCCTGGGCGCCGCCCATGGCGCTCGAGACTACCGGGAGTCCCGCGTGCAGCGCCTCCACGAACACGATGCCGAACGGCTCGGGAGCGCTGTTGGGCTGGCAGAACAGGTCGCTCGCGGCGAGTAGGGCCGGCACGTCGGTGCGCTCACCCAAGAACCGGATGCGCTCGCCGATGCCCAGCTCGGCGGCGCGGTGCTCGAGCTGCCGGCGGTAGGACTTCTCTCCCGGTCGCTGGGCGCCACCCACCTGCCACACCATCCAGTCCGCACGGTCTCGCAGGTTGCCGAGGGCCTCCAGCAGCACCTCGTGCCCCTTCCACGCCTCGAGCCGGCTCACTTGGATGATCACGACGGTCTCGGATGACGCGCCCAGCTCGTCGCGCAGCAGCGCGCGGGCTTCGGCATCCGGTGACGATGAGGGAGCCGCCACCGGAGGGTGGAGCACGCTCGACGGCGTGACTGGAAACAGCGCGCCGCGTTGCTCACAGGTGTAGTGGCTGTTGCAGATGACCAGGTCGGGCGCGTGCCGCCGCGCCAGGCGCTCGAGCCAGTGGCCGCCGGGCGGCGCGTGCAGCCAGAATACGCGCGGGATCGCGGCAGCCCGCACGGCCGGAGCGAAGATGGCGTGCGACCAAGCCGAGTGGCACATCACCACGTCGGGCTTCAGCTCGGAGAGAACGGTCGCGAGGTTGCGGCGCGCGCGCAGGATCGAGAGGGGGCGACTGAAGCGTGTCGGGCTGAGCGGCCGCACTGCCGCGCCCGCGGCACGCAGCTCCTTTTCGAGACGTCCGGCGAAGCACAGGGCGAAGGTGTGCTCCAACGCCTCGTGGTGGTGGCGCACGAGGGTCACGAGGATCGTCTCGATCCCGCCGTACAGGTTGCCGCTGTGCGCGTGCAGCACGCGGAGCGGTTTGCTCACTGGCCGGCTACCTGCTCGTACAGGGCCAGAGTCTCCTGGGCCACGTCGTCCCAGCTCCGTTGGCCGGCTGCCGCCCGCGCGCCCGCGGCCAGCTTGTGACGCAGGGGCTCGTTCTTCACCAGCTCGCGCACGGCAGCCTGGGTGCCGCCGGTGACGTCGTGCCCCACGACCCAGCCCGACTCCCCGTGCGTGATGCGCTCGGTGATTCCCGCTGCTCTGGTGACCACCGGTGGGACGGCGTGGGCCATGGCCTCGGCCACCACCAGACCGAACGAGTCGTACATGGTGGGATGCAGTAGCAGGTCGGCCGCTGCGTAAGCCGCGGACATGTGCGTGAGCGACCCGATCCAGTACACGCGGTCGGTGACGCCCAGCGCGTTGGCGTGGTGCAGCACCTCGTCGCTCGGCGAGTGGCTAACGACCGCCAGGTGGGCCTCGGGTGTGTGGGCCACCGCCTCGAGCGCCACGTGGAGCCCCTTGCGGATGTCTCCCACGAACAGTGCGATTACCGCCTCGCCGGGCAGCCCGAGCATGCGACGTGCCTCCGCGTGGTCGGGGACGGCGTGGGGTCGGGGGAAGCCGTGATGGATCACGGTGACGTCGTCGGCCCTGCCGTAGTGCCGCTCGATGTCCGCCTTGGCCCGCGCGCTCGGGGCGATCACGTGGCGCGCGGCGCGGAACAGCGCCGCCTCGCGGTGTTGCACCAGCGCGCCGAGGTAGCGCTCCCCGGGCGGCGACCGGACGCCCGCGTCGCGCGCCGCCGCCCGCCACGCCGCCAGCACGATGTGTGCGGTGACGATGTCGGCCGACGGGGCGACCCAGCCCTGCACGTGCAGCAGGTCGTGGCGCTGTCGCACGGCGCGGAACGCCGTGGGAAAGGTGAGGATCGCGGTGTACGCCCTGCGCATCCAGGCGGGCACCTCGATCACGCGCACGCCCTGCGGGACCGGCGCGCCGATCCGCGCAGCATAGAGCGTGACCCGGTGCACCTCCGCGATGCGGGGCAGCAGCTCCACCACGTAGCCGCCCGTGCCCTCGCTGGCGTCGTACCTGTGTACCGCGATCCCGACGTTCACGCCGCCCCCAACAGCTCCATCAGCCGGCCGAACACAATCTGCCGCTCGTAGCGCTCGCAGACCATGGACCTGCCCGCGCGGGCTCGCCGCCGCGCCTCATCCGCGTGGTCCAGCGCGGCCTGCATCGCCCGCACGAGGGCCGCCGTGTCGCCGGCAGGATAGGTCCACCCGGTCTGGCCGCCCACGATCGTCTCCTTGAGGCCCCCTACGGCTGCGGCCACGACGGGGGTTTCGCACGCCAACGCCTCGAGCGGCGAGAATCCCAGGCCCTCCTCGCGACTCGCCTGCACGCACAGGTCGGAGGCCTGATGGAACTCGGGAAGCTGCCGCTCGGGGTGCACGGCGTCGCGCGCGATCACCCGCTGTGCGACCCCTGCGTGCTCCGCGTAGGCCAGGAAGGTGTGGAAGCCGCCGCTCAGGTGGAGCAGCCACGCGTCGCGCCCCGCGTCCAGCAGCTTGCGGAACGCCGCGAGCAGCGTCTCGCCGTCCTTCTCCGGCGCGATGCGGCTGCTGAAGAAGATCACCTGGCCCTCAGCGGGCAGACCGAGCCGGTGCCGCAGCCCGCTCTTGGCGTGGGGCGCGGGACTGAAGCGCTTCACGTCCACGCCGTACACCGGGATCACGCTCACCTCTCGCTGCGCGCCATGACCGCGCACCACGTGGGCGAGGTGCTGGCTCAGCACTACGTAGTGCCGTCCCAGCCGCGCATTGAGCCGGGCCAGGGATAGCAACGCCCGCAGCTCGCGCGGCCGGTACGGCTTGTCGGCCGCGGGATGCTCGCGGCGGCACTCGTAGTAGCGCTCCACCGGGCTGCACACGAGCATGTAGGTGGGCGTGCCCGTGAGACGGGAGGCCAGGTTGGCCGCCAGCGCCGCGGGGCCGTACCCCTGCACGATCACCCGGTCTAGGCGGCGCCGGTTGCGTAGCAGACGGGTGAACACCCGCTGCGCGAAGCGCGCGCGCGACGCGGGGCCGATCGTGACGCGCGCGGCGCCGCTGTGGGGGCGACTGATCACGACACCGCCCTCGATGGTGCGTCCCAGCACCGTGAGGTCGCACCGTTCCGCCAGACCGTCCACCAGCCGCACGTCGGTGCCGCTCTCGACCACGAAGCAGAGGCGCAGGCGGCTCACGGCCGATCCCTCCGGCGCCACACGGTGAGGCTCTCTACCGCCTCGATCTGCTCGAAGCGCTCGTCGTGGGAGACGACGTCCTGTGTGAAGATCACGCTTCCCGCGTCGTGGATCGGGCGCTCCGGCGTGGCGCGGCTGTCGTGCAGCGCCACCACGCCCCCGGGGGCGACGAGAGGAGTCCAGGACTCCCAGTCGCCCTTGAGCCCCTGGTAGGTGTGCTCGGCGTCGATGAACACCAGCTCCACGGGCGCTTCGGCGGCGGCGGCCAGCCGTCTCCCCGCCTCCGCGCCAGTCATGCGCAGCCAGCGCACCGTGCCGCCGCGCATTCGCGCCACCTCCCGCTCGGCGATGTACTTCTGGGCGCTGAACCCGAGCCGGCCCCGCGGGAAGGGATCTACGGCGAACAGCACCCCGTCGGGGGCCATGGCGCCGCGCAGCAGCAAGGTGGTCACACCGTGCCACACGCCGATCTCCGCGAGCCGTCGCATCCCCGCCGCGTGGCGCACCAGGCAGGCGCGCTCCGCCTCGGTGGTCTGGGTCTCGGCCGCGGCGAGGCCGAGGCGCCACAGGGCGAGATGCGTAAGCACTCTCATGGCTTCTCGGCGACCGTGATCGAGTGGAGCGCGAGCCACTTCGCCAGCAGCGGCACGTCATCCAGGAAGCGGAGCCGCCGGGGCGGCGCCCCGGGCAACGGCAGGTAGTGCCCGGTCCCGTCGCATGCCTGGATTCGCAGTCCTGCGCGGGCCACCCAGCGGCGGGTGCGCGGCAGCAGGGTGAGCTGGTTGATCGGTTGGCCCTCCTCGGTGTAGCGCCTGCCGGTGAGGCGCAGATACAGGCGGTAGGCGCCCATCGTGCCGAGGTAGTTGGGGGTCGTGAGCAGCAGCCTGCCGCCATGCTCGAGCACGCGCGCCAGCTCGCGCACGGCGAGCGCCGGGTCCGGCACGTGCTCCACCGTCTCGCACGAGATCACTGTGTCGAAGCTCCGGTCCGCGTGGGGAATGGCCTGAATGTCCGCCACCTCCCACGTCACCCGCGTGATGCCGGCCGCGTCGCTATGTGCGTGTCCCATGCGCACGGCGCTCGCGGCGAAGTCGGCCGCCACCACCGCGCGGGGCTTGGCGGGGTGAGCGGCGAGCCAGGCCGCGAGCCCGCCGCGCCCACTCCCGATCTCCAGCACCCGACGGCCCTGCACGTCGCGCTCGATGTCGAGATGGCGCTTGAGCAGCTCGTGCCACGGCGCGTCGCTCGCGGCGTCTACGGGGAAGCGCTCGTGCCACGCCTCGTAGGCCGCGCGTGAGGTCTCATCGGACCGTGTCATCGGCGTCGCGTCAGCTCCGCGCGGTGGCGCGCTCCACGGCATCGAGCAGCGTGGCGGCGGTCGCGGCCCACGTGAGCTGCCGCGCCCGCTGCTCGGCCGCGTCGCCCAGACGGCGCGCGGCCGCGTGGTCTTCCAGCAGCCGCCCGAGTAACTCGGCTCCGTCCCGCGCGCTCTCGGGCGCGAACAGGTAGCCGTTCAGGTCATGGGTCAGGATGTCGGGCACGCCGCCGACGCGGGTTGCGACGCAGGCCGCTCCTGCCGCCATCGCCTCCAGCAACACGAGCGGCGAGCCCTCCCCCAGGGAGGGCAGTACGAAGATCCCGTGGCGCTCGTACTGCGCGCGCATCTCCGTCTCGCTCTCGATGCGCTCCATCACGGTGACCGACTCGCGGTCCTGGGGGTCGAACCACGCCAGCACCTCGTCCCGCGGCGCGCCCGTGCCCACGAGCGTCAGCCGGGCCGCCGGCTGCCCCTCGCGTACCCGGCGCCACATGCCGGGCAGCAGGCGCCGTCCCTTGCGGTCGATCCAGGTGCCGACGAACAGCACGCCGTCGAACGAGCGATGCAGCGAGGCGGCTGCGTCGGGCACGTCCACCCCGTTCACCATGCGCGTGGATCGCGAGGGCGCCACCGTCAGCTCACGGGCGAGGTACTCGCGGTCGATTGTCGAGAGGCAGATCACCTGGTCCCCGAGGCGCAGCGTGCCGTTGGTCTGCCAGAAGCGCGACAGCGGCGCCTTGAGCCTGGACCACCAGGGGACCTCGGCCAGCCCCGCGCGCGCGTAGCGGACGACGTCACGGAACAGCCTGGTCTCGACCCCGTGCGACATGACCACCATCGGCGGGAGCGTGGGCCACAGTTTGCGGGACACACCGTACCAGAACCCGGACGGCTCGTGGATGACCACTACGTCGTAGGAGGCGCGCTGCCGTATCAGCCTGGCGGCGAGCACGAGCGGGAAGACGAGCACGGCGAGCCGTCCCCACGCCCGCACGCGGGGGAAGTCATCGGCGAACCAGAGCTCGACGTGATGGCCCGCGGCGCGCAGGGCCTCCGCCGTCTTGTGGGTCCAGCGGCCCATGCCGGTCCAGCGGCTGTCGTCTATGAACGAGACGAGCAGCACCCGCCGGAGTGGGTCGGCCGGGGGGCGGGTGTGCTTATCCACCCTGGGCCACCTGGGTCAGCACCGGCTCGAGCTCTGCCAGGTGCCGTGCCGCGCTGAACCGATGGGCGCGCTCCCGCGCCCCGGCGCGCAGGCGTGCGTAATCACCTGGGTCGCGCAGGCAGCGCACGATCGCCGCGGTGAGTCCGCCGGCGGTAGGCGGGTCTCCCGGCGCCGCGCAGCCGTTCACCCCGTCCTCCAGCCACTCGGGAATCCCTCCCACCGCGAAGGCGGCGCAGGGGATCCCGTGCCGGCCCAGCTCCGGACCGACCCGCGCGAACGGCTCCGGCCCGAGGCTCGGCAACACCAGCAGGTGTACGCCGGGCAGGAGAGCGTCCAGCTCGGGCCGCTCCAGCCATCCGCCGAAGTCGATGGTGAGGTCCGCGGTCGTGCCGGCGGTGTGCCTGGCGTGCTGCTCCCAGCGCGCGCGCTCCGGGCCGTCGCCCACGAAGCGCAGGTGCACTGGGCGGTCGAGCTGTCGCACCACGGACGGCAGCGCCTCGATGAGCGGGAGACCCCCCTTGAGGGGATCCATGCGGCCCAGGTAGAGCAGCTGCCACGGCGTGTCGGGATCGGGGACTTTCGAGCCAGCACTCTCCGCTTGCTCGGCCGCCGCTTCACCGCGGTCACCGACGAGGTAGGTGATCCGGTGCACCCGCTCGGCGGGGAAGCCGTGGCGGCAATACTCCTGCCGCATGTGCTCGGAGTTCGTGAGGATCGCGCGATAGCGCGGCAATAGTTGGAGCCGCAGTCCCTGGCGGCGGTACTCGCTGAGCGCGGTCAGCGGATTCAGCCCGCCGCAGCGGCGCGGGTAGTACAGGGCGAGACAGGGCCAGCCGAAGCGCCGCGTGCACGGTCGAATCGTGGGCGCCTTGAAGCTCTTGGGGCCGCCCACGCAGGTCCCGTAGTAGGTGTGCGCGAAGAACACGGCCGGTACGGCGCTAGCGAGACGCGCCTCGAGTTGCGGGTTGAGCAGCCCATGGGCGAACAGGACGTCGGGCCGCCACGACTCGAGCTCGCGCAGCACACCGTCGGCACCCAGTGCCCCGGCGCACAAGCTGGGCATAGTGGCCCCAAACGCGATGCGCTCCCTGTGGTGTGGCGCGTCGGTTTCGTACACCAGCGCGAGGTCATGGCCGGCGGCCAGCAAGGGCGGCACGACTTCCTCGAGGTAGGTCTCGCACCCGCCTACCCGGCGATTGCTCCAGTTGACTATGGCGATCCTCATTGCGCGGGAGCCCCGCTCGGTGTGAGCCGCACGACACCGTGCTGGCCGAGGGGATCGCGCTGGCCCATGAGGGGCCGCGCCATCAGTCCGAGGTCGCTCAGCAGGCGCTCCACATCCTCGCGCGACGCGCCGGCGTCCGCCCACGACTCGGGGTGCATCTCGACCACTATGCCCAGATCGGCACGCCTCCGCGCGATGAGGCGACGTGCGCCGCGCAGGGCCTCGATCTCGAAGCCCTCGATGTCGATGAACAGCCAGTCCGGCTCGACTCCCATCTCGCCGAGGCTGCCGTCCAGCGTGACGACCGGCACGCGCATCGGGCCCGCGCGCTCCAGCTGGGGGTTGGGGGTGCCGAGACGGCCCATGCCGGCGACGCCCGCCGTGAACAGCTCCGCCTCGCCGGCCGCCGAGCCTACGGCCGCCTGCACGATCTTCACCCGGTCGCCCAGCCGGTTCATCGCCACGTGCCGCTCCAGGACGCGTGCCGCCGCGGGATTGGGCTCGAAAGCGATCACCGTACCGTCCGGTGCGGACCAGTGCGCGAACTGGAGAACGTAGACGCCCACGTTGGCGCCAACGTTCACGCAGGTGGCGCCGGGCCGCACCGCGGCTCTCAGGAACGTGGCAACCGGCGCGTCGTACTCGTGGCCCAGTCGGTCGCGGTGCCGCGGGTCTACGCGATACGTCACCCCGTTGATGTCGTAGCGCATGCCCCGTCCAGCGCTGCCCACCAGGAGCGCGCGCTCGTACCACGGACGCAGCGCGCGGATGATCCAGGACTCGCGGCCCAGAGACTCGGCGACCCGTTTGGCGAGGCGCTGCATCCCGCTAGCCCCTCACGCTTCCGCGTCCCCCGCCGCCGCGGCGCGCATCACCAGGCGCCTAAGGGCCTCGAGGCGCGGGCGCACATACAGTCCCAGCGGATCGCGCAGGGCGAAGGGCAGCATGACCACGCTGTACACGCCGCAGGCGGCTAGCGTCGCGAGCACCAGACCGGGGAGCGTGGCGGGGACCCACGTCCGGGCGAGCGTGCCCGCGAGGCCTGCGACCAGGGCGCAGCGCCAGAACCAGGGCCACAGGTCGGCCACGAGCCGCCGCACCGGGACGCTCATCTCGCGGGACAGACCGGCGAGGGTCGCGGGGAGCCCGATCAGCACCACGCCGATCACCGAGCCGAGTGCGGCGCCGATCAGCCCCATGCGCATGACCAGGACGATGGACACGCCCACCGTCAGCAGGCCGTCGAACAGTGTGGTGAGCGAGATGCGGCGGTCCTGGCCGAATGCGAACAGCGCGCGCACCACCGCGCTGTACCAGTGCCGCAGCACCATGGCCGCCAGCAGCACCACGGTGAGATCGAACCCGCCGAACTGCTCGAGCCCGACCCACCAGTCCACGAACCCCTCGTTCACCGCCAGGACCACGCACACTATGGCGCCGCTGAAGATGAGGATCGCTCGCGTGAGGGCGGTGCACACCTCTGCGACCCGCTCCCGAGGGGCGCCGGTGCGCAGCTCGCTCAGGGCGGGCTGCGCGGCTTCGGCCAACATCTTGGGCTGGTTGCCGAACACGACGATCAGCTTCGCGGTGCAGAAGTAGGGGACCACCGCGCCCGGCCCCATGATCTTTCCGACGATCAACAGGTCGGTGCCCGAGAGGAACACCTGTGCCACCTGGGAGACGCTGATCCACGCGCTGCGGGACAGCCGATCGCGGAGCTGTTCCCCGACCATGCGCGGGAACCGTCGGGGCAGCGCATGGGGGTAGCGCCGCCGCGCCCGCGCGAACCACAGCACGGCGGACAGCAGCTGAGTTACGCCCCAGCCGATCGCCAGCGCGTACAGTCCGAACCCGGCCACGACGAGCGCCACCGTGACGGCGGTGCCAGCGATCCAGCTGACCGTATGGACCGCCCCGAGGTAGGCGAGGTCCTGGGTTCCGTTCAGCAGCGCCTGGAAGATCCTGAGCGGGAAGAACACCACGAAGGTCGCCATCACGATGCCGAGCGGGTGGCGCAGCGGCTCCCACTCGGCGGGCAACGCCAACCAGATAGCCAGTGCCGCCAGCGCGACCAGCGGGAGCTGCCAGAACACCAGCCGCGCGGTGCGGCCCATGATCTCCGGCAGGTCGTTGGCCTGTGCCACGCCGCCCGCGCGGCCGGTCGCGAACGCCACGTCGCGCGGCAACAGGGCCACCACGCCCAGGTCCAGCAGCATCAGGTAGCCCAGGATGCGCGTGCCCACGAGCCACAGGCCGTAGTCTTCCTGGCCCAGCCGGAGGAGCAGGAAGGCGGTGAGCCACAGTCCGACGAGGGTGATCAGCGCCTGGTTGGCGTAGCCCAACGCCACGCCACCCAGAAAGCGGCGGGTGCGGCTCACGCGGCGGCCTCGCCGGTGACGATGGAGTAGAGCCGCCTATCGAGCTGCTCGGGATCGAGGTGCTCGCGATACCACTCGAGCCGAGTGGCCCGGTCACCCCGTGCGTCGGGGTCGTCCCATAGGGCGCGGGCGCTCGCCACGAACTCTTCCAGGGTGCTCGCGCAGCTAACCGGCCCCGTGGCGAACAGGGGATCGAACAGGTGGCCGGTGGAGGAGACCAGTGGCGCGCCGGCGCTCAAGGCGGTCATCGCCGACGTGCGGCGACCGGTGAGGCCGTCCACGAACGGCGCGAGGACCAGCCGGGCGCGGGTCAGCACCGTGAGCACGTCCTCCGGCGGCAGCCGTCCGCGGTACACCCAATCGGGCTGCTGCCAGTGCCGCACCACGTGATGCCGCTGGGCCGACTCCGAGTCGGCACCCACCACGACCAGCGGTGGATCGGTACCGATCGCGTCAGTAGCCGCCACGATCCACTCCCACTTGAGGCCGGCGGCAAACGGCGAGAACACCACGGGGCCGCGATGGTGTGGCCTGGTCGCTACGCCGGGCGGTGCCTCGCCCAGGTTGCTGCCCACGTAGACCACCTGCGTGTCGTGGCCCAGCAACTCGGCCCAGGCCGGCACCGGGGTGACGATCGCGTCTGACAGCGACGCGAGCCGCTTGAGCTGGCGCCGCTGGATCGGTCCCAACACAAGCCACGGGAGCCGGGTGGGCGGCACCCACGGCTCGTGCACGAACAGGGTGACGCGCATGCCGCGCTCCCGGGCGGCCCGCACTAGCTCTTCCGGGAAGCGCGACACGCCGCGTCGCCCGTACAGGAACGGCACGTACTGGACCAGCGCGGCCGCCACGCCCTCGGTGTGCCACCGCTCGGCGACCGCTTCCGGCGCCTCGTCCCGCGCTCCCAACACCCGCACGTCATGCCCGGCATCCTTCCAGTACCCGCGCAGGCGCGCCGTGTGGTCCGTCACGCCCCCGGGAGTCTCGGGAAAACCGGGTGAGACGATCCCGATCGCGGTCACGTGCGACTCACGGATCGGCGGTATATCCGCGGGGGGACGGCGGCCGTTGACATCCGCGCCGCCGCGCACAGTGTTTGACCCGTCACACGGGACGGAGTGTTGCCGGGCTTGGGCTCGTACCTCTTGGTGTTCGTGGTCGCCGCGCTGGGGTGTGCGCTTTTCATACCCCTCACCGGAGTGCTCGCCCACCGCATCGGGGCGCTGGACGACACGCGCGAGCCCGCCGTCTCCCGCATCGGCGGCGTCGCCATCGCGCTGGGCGGGTTCACGGCCCTCATTCTGGTCGGCGTGGTGTTCGTTCCCACCGGCCTGACACTGCTCGCCACCACGCGCTCCCTCGGACCGGTCGTCCTCGGCACCTTCGCCATTCTAGTGCTCGGCGTGGTGGATGACATGCGCCCCGTCCCGGCGTGGGTCAAGTTCGGGGTGCAGGTGGCGGTGGCGGTGGCCATGTATGCGGTGGGGGTGCGCGTCGAGCTGCTCTCCTTGCCGTTCGGGCCGGTGGATCTGGGCCCGGCGCTGGGGCTGGTGGTCACCGTGCTCTGGTTGGTCGGCATCACCAACGCGTTCAACCTGCTGGACGGCGCGGACGGGGTCGCTGCGGGCTCGGCGTTCTTCGCGGCCACCGCGGTGTTCATCATGTCGGTGGCCCTGGGCCATCCGGGCATCGGGCTTGTGGCCGCCGCGCTCGCCGGGGCGCTGCTCGGCTTCCTGCCGTTCAACTTCCCGCCCGCTCGCGTCTTTCTCGGCGACTCCGGGAGCATGGCGACCGGCTTTCTGCTCGCCGGCCTCGCCGTGGAGGGTTCGACCAAAGGCCCCACGCTCGTCGCCATCGCCGTCCCCCTGGTCGCCTTTGGGGTGCCGGTGTTCGATACGACGATAACACTCCTCCGGCGTTCGGTGCGAGGCCGGCCGCTGTTCGAGCCCGACCGGGAGCACGTGCACCACCGCCTCGCCCGCGTGGGACTCTCGCCGCGGCAGGTGGCCGGCGCCGTCTACGCCGCCAGCGCCCTGTTCGCGCTGGTGGCGATGATGTTCATCAACCCCGGCGTGCGCTCCTTCGCCGTGGCGCTGCTGATCATCGGGGCGGGCGTGTGGATCACCTCCCGCTACCTGCACCTGCACGAGCTCAACGAGCTGGCTCGCCTGGCGCGGCGCGGCGCGCTACAACCGCGGGCGATAGCCGCCAACGTGGAGCTCAGGCGGGCCGCCGAGCGGTTGGAGCACGCCCACACCTTGGACGACCTCAAGGAGGGGCTCGCCATCCTGCTTACCGCCTCTGAGTTCGACGAGGTCCTGCTCCTGGTCGCGCCGCAGGGCGAGCGCCGCGGCAAGGCGAAGGTGTGGCACCTCGAGGAGGGCGAGTTCGTGGAGCAGTGGCCCGAGCGGAGCCCGGACGAGTGGGAGGTGGTGTGCCCGTTCGAGGGTGTCGGGTGGATCGGTGAGCTGCACCTCAGGCGGAGACTGGGCCGGCGCTCCCTGCTGCTCGATCTCAACCTGCTGCTCGAGCTGGTGCAGCCAACTTTGTCACGGGCCGCCAAGCGGATCGAGCGCCCGATCCCGGTCGCCCAGTGAAGATCCTCCACCTCAGCAAGTTCTATCCGCCCGACCCGGGAGGGCTGGAGCACGTGGCCTCCCAGCTCGCGCGCGGCGCCGCCGCTCGGGGGCACGACGTGCGCGTGGTGGCCGCGACCGGCTCGAGCTGGGTACGAGACCCCGGCAAGCGCATCTCCGAGCCGCCGCGCTTCGGCGTGACGGTCATCAGGCTCCCCACCTTCGGCATCTACTGGTCGCAGCCCGTGGTGCCCGGCTATCTCCCCGCCTCGCGCTGGCCGGCCGACGTGGTTTACGTACACCGCCCGCACCCCCTGGCCGACCTGGCGGTGCTGATCGGGCCCAGGCGTCCCACGATCGTGCTGCATCACTCCGACGTGCAGCGCCAGCGGGCGGCCTCCATGGTCTATCGCCCCCTCGCGCGCCGCGTAGCCCGGCAGGCCGACGCGGTGGTGGTGGCGGCAAAGTCCAACCTCGACTACGCCAAGGACGTGGGGAAGGCGGGTCGGGAGAAGGCGCACGTGATCCCGTTCGGCGTGGACGAGAAGCGCTTTGCGCCGCGCGCCCACCCGCCGCGGCCGGAGAGCTTCCCGCCACCCGCCAGGGGGCCGGTGGCGGTGTTCGTGGGTCGGATGGTCTCCTACAAGGGCCTCGAAGTGCTACTCGAGGCGGTGGCGGGCACCGATCTCAACCTGCTGCTCGTGGGCGACGGCCCGCTCAGGGAGTGGCTTACCCAGGAGATCGAGCGGCAGCGCCTGGGCGACCGCGTGACCTGGGCGGGAGCCGTGGGCGACAAGGAGCTGCCGGGCTACTACCAGTCGGCCGACTACTTCGTGCTACCGAGCACCAGCCCCGCGGAGATGTTCGGGATCTCCACCCTGGAGGCCATGGCGTGCGCCCTGCCGGTGATCACCACGTCGCTCACCACCGGCGTGCGCGAGGTAAGCGAGCCCGACGTCACCGGGCTCGTGGTGCCGCCCCGTGACGCACATGCGCTGCGGGAGGCGATGCAGCGGCTGCACGGTGATGCCGAGCTGCGGGCGCGCATGGGGGAGGCGGCGCGGAAACGGGTGGAACAGCGTTTCACCATCGATCGGATGGTGGAGGCGCACATGGCGCTGTGTGAGGGGATTGTGGGGCACGCCTAGGGGGGACGGGGAACGGTACTACCGGGCGAGGTCGGGAAGCGGGAAGCGTGCGGGGCCCCCTGTACCCGCAGTCTCTACCTCCCCGTCAGTACAACCCGAACGTCACCTCCCCCTGGTAGATCCTGATCCCCGGCAGCGGCACGTGAAACTGGTCCAGCACCGTCGCGACCGAGTGCCACCAGCTCGCCTTGATGGGGATGCCCCGGAAGCTGATATCCGTGGTCACATACCACTGGTGGTTCGGCGGAGCCGTGATCCAGTGGTCGATGCCGTGCCCCCAAGCGACGCCGAGCCAATCCGGCCACCAGCCGGCACCGTCCGGCAGGCGGCCCGGGTTGAGCGCGAGGAAGAAGCGCATCCCGGCGTAATCGCTCTCGAGCTGCGGCTGTGCGCCGTCGCGGTTCCTGTACTCCTCCGAGGGCCAGTAGTTGGCCTTGAGCAGCACCGGCCGAGTGACGGGCCACGTGCGGTGCAGCGCGGGGAGCACCGCGCCGGCCACGCCCGTGAGGAAATCGGGCACGTCGAAGCCGTCTGCGTGGAACCCGTCGCCGATCTCCTTAGGGAGTGTGATGGCGGCGCCGACGGCGGCGCCCAGCCACCCGGCGGCGACGGGGGAGAAGCAGGCCCAATCCCAGGCCAGCGCAGTCGCTTGCGCGACCTCGAACGCCAGGTACGCGTGAAGCCATCGGTCCTGGCCTCCGGACGGGCTGGGCTGCCACGAGAAGTGGAAGCTGCGGGTCGTGTCCCCCTCGGGCCACCAGTCACCCGCGCGCAGCGCGATCACCGCGGTTTCGACGACCACGTAACCGCCCACGATGCCCAGCGAGCGTTTGAGCTTGGCGTCGGGGCAGCCCTGGGCGCGGCCGTCGTGCGGCGCCAGGACCAGTGTCGCGGCACAGAAGAGGAGTATCCGTCGCACCAATCCCGGTCGCTCCTTGAATTGGGCGCTTGCCGCCCCGAAATTAATTGATTGACGGGCCCTTAGCTCAGTGGTTAGAGCAGCGGACTCATAATCCGTAGGTCGGAGGTTCGAATCCTCCAGGGCCCATGCCGTGCGAGCGCCCGCCTCTGAGGGAAGCCCTCAGAGGCGGGCGTCCATGTGACTGGCTTCCTGCTCGCTCCGCTCCGACGAGTCCTTTAGGGCCGGTCTATTGCGGGTGCCCGTTCGCCATCGCCCGCTTGAGCATCGCGATCTGCCCCGTGTGATACGCGTCGTGTTGGGCCAGCCCGTGCAGCATGACGTAGAAGGAGCTGGGCGGGTCGTCGTCTCCCGGTGTACTCACCTGGTCGCGCAGCCGTGCAGGCGGGAACTCGCGGATGGCCTGTCGCAGTCTGCGGTGGGCATCCACCAGCGCCGCCTTCGTCTCGTCCCATGCCGCGGCACCGTCCTCTGAGACAGTTGGCCAGTCGGCTTTGCCGGTCAGCGGTCTGGCGTTGTCCCACAGCCTGCGCGCGATCTCGCCTGCCCACGCCGTCATGTGGAGCACGATCTCCCAGATCGTGTGGGCACCAGTAATGGGCCGGGCCCGGGCCTCGGCGGCCGATACCCCGTTCAGGGCCTCCATCATAGCCGGCCCGTGCCAGGCACCTCCGTGAGTCATACGCTCCAACTCGTCAGCAATGTCGTCAGTCTCTGCCATGAGGCCTCCGCGCCTGGACGTAACTAATGTATGAGCTGTCACTGGTTATGCTACTCAGGCCGACATAACTTGTCAAGTGGCTAATAATGGTTAGATTGGACTTGACCTGAGCCGGGGTAAGCAGCAATGGCGGCGTTTTCGGAGGCCAAGCCATTCAAGTGGGTGGGGGGCAGCCTCTGCCTCGATTTCAACAACACCGTCGACTGGACTGGCCTAGAGCCCAAGGCGGGGGAGTTGCTCCCCAGCTATGAGCGGCTTGTGGCCTGGGGCCACGAGGCGGGCGTGCTGTCGGATCGTGATAGGCAGCGCCTGCTGTTGCGGGCGAGGAAGCAGCCCGGTGCGGCCGGGCGGGCCCTGGAGCGTGCCTGGGCGGTGCGGCGAACGATCCACACGATCTTCTTCGCCGTCCTGGAGAGCGAGCGGCCGGATCCGGCGCTGCTGAGGCGCCTGAACGAGCTCCTCGCCGAGGTACCGGCTCAGGTCGGCCTGGCGGCTGCGGAGCCGGTGTTCGCCTGGACGTGGCCCTGCGACCCCGACGACCTCGCTTGCGTACTCTGGCCGGTGGTGGGGTCGGCGGCCCATCTCCTGACCGGACCTGACCTGGCGCGGCTGAAGACCTGTGCCAACGAGGAGTGCGGCTGGCTCTTCCTCGACGAGAGCCGGAGGCACAATCGGAGGTGGTGCGAGATGGGGGTCTGTGGGAACCGGGCCAAGGCGCGTCGCTTCTATGCGCGCCAGAAGGGGCGAGCGAGGCAATAGCAGAACCTGAGCCTCGGTGCCTAGCCAAACTTTGCTGTGCAAAGTACTTTGTATACATGGCAGAGGAGCTTGCGGTGGGTCGCGGCCCACGGGCCGACACCGGCGAGCAGGTGGTTCTCGTGGACCGCTACGACCGTCAGGTAGGGACTGCGCCCAAGCAGGCCGTGCACGCGGATGGCAGCCTGCATCGGGCGTTCTCGGTGTTCGTGTTCGACAGCGCCGGGAACACGCTGCTCCAGTGCAGAGCCGACGCCAAGTACCACTCTGGCGGGTTGTGGTCCAATACGTGCTGTGGCCACCCGCGCCCCGGGGAGACCACCGGAGCCGCGGCGCACAGGAGACTGCGACAGGAGATGGGGTTCGACTGCACGTTGCGCCCTGTGCTGACCTTCGTGTACAAGCGCAACCTGGAGAACGGCCTGGTCGAGCACGAGCTGGATCACGTCTTCGTGGGGCAGTTCGATGGGGTGCCCGTGCCGAATCCTGACGAAGTCGGCGACTGGCGCTGGGTCGATCTGGGCGTGGTGGTCACGGACATGATCGCGAACCC
The DNA here is from genome assembly GCA_964348295.1 of uncultured Gemmatimonadaceae bacterium. Lineage (GTDB taxonomy): Bacteria > Gemmatimonadota > Gemmatimonadetes > Gemmatimonadales > GWC2-71-9 > WVYX01. The sequence goes on from CAYGBV010000058.1 coordinate 24,069, forward strand.
AAAGTCGTACTCCGTGTGGTTTCCGATCGCGCTGGCGAAGCTCTGCGCCAAAGGGATACCCGAAGTGCGCCGGGACCACCTGGCTTCCGAGCCGGCGAGGGGACGGTTACCTTAGATCGGTGCTGGGTGGTTAGCTCAGTTGGTTAGAGCGCCTGTCTCACATACCGGAGGTCGGCGGTTCGAATCCGCCACCGCCCACTGTGAAAGACAAGCCCCGCAAGGTGCCACACCCTGCGGGGCTTGGTGCTGTCGCGATGCTCCGCGTCACGGCCAGTTGAGCACGAACTGTGCGTAGCCCCACCAGGTCACGTCGTCTCCGCTCGAGAATGCCGGAAGCAGGGTCGTGATGAGCTCTTCCGGTACGAAGGCGCCGATGCCCAGCTCCAGATTGCCTGGCGCAGCGAAGCGCCAGCGGCCCACCAAGTCGAGCTCCGTGCCCAGGGCCTGGTCGCCGCCCCGATCCTCCGCCACCAGGAGACGGTGCAGGTCGAGGCGAACCACTGTGCTAGCCGAAGTGGTCAGGGTGCCGCGGAGCATGGCATCCACTAGCCCGCGCTGATCGAGCTGGGCCGGGATTGCCAGGAAGTAGTCCATGTAGCCGTAGAACTTGTGGTTCGTGGCGTACAGCGTGGTGAACGCCTTCGTCCGCTCGTCGGTAGGATCGTCGTCGCCCGACAGGTAGTCTATCTGCGCTGCCACGGTGCCGCGGCCGACCGCGACGCCGGCCTTGGCGCTGGCAAACCAGGCGCTGCGGTCCGGCCCGAACTGATAGGCCGCGGCCGCCTCATACAGTGCGGACCCGAAGCGTCCGTGCAGGCGCAGGTTCACCGTGTAGGACTCTTCCGTCACCGCCTTGCGGTCGAACAGAGCCGTCACCTCCGTGGTCAGGTCACCGTACTTCCCCGAGGCGAAGCCGCCGATGAGCCACCCGTCGTCGAACTCACCCTGGTTCAGCTGGGGATCGAGGCCGACCGCCAACAGCGAATCCCGCTCGAACACGTTCATCACGAAGGCCGTCCACTCGATGGACCCGTCTTTGCCGGACACGCGCACGCCGTCGAACGACCGCCCCGTGTTGCTCCAGCCGACGGCCCCGACCAGCCGCTCGTCGGCGAGCGGCATCTCCTGCCGCCCCAACCGGGCGGTGAATGTCGCCTTCCTACCGAGGTCGGCGTAGCCCTGGTGCAGGTCGAACAGATCGGCGCTGGCGTCGATCAGCGTGTTCTGCTCCGAGCCCCAGGCGCGGGCATCCTGCACCTGGGCATAGACGTCGATCCAGTCCAGCAGGCTCGCCCTCACGCCTACTCGAATCCGTGAGAGGGTCGCGAAGTCGGGATCCACGCCCACCGTGCGGCCGTCTGCTTCGCCGCGCAGGCGAAACTGGCCGTCGAAGCGGAACTTGGGGAACTCCCCGGCGTCCTGCGCGGAGAGCGAGTCGGCAGAGGTAAGCAGGAGGAGACACGCGGCCGCGAGCACGGCCGGTGCGCGATTGCGACGCGAGTAGTCTGACATTCCGCACCTCCCGCGGGCGACGTCCCGCAACGGTGCAAAGCTAGCAGCGCGTGCGGTCCCAAAGAAGCGCGCAGTAGGGGCTGCGGGGGATTGTGGAGCGGTGGGCGCCCGCGAAGATTAGTTAGCGAGAGTCGCGGATTGCGACCCAACGATTCGGGAAGATTGAGATGGCGGACGAAGTGCAGCGCGGGACCGCACCCCCTTCTAAAGGCGCCGACCGGCGCGGCTTCCTCAAGAACGCCTCTCGCGCGGCGATGGCCGCGGGCCTGGTGGGGGGGTACGGGGGCCTGCTCGCCGTAGCCGGGCGGTTCCTCTATCCCGCGAGACCCGACGAGGTCATGTGGCAGTTCGTGACCGAGGTTGCTGGGATCAAGGTGGGCGAGGCCATTCGGTACCGGGGACCCTCCGGCGAGACCATCAACATCACGCGGCGGGCCCGCAACGGCGATGCCGAAGACTTCATCGCACTGTCCAGCACGTGTCCGCACCTCGGCTGCCAGGTGCGCTGGGAGCAACAGAACAACCGGTTTTTCTGCCCCTGTCACAATGGCGTGTTCGATCCCTCGGGGAGGGCGATCGCGGGGCCGCCGGGTGATGCAGGCCAATGGCTGCCACGTTACGACCTCAAGGTGGAGGCCGGGATCCTGCACATCGCCGTCCCGCCGCCCCGCTTCGCTGCAGCGCAGCAGCAGGGCGGGGTGATCACACGCGAGGAGTGCATCAGCGGGCCGGGGCATGATCCCTGTCTTGCCGGCCGCGCGCGAGGGAGAGGCCCCGGTGCCAACGTCTGAAGTGGGTGAGGCCCATGGGAGTCGTTAGCCGCTGGCTCGGTGAGCGGTTGCCGGTCTCGGGCCGGCAGTTCAGGGAGCTCACCAACGAGCCGGTCCCCTACCACCTGAAGCGCTGGTGGTTCGCGCTCGGGGGCACACCGGCCTACCTGTTCATCGTCCAAATCTTCACCGGGATCCTGCTGGCCTTCTACTACGAGGCGTCCCCGGCGACCGCCTACGGGTCGGTGGAGTACATCACCAGCGACGTGGCGTTCGGCTGGTACATACGCAGCGTGCACAAGTGGGGCGCGACGCTGATGATCGTGGCGGTGATCCTGCACCAGATCCGCGTGTTCTTCACCGGCGCGTACCGCAAGCCGCGCGAGGTCAACTGGCTGGTGGGGATGTGCTTGCTGTTCTGCACCCTGCTGACCGGCTTCACCGGCTACAGCCTGGTGTACGAGCAGCTGAGCTTCTGGGGCGCGACTGTGGGGGCCAACATCACCGACACGGTGCCGGTGGTCGGCGGCTTCCTGAAGCGGATGATGCTGGCGGGCGACAGCTACAATCAGGCCACCCTGTCGCGCTTCTTCGTGCTGCACGCCGCCATCCTGCCAGTGACGATCGTGCTGCTCATTGCCGTGCACATCACTGTGATCCGCCTCCAGGGGGTGACGGAGTTCCGCTTCAAGGACGAGGAGACCGGCACGCCGAAGACGTTCAACTTCTTCCCGGATCATCTCTACACCGAGCTGATCATCGGGCTGGTCCTGATGATCCTGCTCAGCGCCCTGGCGACGATCTTCCCTGCCGCCCTGGGTCCGCCGGCGAATCCGCTGCAGACCCCAGAGGTGATCAAGCCAGAGTGGTTCTTCTACGTAGCGTTCCGCTGGCTCAAGCTGTTCAGCGGCACGGCGGCCGTCGTGAGTATCGGATTCATCGTGTTCGTGATGTTCGGGTGGCCGTTCATCGACGCGTGGATCCGTAAGCACACGAAGTTCCAGGAGGCCAGCGTGTGGGTGGGTGTTCTCGGCGTCCTGATGATTGTTGGCATGACGGTGTGGGAGGCGCTGGTCAAGCACTAGTTGGAGAGACGGAGCAACGGCGACGGCGCGAGAAACGAGATCGTACGTATAGAGGCCATCCATGACCCTCGAGACCAAACGCATTGTCATCGCCGCACTCGGCGGCCTCTTCCTGCTCTCCCTGATCCTCGTTCAGTGGATGGAGACGGCGCGCAAGGCGGAGGAGGCCGGGCTCAGGGCTCCCCGGATCTCGGTCCCCGCCGGGTCGCGGGAGTGCGTGAACTGCCACGCCGAGGAGAACCCCGGGATCATCGCGCACTGGGATGGCAGCACGCACGCCGAGAAGGGCGTGGGATGCGTGGAGTGCCACCAGGCCGCGCTCGAGGACGCGGACAGCTATCTGCATCACGGGGAGCAGATCGCGACGGTGGTCACGCCACGCGACTGTGCGCGCTGTCATGACCACGAGGCCGCGGAGTTTGCGCAGAGCCACCACGCGGCGGGTGGGAACATCCTCGCCTCGCTGGACAACTTCCTGGCGGAGACGGTAGAGGGGGCACGGATGGCGTTCGACCCGCACTCGCCGACGCCGGGTAAGGTGGTGCAGGTGGTGAACGGCTTCGCGAGCGCCTTCTCTGGGTGCCAACAGTGCCACGGCTCGAAGGTGGCGCTGCAGGCCACCGATGGCGGCAGGCTCACGGTGGACGACCTGCAGCCGGACGCGGAGGGGCGCCCGACCAATCTCGACGCGGTGGGCCGCATCATGCGCAACGAGAACGGCCGGCCGCTGCTGCACGCCGGCACGTGGCCCAACACGGGTATCGGCCGCCTGAACCTGGACGGCTCGCGGGGATCGTGCACGGCGTGCCACAGCCGCCACGACTTCTCGCCGCGGCGTGCGCGGCAGCCCGAGAACTGTGGCAAGTGCCACCTCGGGCCGGACCACCCCCAGAAGGAGATCTACGAGGAGTCCAAGCACGGCATCGCGTACCGGGACCTGAAGGGCGACCTGAACCTGGATGCGACGGATTGGGTGCTGGGTGTGGACTACGCCGCGGCTCCGACGTGCGCCACCTGCCATATGTCCGGCAACATCCGGAACAATGGCCGAATCACGCACGACCCGGGCGAGCGCATCTCGTGGACCAACCGCCCGGTAGTGAGCCTGGTGATGGACACGGACATCAACCACAACATCGTGACCGAGACCGACCCCGAGACACGCCGCGACCTGATCCACGACACCGCCGAGCAGAAGCGCGACCGCATGAAGGAAGTGTGCTCGCACTGCCACACCGACGACTACGTCAACTCGTTCTACCGGCAGTACGACGACCTGGTCATCCTGTACAACGAGAAGTTCGCCAAGCCGGGATTGGCGATCATGGGCGCCCTGGTGTCCAACGGGCTGCGCACGCCCACGAACTTCGACGAGGAGATCGAGTGGACGTGGTTCTACCTGTGGCACCACGAGGGCCGGCGGGCGCGACACGGTGCCTCGATGATGGCCCCGGATTACACGCACTGGCACGGCATGTACGAGGTCGCCGAGCGGTTCTACATGGAGCTCATCCCGCAGGCGCGTGAGATGGTGGACCATGCGAGAGCAGAGGGCCGGAGAACCCAGGCCCGGGCGGTGAGCGCGGTCATCGACCAGATCCTGTCCCGCCCCGAGCACCTGTGGTTCGAGGAGGGAGCCGAGGCGCAGGCCGAGCGGATCCGCCAGGAGATGGAGCGCCGCTACGGGCGCGGACAGCAGAACTGAGCGTAAGGAAGAGACGTCATGAGACGGAGATACTTCCTAAAGACCCTCGGTGCGACCACGGCCGGGATCGCGGCGTTCTCCTGCGCCGACCGCGACGAGGCACTGCGCCGCGGAGACGATGGGGGCGCGCTGGCGGACGCCGATCTGAAGTGGACCAAGGCTCCCTGCCGCTACTGCGGCACCGGCTGCGGTGTCGAGGTGGGCGTGAAGGACGGCCGTGTGATGGCGGTGCGCGGCGACGTGAAGAGCCCTGTGAACCGTGGCCTGCTGTGCGTGAAGGGCTATCACCTCCCGGGGATGCTGTACGGCGAGGACCGGCTCGAGCACCCCATGCTGCGCGATGGCAGGCGCTGGCGGCGGATATCCTGGGACGAGGCGCTGGACCTGATTGCCGCTAAGTATCAGGAGGCGCTCGACCAGAGCGGCCCCGAGTCGGTCGCCATCTACGGCTCCGGCCAGTGGACCGTGTTCGACGGGTACGCGGCCACCAAGTGGTTCCGCGGTGGTCTCGGCAGCAACAACGTAGAGCCCAACGCCCGGCTCTGCATGGCCTCGGCCGTCACCGGGTTCATGACGCAGTTCCAGAGCGACGAGCCGATGGGCTGCTACGAGGACTTCGAGGCCGGCGACGACTTCGTCCTGTGGGGCAACAACATGGCGGAGATGCACCCGGTCCTGTTCTCGCGCATCCTGGCCAACAAGCGCGACAACCCGGGCGTGCGCATCATCGACATCGCGACTCGCCGCACGCCGAGCACTGACTACGCGGACATGTACGTGGAGTTCGCGCCGAACAGCGACCTGGCCCTGGCCAACGGGATACTCCACCTGCTGCTGCGCGACGGCAAAGTGACCCAAGCCTTCGTGCGGGAGAACGTGATCTTCAAGCGCGGTATCGAGGACCTGGCTCGCATCGGCTATGGATGCTGGGGCGAGGACGGCCTGGCAGCCGATCCCTCGGCCGGGCCCGCCGAGCGGTACCTCTTCCGCGACCAGGGGCGGGACTCCTCGCTGGCCGAGCTGGAGCGGTTCCTCGCCGATTACACCCCGGAGCGGGTGAGCGAGATCTCCGGGGTCCCGGTGCAGCAGATCCATGCGCTGGCCGATATCTACGGCGACCCTGGCCGCGGCACGGTGAGCCTGTGGTGCATGGGCGTGAACCAGCACGTCCGCGGCACCTGGATGAACAACCTGATCACGGACCTGCACCTCATAACCGGAAAGATCTCCCGGCCCGGCGCCAACCCGTTCAGCCTCACCGGCCAGCCATCGGCCTGCGGTACGGTACGGGAGGTGGGCACGCTGGCACACCGGCTCCCCGCCGACATGGTGGTGATGAACGCCGAGCACCGGGCGAAGGCAGAGGAGATCTGGGGTCTGCCGGCCGGCACCATCCCCGAGCGGCCCGGATACCACACGATGGACATGTTCCGGGCGTTCATGCGGGGCGACGTGAAGGTGATGTGGACCCAGACCACCAACCCGTGGGTCAGCATCCCCAACCTGAACCGCATCCAGCGCGGGCCCGGAGACGGCCGCTTCCTGGTGGTGAGCGACATCTATCCCACGCCCACCACCGAGGTGGCCGATCTGGTGCTACCCTCGGCGGCGTGGGTGGAGCGCGAGGGGGTGTTCGGCAACTCGGAGCGCCGCACGCAGCACTGGGAGAAGGCGGTTGATCCGCCCGGCGAGGCCACCGAGGATGCCTGGCAGATCATTCAGGTGGCCAAGCGCATGGGCATGGAGCACCTGTTCCCGTGGCCGGACGATGACTGGCACGAGCCGATGTACGAGGAGTACCGACGCTTCACCCTCGGCCTCGGCAAGGACGTCGCCTCATACGAGCAGCTCAAGCAGACGCGCGGCCTGCTGTGGCCCGTGGTGGACGGTGTGGAAACACGCTACCGCTACGCAGCCGGGTACGACCCGTACGTGCAGAAGGACCGCGGCGTGCACTTCTACAAGGCCAAGGGCTACGGCGAGAAGGCAGCGTTCTGGCTGCGGCCGTGGCACCCGCCGGCGGAATCGCCGGACGAGGAATACCCCTTCTGGCTGTGCACCGGCCGGGTGCTGGAACACTGGCACACCGGCTCGATGACCCGGCGGGTCAAGCAGCTGCACCAGGCAGTCACGGAGGGCTACGTGGAGCTCAACCGCGCCGACGCCCAGCGGCTGAGCATCGGCCCCGGAGAGATGGTGCGCGTGGTGAGCCGGCGCGGGAGTCTCGAGCTACCGGCCAAGGTGGACGGACGGGGCAAGCCCCCGCAGGGCTCCGTCTTCATCCCGTTCTTCGACGAGAGCCGGCTCGCCAACACCCTGACGCTCGACGCCATGGATAACATCAGCAAGGAGCCGGACTTCAAGAAATGTGCGGTCCGCATCGAGCGCGTCTGATGCGCTGGACGCCGGCCGGAGCCGCCCTCGCGGTGCTGGCCTGGGCCTGCGCTGGCGACACGGTTCCCGTGCCGGGGCGGGAAGGGGCGGTGAAGTCAGCCGCCGAGGTGCGCGCCGCTCGGCGGGCGTACGACGGCGCTCCACCGACGATCCCGCACGATGCCTTCGGCATGAGGTGCGACGCGTGCCACAACGTGCGCGGGCGGTCGGTGGCCGGTGTGGGCTTCGCTCCGGCCTCGCCCCACGAGGGAGCCTGGCAGGCCGGTGGCACGACGCGGTGCCGCCAGTGCCACGTGTTGGCCAGCGACGAGGGGCTGTTCGTGGAGAGTGATTTTGTCGGCCTGGCTCAGGATCTGCGTCCCGGAGGCCGGGCAACTCCCGGCGCGCCGCCCACGATCCCGCACCGCGTCGTCATGCGGGAGAACTGCATTGCCTGCCACGACGGCCCCGGCACGCGCGAGGAGATCCGCACCACCCACCCGGAGCGCTGGCGCTGCCGCCAGTGCCACGTAGCGGTCACAGAGCGGGAGGAGTTCGAGAGCGCGCTGGGCGAAGGCCCGATGAGTGAGGAAAAGTGACATGACCAAGCTGGGCGATGTCATCGAGCTCGGACCCGAGGACGAGGCCCGGCGTCTCTGGAGCGGCGCCCTGAAGGCACACGCAGCCGCTGCAGAGGATCTGGTGTCGCTGTGTGAGTCCCTCGATCTCGGGCTCCACGCTGCCGAGATTCTGGTGATCCAGCTGCTACAACCCGTCAAGGACCGCTTTCCGGCGACCATTGGACTGCAGCTCAACATGCCGACGCCCGAGGTGGAACCCCAGCGGGACGGCATTCATGTCCCCAACGTGCTGCAGTTCACCGACGTCATCGATCTGTTGAGTGGCGAGGAGCTAGAGTGCGTGAGTCCCGGCATGCATCGGGGCTGGGAAGACCGGCGGTTCTCGTGTCGCCGGTCACGCGTCACCGCCCAAGAGGCCGTCGGAGTCACCCTGTCGGGGGAGGACCAGGCCCAGCTGCTGTTGCTCGCCGCCTACCGCAACCGGCTATTCCGCTGCCCTCCGCCGGTCCGCGTGGTGCCGGGTGAGATCCACGCGGCCTTCCAGCACCTGGAGCGGCTCGTCGAAGGGCTGCTAGAGGCTACCGGCGGAGATTGACGTTTGGCCGCGGGCCTACGGAACCCGCGGCACATCCCACCGGCTACTGCCTGACGAATCGGAGGTTCTTCACCCGACCGGCATCGAGCAGGAAGCCGGTTACCCGGTCGCCGCTCCCCTGGAACCGCAGGCCGAGGCGCCCCCGGCGCAACACGTCGTCGCTCTGAACCAGCAGCGCGCCGTCCAGGAAGTTCCCCACCCGCAACATCAGCGAATCGTCTGCGGCGTGGATGCGATAGACGACGTCGAGCTCTTCACTGTAGTAGTCGCCCGCAAAGCGGCGTCGCTCGGCTTCCGAGGGGGCACGCGGCTCGGGTTGCTCCGCGCCTGCTTGCTCCTCACTCTGGGCTGCCGTGTCGGCGGGCTCGAGGCGATCTGCCAGGTAGATGTCGGCAACCCGCCGGGCGAGACGCGTGGGATTCACCGTACTGACATTGCACAGGCAGATCACCGTGAACCCCTCCGTGGGGAACCGGATCATCTGTGCCCTGAACCCGACGAATGCACCTCCGTGACTCACCGTGGCCAGCCCGCGATACAAGCCGTGCCTCAACCCCAGCGCGTAATCCAACGTGTCGCCCGACACCAGGATGGCGCGCGTGAGCATTGCATCGAGGAACTCCGGTCCGCCCACGGTCGGCTCGTAGAAGTTCTGATCCCACCGCACGAGGTCCTCAACGCTGGTGAATACTCCACCGTCCCCCACCATGTCGAGGGTCGTCATCGAGATGTCGAATCCCCCGTGATCGCTTGGCGCGAAGCCCGTGGCGCGGTGCGGTACGACAGCGCTGTGGTCGTCGTGGAAGTGCGTGTGGGTCATGCCGAGGGGGCCGAAGATCCTGGCCTCCGCGTACTCCCTGAGCGATTGGCCCGCCGCGCGCTGCACGATCTGCGACAGCAGGAAGTAGCCGGAGTTGCTGTACAGGTACTCGTTTCCCGGGGGGAAGTTGAGGTCCTGCTGCCGGGCCAGCATCGCTACCACATCGTCATCGGTGTACCAGTCATTGCCCCGCTTGCCCGCCAGTGTCATGAGCGTCAGGTAGTCCCGGACGCCGCTCGTGTGATTGAGCAGGTGCCGGATTGTAACGGGGCGGTCGTACACCGGCAGCTCCGGCAGATACTCACGGATGTCGTCCTCCAGAGAGAGCGCGCCGTCCTGCTGGAGCAGCACCATCGCGGCAGCCGTGAACTGCTTGGAGGTGGATCCGATGCGGAACACGCTCGTGGGCGCAAGCGCGATGGCGTGCTCGAGGTTGGCCATGCCGTACCCGCGAGCGAGCACCAGCCGGCCCTCGCGGATCACGCCCAAGGCGCAGCCCGGTGATCGCGTGTGATCGTACTCGGCGAAGACCGAATCGACGCGCGCGCTCAGATCAGGCTGTTGCGCAGCCGATGTAGGTGCGCAGACCGCGAGGGACAAAGCGACGAGCCACGACACTTGTTTCGTCATCGGTCTTGACCTCGGGTGAGTTGTCCACGAATCGAAGGAGGTCCTTCCGGGGGGAAGCTGCGTCCGCGCCGGCCCCGCGCAAGGTGCCCCAGCGCAATGAGCCCCCGCCGCTGAGAGTCCTCAGGGACGGGGGCTTTCAGTATCTGGCCAGCGCGTCGCTAGCTCGCCGAGCGCAAAACCTTGATCGCTGGATCCTCGCGGTCTGTGCGGCTGCTGGTGCGCTTCTCGTCGTTTGGCTCGGGAGGCCGTAGCAGGCCGTCCAGGTCGGGCGGCGGGGCCGTACGCAGCAACCCGTTGAGCGCTCCCCCCTCCTCGACCGCGATCCGGGGCGTCACGATGTTGCCGCGCACATCGCCACCGGAGCGGATCTCCACCAGGTTCTCCGCCAGGACCTGGCCGTTCACCTCACCCCCGATTACGGCATGCCGCGTGACCACGTCCCCTTCGATCCGGCCTCCGGGGGCAACCAGCACCTCGGTGCCGGCTCTCACGTCGCCGTCCACGAGACCTTCGATGCGGACGACACCCTCGGTATGAATCGTGCCGTGGAGCCGCACTCCGCGTGCCAGCACCGACTGCTGGATGTCATGATCACGCGAGTGGACTGCGAGACGAGGCTTCCTCATCGACGCCCTCACCCTGCTGTGTTAACCCCATTTCCCGTGGTCTGTGGTGGCACTATCCCCCGCGAATAACGCCAACCTAACGGCCGCTTGGGGCGGGCGTCGTGACCCGCGTCACCGGAGCTGCGGCGGTGCCGTTGGCGACAGTGTCGCTGGAGCGCGCCCCCCGATGCAGCTACGGTGACGCCTCGAGCCCTCTCGCTCCCACGAGCCCCCAGCCGAAGTCCTCGCCTGTGTCGAGCAGGAGCCCCACGCAGAACTCCCGCGTCCCGAGCGGCGCTATTGCCGAATCAGGTGAACTGTAGCGGTAGCTGCGGGCGGTGGAGTCGCCGTCGGCGAAGGTGACGATGCGCAGCTCGACCTCGGTCACGCTGAGCTCGCGATTCCCATTGTACAGCTCACCACAGAGGTCGCCGGCGTTGCTCACCCCGACGAGTCCTGTGACGTTCTGCAGCTCCTCGGGTGTCAGGTCGCGCTCCGCTGGCTCCAGGTAGCGCCCGCCCGACGCGGGGCGCCACAGCGTGGCGGTCAGGGCGATGCCAACGACAATCCCGAGTAGAAACACGACGATAAGCTTGGCGCGCATGGTCAGCTCCGGCTCTGGTCCAGCGCTCGACTGCTCGCCGTCGAGCGGCACCCCGAATCTGGCCGCTCCCCCGCCACCAGGATGCGCCGTGGATCACGCTTGTCCGAACCGGCCCCCCCTGGCATCTTCCCAGCGCCATAACACGGAGTGCTGCCATGATCCGCGCTGCCCGCGCCGCCGTCGTACTGCTGCTCACCGTCTCCTGCCTGGGGGAGGTCCCCAGCGGGGAGGCCATCTCCGGCGATGGCGTCCCCATCCGCTACGCGGTCCGCGGAGCCGGTGGGCCGGCCCTGGTGTTCGTACACGGCTGGGCCGGCGACCGGACGTTCTGGGAGGCCCAGGTCCCCCACTTCGCGCGGCGCCACCGGGTGGTGACCATCGACCTCGCCGGCCACGGCGAGTCGGGCGAGGGGCGCGAAGAGTGGACCGTCGAGTCGTTCGGCGCTGATGTGGCGGCCGTAGTGGAGCAACTCGGGCTCGAGGAGGTCGTGCTGATCGGCCATTCGGTGGGGGGCTTCGTGATCCTCGAGGCGGCCCAGCGGATGCCCGACCGGCTCGTCGGGGTGGTGGGAGTCGAGACGTGGCACAACCCCGATCAGAAGGTCTCCATGCAACAGGTGGACATGGTCCTGGCCCCACTCGCGGCCAACTTCGTCCAGGCGACCGAGATGGTCGTGCGCATGGGGATGTTCCCGCAGGATGCCGATGCGGCGCTGGTGGATCGGGTGGTCACGCGCATGGCGGCGGCGCCGCCCGAGATCGCGCTGCCGGTGTCCCGCAACGCATTCCTGTGGTGGAACGAACGCGCCGAGGAGAGCCTCCGATCGGTGCAGGCGCCGATCCGCGCGATCAACTCGGCGCGCAGTCCCACCAGCGTCGCTGCGGTGCGGCGCCACGCCCCGTCGTTCGAGGTGAAGACGATGGAGGGGGTGGGGCACTTCGTGATGATGGAGGACCCCGAGACGTTCAACTTGCTGCTGGAGGAGGTGCTGGCGGACTTGCAGGAGCCGCAGACCGAATAGCAGACCGCCCGCGCTACAGCCCCTCCACCATCGGAGCTCGCTCCCCCCGGGCGTAGCGCATCACGTCCGCCACGTCGAGCAGGAGCGAGATGCCGTTCAGGACCATCACGGCCCTGATCCAGAGCCCGAAGAAGTCGTCTGCCGGGATCTCGCCCAGCCGTGTAACCAGGTAGGCGATCAGCGCGAACCAGGGGAAGTGGCCCAACCCCAGAATGCGGGTGAACCCGAACCGGCCGGTCAGCAGGAACATCAGGATGGCGGCCACGAGGAACGTGCCGAGCACGACTCGCGCCTCGATGCGTCCCAGGTACAACAGCGGGACGATCCCGTTGACCACCATGAGGACTACCAGCCACAGCCGGACCGGCACCGGCGCTCGCATGACACCCTTCATGAACGTGATGAAACCCCGCATCTGGCCGCTCCGTTGGGAAGGTGCGCTGGGAACGTAACCAGCGGCGGTCCCCGGGTGGTTCCCGAGCCACCCCTCCCTTTAGATTGCGGATGCAATCGACCGAGGCCTCTATAGACCCATGGGTGAGCTGCTCATCGGCATCGCGTTCATCATCTTCGCATCGAAGGTCGCCCCGGCAGTGGCCAAGCGGCTGAGCAGCCACTCGGGGGATCCCGATCTCGCCCGCAAGGTCGAGGACATGGATGGCCGGCTGGCGCAGACCGAGGAGCGCCTGCTGGAGCTCGCCGCCGGCACCCATGAGCGCTTCGTGGATGCGGAGGAACGCCTCGACTTCACCGAGCGGGTCATCCAGCAGCAGCGGGAGCAGCAGAAGCTCCCCCGATCGCAAAGCACCCAGTAAGCCAACCGTTCAGAAAGAGCAGCCATGAACACCGCCGACTATCTCGCGGAAGTCGACCGCTACAGCGCGCACAATTACCACCCGCTTCCCATCATCCTCTCGCGGGGCGAGGGAGCGTGGGTGTGGGACATCGAGGGGAAGAAGTACCTCGACTGCCTGGCCGCGTATTCCGCGGTCAACCAGGGCCACCGTCACCCCGCCATCGTGCAAGCCGCGAAGCAGCAGATCGACCGCCTCACGCTGACGTCGCGGGCGTTCCACAACGACCAGATGGGACCCTTCCTGCGCGAGCTGTGCGATCTCGCGGGCTACGACAAGGCGCTCCCCATGAACTCCGGCGCCGAGGCGGTGGAGACGGCGATCAAGGCGGTGCGGCGCTGGGGCTACCGGGTGAAGGGGATCCCGGCCGATCGGGCCGAGATCATCGTGTGCGAGAACAACTTCCACGGACGCACCACCACGGTGGTGTCGTTCTCCACCGAGGAGTCCTATCGCGAGGGCTTCGGCCCGCTGACGCCGGGGTTCAAGATCATCCCCTACGGCGACTCCGCGGCGCTGGAGGCAGCGATCACGCCCCACACGGCGGCCTTTCTGTTCGAGCCCCTGCAGGGAGAGGGTGGGGTGCTCGTGCCGCCCGACGGTTACCTGCGCGACGTGGCTGAGATCTGCCGCAAGCACGACGTCCTGCTCGTGGCCGATGAGATCCAGACCGGGCTGGGGCGCACCGGAAAGCTGTTCTGCTGTGACTGGGAGGAAGTGAGGCCGGACGTGCTCGTGGTGGGCAAGGCGCTGAGCGGGGGCTTCTACCCGGTCTCGGCCATGCTCTCTGGTGACGAGGTCATGGATGTGTTCGCCCCCGGCGACCACGGCTCGACGTTCGGCGGCAACCCGCTGGGTGCGGCGGTAGCCCGAGCGGCTCTCAAGGTGATCGTGGACGAGAAGCTGCCCCAGCGGGCCCGGGAGCTGGGCGACTGGTTCATGGCCGAGTTCCGCGCCATCGACTCGCCGCACGTAAAGGAGGTGCGCGGCAGGGGCCTCATGATCGGCGTTGAGATCAAGCGCGCGAGCGGCACGGCGCGGCCGTTCTGTGAGGCGCTGATGGAGCGCGGTATCCTGGCCAAGGAGACTCACGAGCAGGTCGTCCGCTTCGCGCCGCCGCTAGTGGTCGAGAAGGCCGACCTGGAGTGGGCGCTGGGGCACTCCGCCGAGGTGTTGGCCGGGGCGGTGGTGGCGGGGTAGGAGCACCGCTCCGCCACACCAGCCCCCTCGGGAAGCGAGCAGGGGGAAGCGGGAAGCGTGCTCGCGACGAGCCAGACGCTTCCCGCTTCCCGTTTCCCGCGGGCCCTCCCCCGAAACTCCCCCAACCCCCCCCGCGTAGGGCCCCAGTAGGAAAGAACACCTTGGCGGGTTCCAGGCTGGAACGCGCGCGACCGCCACCACCGGCGGGGCGCACGGGCCAGCGGTGGGCGCGCGACCTGCCAACCTGCATCCGGGGGGACCGGCTTGGACATTCCTCGCGCGCCGCGCAAGCGCAAGAAGAAGTACATCTACGGGGCGGGAGCCTTCATGGCCGTCGCGTTCGTGACGCTGGCCGTGATTGGGATTGAGCCGGCCGTTCCGTCGGTCGAGCGCTCGACCGTGTTCGTCGACGTCGTGCGACGGGGCACCATGCTGCGCCAGGTGCGCGGTCCCGGCACGCTCGTCCCCGAGCACATCCGTTGGGTGCCCGCGGTGACCGCCGGCCGCGTGGAGCGCCGCCACCTCGAGCCGGGCGTCCGGGTCGAGCCCGCCACCGTGCTCCTCGAGCTCAGCAATCCCGACGTTCAGCTGGAGCTGCTCGAGGCGGAGCGTCAGCTGTCGTCCGCACAGGCCCAGCTCGTCACCCTGCGCACCTCACTGGAGACCGCACGCCTCAACCAGGAAGCGGTCGTGGCGTCCACCCGGGCCCAGTACCTGGAGGCGCAGCGCAATGCCGACGCGGCCGACGAGCTGGTGCGGCGCAATCTCATGGCGGAGTCGGAGGCCCAGACCGCCAAGGAGCGCGCCGAGGAACTCGCCACCCGCCTCGAGATCGAGCGCCGGCGGCTGGAGATCCAGGCGGGCGCGATTGGGGAGCAACTCTCGGTCCAGGAGTCGCAGGTCTCGAGGCTCGAGAACATCGTCCGATTCCAGAGGGAGCGCATCACGTCGATGCGGGTCGTGGCCGGCACGCCCGGGGTGCTGCAGGAGATCTCGGTGGAGGAAGGGCAGTGGGTGCTCTCGGGACAAACCCTGGCCAAGGTGGTCCAGCCCGAGCGACTCAAGGCGGTGGTGCGCATCCCCGAGGTGCAGGCGCGCGACGTCACGGTGGGGCTGCGTGCGCTGATCGACACTCGCACGGACACCATCCTGGGACGCGTGATCCGCATTGACCCCGCCGTGCAGAGCGGTGCGGTCAACGTGGACGTGGCGCTAGATGGGGAGCTTCCGCCGGGCGCGAGGCCCGACCTCTCGGTGGACGGGACGATCGAGATCGAGCGGCTGGAGAACGTGCTGCACATGGGGCGGCCGGTGTTCGGGCAGTCGGGCAGCACGGTCGGCCTGTTCCGGCTCACGGGGGACGGCAACTACGCGGAGCGGGTGCGTGTGCGGTTGGGTCGGGGGTCGGTCAACGCCATCGAGATTCTCGAGGGGTTGGCGGAGGGAGACCAGGTGATTCTGTCGGACATGTCGCAGTGGGACGACGAAGATCGGATCCGACTGCGCTGACAAGGAGCGGACATGGTTACCACGAACGGATCGCTCATCAAGCTCGAGGACCTGCGCAAGGTCTTCTATACCGATGAGGTGGAGACGCACGCGCTGGCCGGGGTGAACCTGGACATCAAGGAGGGCGAGTACGTGGCGATCGCCGGGCCCTCGGGATGCGGTAAGAGCACCTTACTGTCCATCTTGGGCTTGCTCGACACCCCGAGCGACGGCACCTACTACCTCAGTGGCGAGACGGTGTCGAACCTGTCACGGCGCGACCGCGCCTACGTCCGCAACCGGCAGATCGGGTTCATCTTCCAGGCCTTCAACCTGATTGGTGATCTCACGGTAAACGAGAACGTGGAGCTGCCGCTCACCTACCGCGACATCCCCAAGGGGGAGCGGCGCGAGCGGGTCGCAGCGGCGCTAGAGCGGGTCGAGATGAGCCACCGTGCCAAGCACTATCCCTCGCAGCTCTCCGGCGGCCAGCAGCAGCGCGTGGCCGTGGCCCGTGCGATCGCGGGGCGGCCGCTCATCCTGCTGGCTGACGAGCCCACCGGCAACCTCGACTCCAAGAATGGCGAGGCGGTGATGGCGCTGCTGGACGAGCTGCATCGCGAGGGCGCCACGATCTGCATGGTGACGCACGACCCGCGGTACGCGCACCACGCCGGTCGGGCAATTCACCTGTTCGACGGCCAGATCGTGAAGGAGGAGAACGGCAACGGCGGGACGCTGCACGAGCTCGAGGAGGCCGGCTTCGAGTTGAAGCAGGCCGCGCACGGCTAGGGGCGTCCCATGGAATCGCTCTGGAAGGACTTCAGGTACAGCGCCCGCATGCTGCTCAAGGCCCCGGGCAATACGGCGGTCTCCATCATTGCGCTGGCGCTGGGGATCGGGCTCACCACCACGATGTTCTCGATCACCTACGGGGTGATCTTCCGCGGCCTGCCGTTCGAGGACTCGCACCGCATCATGTACCTCGGCCGCAACAACCTGGCCGAGGACATCCAGCGCATGGGAGTGGCGGTGCACGATTTCCTCGACTGGCGGGAACAGCAGACTTCGTTCGAGAACCTCGGGGCATTCTACAACGGGACCGTGAACGTGAGCGGGCTCGAGGGGCGCCCCGAGCGGTTCTCGGGGGCGTTCATGATGGCCGGCGGGCTGGACATGCTGCGGGTGCCGCCGCTCATGGGCCGGCTGTTCGTCGAGGGCGACGACCAGCCCGGCTCGCCGCACGTGGTGATCCTGGGGTACACCGTGTGGCAGAACCACTTTGGGGGTGATCCCGAAGTGATCGGGCATACGGTGCGGGTGAACGGCGAGGTCACCACGATCGTCGGCGTGATGCCCGAGAGCTTCTTCTTCCCCATGAACGAGCAGTTGTGGGTGCCCTACCGCCAGAATCCCGCGGAGCTGGAGCGTGGTGAGGGGAGCTGGCTCGGCGTGTTCGGGCGGCTGAAGGACGGCGTGTCGCGCGAGGCGGCGCAGGCCGAGTTCTCGACCATCGCGCAGCGGTTGGCGATGGAGTACCCCGAGACCAACGAGGGCGTGGGCGCTACGATCGAGCCCTACACCGATCGGTACGTCGGCTCGGAGCTTTCCGCTCTGCTGTACACCATGCTGGCGGCGGTCTTCCTGGTGCTGGTCATCGCGTGCGTCAACGTGGCCAATCTGCTGTTGGCCCGCGTGTCGGTGCGCAGCAAGGAGCTGGCCATTCGGTCGGCGCTGGGCGCGGGTCGGCTGCGCATCGTGATGCAGTTCCTGTCGGAGACGTTCACCCTCGCCGCGGTCGGCGCGGGGCTCGGGCTCGTGATCGCCTGGGTCGGCATCCGGCTGTGGGACAATGCCGTGGCGCAAGCCGAGCCGCCGTACTGGATGACGTTCGAGCTGGACGGCGCCGTGCTGCTGTTCGCCATCGCCCTCACGGCGGTGGCGGCGGTGATGGCCGGCATCCTGCCGGCGCTCAAGGCCTCCGGCGCCAAGGTGAACGAGATCCTCAAGGACGAATCGCGCGGCACCTCGAGTCTGCGCATCGGCAGGCTGAGCAAGAGCCTGGTCGTGGCGGAGATCGCCCTGTCGTGCGGGCTGCTCGTGGCGGCCGGACTCATGATCAAGAGTGTCGTGAACCTGGGCAACATCCAGTTCGGCTTCGATACCGAGAACGTGATGACCGCGCGGGTCGGGCTGTTCGTGAGCGACTATCCGGACGAGACGGTGCGGCTCCAGTTCTTCGAGCAGGTCGTGGCACGGCTGGAGGCGCATCCCGGCATCGCCGTGGCCTCGCTGGCCTCGGGGCTGCCGACGACGGGCCGCGGGGGGCGCCCCCACTTTGCGGTGGAGGGCGAGATCTACGAGGCCGACCAGGACTACCCGCTGGCGCGTCGGATCATCGTCACGCCCAACCACTTCGAGACGTTCGGCGTGAGCGTGATGCAGGGACGCGACTTCGGCACCCAGGACACGCGCGACAACCTCCCGGTGGCGCTGGTGAACCTGCCGTTCGCGGAGAGGTACTTCCCCGGGGAGAGCCCCATCGGGCGGCGCATTCGCGTGGGTGAGTCGGACAGCGAAGAGCCGTGGCTCACCATCGTGGGCGTGGTGCCCGACATGTACCTCGATCCGCCGGAGAACGAGGAGCCGGAGGGCTTCTACGTGCCGCTGTCGCAGAGCGACGCGCGGTTCCTCAGCATCGCGGTGCGGCCCGTCGGCGGCGATCCGGCGGCGCTGGCGCCCGTGCTGCGCGACGAGGTGATGGCGGTCGACTCCGACATGCCGATCTACTGGGTGCGGACGGTGGCGGAGGAGGTGGCGGAGAACACCTGGATCTTCAAGGTGTTCAGCGCCCTGTTCGTGGTGTTCGGCGCGGCGGCGCTGTTCCTCGGTGCCGTGGGCCTGTACGGCGTGATGGCCTTCTACGTGAGCCGTCGCACGCAGGAGCTGGGCGTGCGCATGGCGCTCGGCGCGCAGACGTCGGACGTGCTGACGCTGGTGCTGAAGCAGGGCCTGTGGCAGCTCGGCATTGGGCTGTTCCTCGGGCTGGGACTCGCTGCGCTGCTGTCGCGCGGGCTCGAGATCCTGCTGTTCCGGGTGGAGCCGTGGGATCCGATGATCTTCTTACTGATCTCGCTGGTGCTGTTCGCGGTCGGCATGCTGGCGACCTACGTCCCGGCGCGGCGGGCCACGCTGGTGGATCCGGTGCAGGCGCTCAGATACGAGTAGGGTGCTACGGTGGGAAGGCGGTAGGGCGACAGGAAACGGTGCACGGCCGGTGTGGTACTGGAGCCGGCCGTGCGCAGTCAGTGGGGCGTCATGGGCTCGCTGCTGAGTGATTTCAGGTACAGCTTGCGCATGCTGGCGAAGACGCCGGGCAACACGGCGGTCTCGGTCATCGCCCTGGCGCTGGGGATCGGGCTCACCACTACGGTGTTCTCGATCAGCTACGGCGCGATCCACCGCGGCCTGCCGTTCGACGAGCCGCACCGCCTCATGTGGCTCGAGCGCAACAACCTGGCCGAGGACATCCAAAGCATGGGCGTCCCGGTGCACGACTTCCTGGACTGGCGCGCACAGCAGACCTCGTTCGAGAACCTCGGGGCATTCTACAACGGCACCGTGAACGTGAGCGGGCTCGAGGGGCGCCCCGAGCGGTTCGAGGGGGCGTTCATGTTCGAGGGCGGGCTCGACATGCTGCGGGTACCACCGCTGCTGGGCCGCCTGTTCGTCGAGGGTGAGAATCAGCCCGGCACGCCCCACGTGGCGATCCTGGGCTACAACCTGTGGCAGAACCACTTCGGCGGCGATCCGGACATCATCGGACACACGGTGCGGATGAACGGCGAGGTCACTACGATCGTCGGCGTGATGCCCGAGGGGTTTCTGTTCCCCATCAACCACGAGCTGTGGGTGCCATACCGGCAGAACCCAGCCGAGATGGAACGTGGAGAGGGGAGCTGGCTCGGGGTGTTCGGGCGGCTGCGCGACGATGTCTCGCGCGATGCGGCGCAGGCGGAGTTCTCGACCATCGTGCAGCGGCTGGCCATGGAGTACCCCGAGACCAACGAGGGCGTGGGCGCCGTGATCAAGCCCTACACCGATGAGTTCGTGGGATCGGAGGTAACTGGCCTGCTGTACACTATGCTGGCGGCGGTATTCCTCGTGCTGGTCATCGCCTGCGTCAACGTGGCCAACCTGCTGCTCGCCCGCGTCTCGGTGCGCGGCAAGGAGCTGGCGATCCGCTCGGCCCTGGGGGCAGGCCGTCTCCGCATCGTTGCGCAGTTCCTGTCCGAGACGTTCACCCTGGCCGCTGTGGGCACGGGGCTTGGGCTGGTGATCGCCTGGGTGGGGGTGCGCCTGTTGGACAACGCCATGGCGCAAGCTGAGCCACCGTTCTGGATGGACTTCCAGATCGACGGTGCCGTGCTGTTGTTCGCCATTGCGCTGGCGCTGGTGGCGGCGGTGCTGGCCGGTATCCTGCCGGCGCTCAAGGCGTCGGGCGCCAAGGTGAACGAGATCCTGAAGGACGAGTCGCGCGGCACCTCGAGCCTGCGTATGGGCAAGCTGAGCAAGGGGCTCGTGGTCGCCGAGATCGCGCTGTCGTGCGGGCTGCTCGTGGGGGCGGGGCTCACCGTCAAGAGCATCGTGAATCTGCGTAACATCGACTTCGGGTTCGCCACTGAGGAGGTGCTCACGGCCCGGGTGGGCCTGTTCGTCACTGACTATCCCGACGAGACGGCGCGGCTCAACTTCTTCGATGAACTGAAGGCACGGCTCGATGCGCAGCCCGGCGTGGCCAAGTCCTCCCTCTCCTCCGGACTGCCGACCACGGGACGGGGAGGGCGCACCCGCTTCGCCGTCGAAGGCGAGACCTACGAGGCCGACCGGGACTACCCGCTGGCGCGCCGGATCATCGCCACGCCGGGCCACTTCGAGACCTACGCCGTGAGCATCCTGCAGGGTAGGGATTTCGGCACGCAGGACACGCGCGACAACCTGCCGGTGGTGCTGGTGAACCAGCCGTTCGCGGAGCGGTACTTCCCCGGTGAGAGCCCGATCGGGAGGCGCGTTCGTCTCGGCGACTCGGAGAGCGAGGAGCCGTGGCTCACGATCGTGGGCGTGGTGCCCGACATGTATCTCGATCCGCCGGAGAACGAGGAGCCTGAGGGGATCTATGTGCCCTTGTCCCAGAACGACGCGCGGTTCCTGAGCATCTCGGTGCGTGCGGCCGGGGGGGACGCCGCGGCGCTGGGGCCCCTGGTGCGGGACGAGGTGATGGCCATCGACGCCGACCTGCCGATCTACTGGGTGGACACGCTCGCGGCGCTGGTCGAGCAGAACACTTGGTACATCCGTGTCTTCGGCTTGTTGTTCATGGTGTTCGGCGGCGTCGCCCTGTTCCTCGGGGCGGTGGGCCTGTACGGGGTGATGGCCTTTGCGGTGAGCCGCCGCACCCAGGAGATCGGCGTGCGCATGGCGCTCGGCGCCCAGGCGTCCGACGTACTGAAGCTGGTGCTGAGGCAGGGGATGCTGCAGCTCGGGATCGGGCTATTCCTGGGACTGGGGATTGCCGCACTGCTGTCACGCGGGCTCGAGATCATTCTGTTCGAAGTGGAGCCGTGGGATCCGGTAATCTTCTTCCTGATTTCGCTGGTGCTGTTCGTCGTCGGCATGCTGGCGACCTACGTGCCGGCACGGCGGGCCACGCTGGTGGATCCGGTGCAGGCGCTGCGATACGAGTAGGCGGCAGGGTGAGAAGGTGGTAGGACGGTAGGCAACAGCGCACGGCCGGCTTCGCACTGGAGCCGGCCGTGCGCAGTGGTGGGGCGCCATGGGCGTGCTGCTGGGTCACTTCAAGTACAGCTTGCGGATGCTGGCGAAGACGCCGGGCAATACGGCAGTGTCCGTGATCGCGCTGGGTCTCGGGATCGGGCTCACCGCCACGATGTTCTCCATCACCTACGGCCTGGTGCACCGGCAGCTCCCGTTCGAGGAGCCGGACCGCATCATGTTCCTCATGCGGAACGACCTGTCCGAAGGCATCACGAGAATGGGTGTCTCGCTGCACGATTTCCTGGACTGGCGGGCGCAGCAGACCTCGTTCGAGAGCATCGCGGGGTTTTACTCCGGTACCGTGAACGTGAGTGGGCTCGAAGGGCGCCCCGAGCGCTTCGTCGGCGCGTTCATGTTCGAGGGTGGGCTCGCCATGCTGCGCGTGCCACCGCTGCTGGGCCGATTGTTCGTTGAGGGCGAGGACCGTGCCGGCGCGCCCCAAGTGGCGATTCTGGGCTTCAACGTGTGGCAGAACCGCTTCGGCAGCGATCCGGACATCATCGGACGCACGGTGCGGATGAACGGCGAGGTCACCACGATCATCGGTGTGATGCCCGAGGGGTTCCTGTTCCCGGAGAATCACGAACTGTGGGTGCCCTTTCGGCAGGATCCGGGGCAGCTGGAGCGCGGTAGCCGCTCGCTCGGGGTGTTCGGGCGGCTCAAGGACGGCGTCTCGCGCCAGGCGGCGCAGGCCGAGTTCTCGACCATCGCGCAGCGCCTGGCGATGGAATACCCCGAGACCAACGAGGGCGTGGGCGCCGTGATCATGCCCTACCGAGATGCGTTCATGAGTGAGGACGCCACGACCGTGGCGTACACCATGGTAGCGACGGTCTTCCTCGTGCTGGTCATTGCCTGCGTCAACGTGGCCAACCTGCTGCTCGCTCGCGTCTCGGTGCGCAGCAAGGAGCTGGCGATTCGCTCGGCACTGGGCGCCAGCCGCCTGCGCATCGTGCTGCAATTCCTGTCGGAGACGTTCGCGCTGGCGGCCGTCGGCGCGGCGATCGGGCTCGTGATCGCCTGGGTGGGTGTGCGCCTGATTGACGGGGCACTGGCGCAGGCCGACCTGCCGTTCTGGACGGCGTTCCGCATTGACGGCGCGGCGCTGCTGTTCACGATCGCGCTCGTGCTCGTGGCGGCGGTGCTGGCCGGTATCCTGCCAGCCCTCAAGGCGTCGGGCGCCAAGGTGAACGAGATCCTCAAGGACGAGTCGCTCGGGACCTCCAGCCTGCGCATGGGCAAGCTCAGCAAGGCCCTCGTGATGGCCGAGATTGCGATGTCGTGCGGGCTGCTAATGGAGGCCGGGCTCATGGTCAAGAGCATCGTGAACCTGCGCAATCTCGACTTCGGGTTCGCCACCGAGGACGTCCTGACGGCGCGGGTCGGCCTGTTCGTGACCGACTATCCCGACGAGACGGCGCGGCTCAACTTCTTCGAGGAGCTTGTTGTGCGGCTCGATGCCCAGCCCGCGGTGGCGAAGGCGTCGCTTTCCTCCAGCCTGCCGGGCAGGGGGGCCGGCCACTCGCGCTTCGCCGTGGAGGGGCGGACGTACGAGGCGGACCGCGACTACCCGCTCACAGGGCGCGTGATCGTGACCCCGGGTCACTTCGAGACGTACGGTGTGAGCATCTTGCAGGGGCGCGACTTCGGCACCCAGGACACCCGCGACAACCTGCCGGTGGCACTGGTGAACCGACCGTTCGCCGAGCGCTACTTCCCCGGCGAGAGCCCCATCGGCCAGCGCATTCGTCTCGGCGACTCGGACAGCGAGGAACCGTGGCTCACGATCGTGGGCGTGGTGCCCGACATGTATCTGGGGAGCGTGGAGAACGAAGATCCCCAGGGCGTCTACGTGCCGCTCGCCCAGAACGACGCGCGCTTCCTCAGCATTTCGGTGCGCGCGGCCGGGACGGACGCCTTGGCCTTGGCACCCATGGTGCGGGACGAGGTGATGGCGATTGACCCCGACCTCCCGATCTACTGGGTCAACACGCTGGCGGCGGTGATTGGCGAGAACACTCTGGGCTACCGGGTGATGGGCCTGCTGTTCACGGTGTTCGGCGTGGTTGCCCTGTTCCTCGGGGCCGTGGGCCTGTACGGCGTGATGGCCTTTGCGGTGAGCCGCCGGACCCAGGAGTTCGGCGTCCGCATGGCGCTCGGCGCTCAGGCGGCCGACGTGTTGAGGCTGGTGCTGAAGCAGGGGGTGCTGCAGCTCGGGATCGGGCTGTTCCTGGGGCTGGGGGTCGCGGCGCTGCTGTTGCTCGCGCTTCCCAACATGCTGTTCAACGCGGAGCCGTGGGATCCGCTGATCTTCCTCGTGATCTCACTGGTGCTGTTCGCGGTCGGCATGCTGGCGACCTACGTCCCGGCGCGTCGCGCCACGCTGGTGGATCCGGTGCAGGCGTTGCGGTACGAGTAGGGTCCGCCCTGACGTCACTTGGGGAACCGGGAACGGAGAACGGGGAACGGTACGACAGCCAGCAGTACCGTTCCCCGTTCCCTGTTTTCCGTTCCCCGTCGTTCAGTACTGCTCCGCCTCCCGCGACTCGTATTTTATGGTCGCGATCTCCTTGGCGAGCTTCTCGTGCCGCCCGAGGATGTGTGCCAGCTGATTGACCTGCTCCGCCAGCTCGGCCACGCGTGCCTCGAGTGCCGAGAGACGCCGTTCGACGACGGGATCGATCTTGCTCTGGTCCGCGGCCATGGCAGCACCTCCCCGAGCGAAGGTCCGTCCCAAGCTCACGAGCCGTCCCTAAGGGGACTCTGAATCCAGCGTGAAGGCGGGTCCGGCGGCGTTATCTTATGGCCTGCCATGGGCGACCTCGTTATCCACACCTACCGCGGCGGCATCCTCGACTCGGTCCACCGGGTCTCGGCGGCCGTGTGTCGCCCCGACGGTACCCTGGTGGCGTCGTCGGGAGACTCCGAGCGCGTGGCCTTGCTGCGCTCGGCCGCCAAGCCGTTCCAGGCGATCCCCCTGGTCGCCGACGGGGTGGTGGAGCGGTTCGCGGTGTCGGGCGAGGAACTGGCCCTGGCGTGCGCCTCCCACAACTCCGAGCGGCGTCAAGTGGACATCGTCGCGGCGTTCCTGGAGCGCATCGAGTGCCGCGAGGACGATCTCGCCTGTGGGCCGCATCGGGCGCTGATCGGCGACTTCTCGATCCCGCTGGGTGACACGCGGCCGGCCGACGAGGTGGAGATTGCCGCTCCGTCGCGGCTGGCAAGCAACTGCTCGGGGAAGCACACCGGGATGCTCGCGCTGGCAAGGCACCGTGGGTGGGACACCGCCGGCTATCACCTGTCGGGCCACCCGGTGCAGACGCGGGTCAAGGAAGTCCTGGCGCACTACGCGGGGCTACCACCGCACGCGATCGCCGAGGGGGTGGATGGCTGCGGCGTGGTGGCCTTTGCGCTGCCGCTGACTCACATGGCCCGGGCCTTTGGGGGGATCGCAGCGGACCCGGGCGACGCGCCCCGTGCAATCGTGCGGGCGATGACCGAGCGACCCGATATGGTCGCCGGCCACCGGAGGCTCTGCACCGAGGTGATGCAGGCGTTTCCCGGGCGCGTGCTGGTCAAGGTGGGCGCGGAGGGTGTGTACGGCGGCGCGGTCATCGATCAACAGCTCGGCATCGCGCTCAAAGTGGAGGACGGCAGCAGCCCCGCTGCGATGCCGGCCCTGATGGCCGTGCTGGAGCAGTTGGGGCTCGAGCGTCCCGCGACCTCGGCGCTCGGGCGGTTCGCCGAGCTCCCCGTCCTCAACACCCGGTGGGAGAGGGTCGGTGAGATGCGGGCCGACGGTGAGCTCTCGTTCGTTTGATGGATAGGGCAATGTATTGCCTTGCGGCCGCGCTCGTGCGGCACGCATGCTCGCAGCGTGGAGCGCGCGAACTGTGAACTTCGTCGATCGGGTCACCATCCGCGTCACGGCCGGCACCGGCGGGTCGGGATGTACCTCGTTTCGCCGCGAGATGTTCGTGCCCAAGGGCGGCCCCGACGGCGGCGACGGAGGGCGCGGAGGGAGCATCTACCTCAAGGCCGACGCTCACCTCACCACGCTGCTCGACTACCGCTACAACGCACACCGCAAGGCCCAGCGCGGCCAGCACGGGATGGGGTCGAACAAGACCGGGAAGTCGGGGGTGGACGTCTACCTGCCGGTGCCACCGGGGACCGTGGTACTCGACGCCGACACGGGCGAGACGCTGGGCGAGGTCGTGCATCCGGGTGACGAGTTGCTCGTGGTGAAGGGGGGGCGTGGCGGGCGGGGCAACGCCCGCTTCGCCACGCCCACCCACCAGGCTCCGCGCGAATGGGAGCCGGGTCAGGAGGGCGAGGACCGCACCGTCGAGCTGGTGCTCAAGCTCATCGCCGACGTAGGGCTGGTGGGCGAGCCGAACGCCGGAAAGAGCACGCTGCTCTCGGTCGTGTCGGCGGCGAAGCCGAAGATCGCCGACTACCCGTTCACCACCCTCGTGCCGCAGCTCGGTGTGGTGGGGCTCTCCGGCGGGCGCTCGTTCGTGATGGCAGACATTCCGGGGCTCATCGAGGGGGCGCACGAGGGCAAGGGCCTGGGCGTGCGCTTTTTGCAGCACGTGGAGCGCACACGCGTGCTCGCCTATCTGATCCCGGTGGAGGTGGAGCATCCGCAGACGAGCTACGACACGCTGCGGGCCGAGGTGGAAGCGTATGACGCGGCGGTCGCGGCCAAGCCGCACGTGGTCGTGCTAACCAAGATCGATCTGCTGGCCCCCGACGCCGATCCGCCCGCGATCGTGGCACCTCAGGCGAGCGGCGTAGTGGCCATCTCGTCGGTGGCGCACCGCGGCCTGGAGGATCTCAACGAGGCGCTCTGGAAGCTGCTCGAGCGCTCGGGCGGACCGCGCGAGGACACGGCCGTCTCCCTTCCGTGACACCAGACATCGCCTACGTCACCGTGGCGCTCGTCCCCGGCATCGGGCGGGCGCGGTTCGACGCGCTGCTCGCGGCGTTCGGCTCCCCGAGCGCGGTGCTGCTGGCGTCGCAGGAGGAGTTGGCGGCCGTGCGAGGCATCTCCCGGGCGGCGGCGACCGCGGTTCGCGGCGCCTCGCCCGCAGCAGCGGAGCAGGTACTGACGCGGGTTGAGGAGTTGGGTGGCGCGGCGTTGGCACCGGAAGACGCGCGGTTTCCAGCACGGCTGGCGGAGATTCCCGACGCCCCCACGTTGCTGTTCGCGCTGGGTGATCTGTCGCTGCTCCAGGCTCCGGCGGTCGCGGTCGTGGGGAGCCGCACTCACACCCGTTACGGTGCGGAAGCTTGTCGCCACTTCGCGGGGGGGCTCGCGCGCGCCGGCCTGGTCGTGGCGAGTGGGATGGCGCGGGGCCTGGATGCGGTGGCACACACGGCGTGCCTCGACGCCGGGGGCGGCACCGTAGGCGTGCTCGGCAACGGGCTCGGCGTGGTCTATCCGTCGGCGAACCGCGTGCTGTACGACCGGGTCGCGAGCGAGGGCTGCCTGCTCACGGAGTTCCCGCCTGGTGAGAAGCCCAACGCGGGGAGCTTCCCGCGGCGCAACCGGCTCATCAGCGGGCTCGCGCGCTGCACCGTGGTGGTCGAGGCGGGCTCGCGGTCGGGCGCGTTGATCACGGCCGACTGCGCCCTCGAGCAGGGCCGTGAGGTGCTGGCGGTGCCGGGGCCCATCACGAGCCCGGCATCCCTCGGGTGTAACCGGCTCATCCAGGCCGGAGCGAAGCCCGCCATCGGGCTGGACGACGTGCTGGAGGAGTACGGACTCTCGGAGGAGCTAGCGGCCTCCGCCGTGCCGCAGAACCTCACCACGGTCGAGCGCCGGGTGCTGGACGTGCTGGACCTGGGCGTGGAGCTGGTGGACGAGATAGCGGAGCGCGTGAAGCGGTCTACCGCGGAGACGCTGGCGGTGCTCACCGGTCTGGAGATCCGGGGGCTCGTGGCTCAGGAGCCGGGCAAGGTCTTTCGCCGGGCGAGCGTGCTGGGAGTGCGTTAGCTTCCCCGGCGTGCAACACCTCTACGTACACGTGCCGTTCTGCCGGCGGCGGTGCGTGTACTGCGACTTCGCCATCGCGGTGCGCCGCAACGTCCCGGCCGAGCGGTTCGTGCGGGCGGTGCTGCGCGAGTATGAGACCCGGCGCGCGCGCGAGCCGTGGGACGAGGCGCCGCTCGAGACCCTCTACCTCGGCGGCGGTACGCCGTCGCTGCTTCCGGCTGCCTGGGCCGCCGAGCTCGTGCTGCGGCTCGTCGCTGCGGAAGGACCCGCACCGGCGAGCGGCCTGGAGATCACGCTGGAGGCCAACCCCGACGACGTGACATCCGAGACCGCGGCGGCATGGGTCGCGGCCGGGGTGGACCGCGTCTCGCTGGGCGTGCAGTCGTTCAACCCGGCGGTGCTGGAGTGGATGCACCGCACGCATGCGGCAGACGCTGCGGCGCAGGCCGTGAGGCTGCTCAGGGAGGCGGGCATCGGCTGCATCTCGCTCGATCTGATCTTCGCGCTCCCCGCAGAGCTAGAGGCGGACCTGCGCGGCGACCTCGAGCGGGCGCTGGCGCTCGAGCCGGAGCACCTCTCGGTCTATGGACTCACGGTGGAGCCGCGCACGCCGCTCGCGCGGTGGATAGCGCGCGGGGCGGCGGTACCGCCGGTCGACGACAGCTACGCCGAGGAGTTCCTCCTGGCCCACGAGCTGCTCACGGCGGCCGGGCTCGAGCACTACGAGGTGTCGAACTACGCCCGGCCGGGGCACCGCTCGCGCCACAACCGGGCCTACTGGAGCGGGCGACCGTACCTCGGGCTGGGCCCGTCGGCTCACTCGTTCCGCCCGGGCGAGCGGTCGTGGAACGTGCGCGACTGGGCAGCCTACGAGCGGGCCGTGCTGTCCAGCGGGGATGCGGTTGCCGAGCGCGAGCTGCTCAGCGCGGAACAGCAGCGGCTCGAGGCGTGCTACCTGGGGCTGCGCACCGCCGAGGGTATGCCGGCCGGCAGCCTCGATCGGGGTGCGGCGGCGCAGGTCGAGGCGGCAACCGCCCAGGGCTGGCTGATAGCCGAGGGGGACCGGATCAGACCGACGGCCCAGGGCTGGCTCAAGCTGGACTCGATCACCACCCGCTTGACCACCTAGACCGATAGTGGCTAAAATACTGGGACGTACGAACTTGGACTATGCTGCCCGATCGACTGACTGAGCGCGAGCGCCGCGTCCTGGAGGCGGTGATCCAGTCGTTTGTGGAGACTGCCGAGCCGGCCGGATCGCGCACCATCGCGAAGAAGTACGACCTCGGGGTGTCGGCCGCGACGATCCGCAACACCATGAGCGACCTCGAGGAGCGGGGCTACCTGGACCACCCTCACACGTCGGCGGGCCGCGTTCCCACCGACCGGGCGTACCGGGTCTACGTGGATGCCCTCATGGCCCACACCGCGCCCACGGTGGATGAGCAGGACGCCCTGCGGCGCGAGCTCAGACCGGAGCGCACTGCCATCGAGGGGCTGCTGCAGAAGGCGGCGGAAGTGCTCGGAGTGCTCACGCAGGAGCTCGGCGTTGCAGTGGCCCCCTCGTTCTCCGACGCCGCACTGGAACGTCTCGAGCTGGTGCAGGCCTCCGCCGAGCGGCTGCTCATGATCCTGGTGCTCGAGGGCGGAGCCGCGCGCACCATCTTCGTGGAGGTCTCCAACGAGCTTCCCCGTGAGGCGCTGGCCAGCGTACAGCTCGCGCTGAACGAACGGCTGCGCGGACTCACGCTGCGCCAGATCCGCCACACGCTGCGGGAGCGCCTGCGCGACGCCGCCGGCGATCGCGAGGCGCGGGAGCTGCTCAACATCTTCATCGAGGAGGCCGATGCCCTGTTCGAGCTGGGCAGCGTGGCGGGCGGCGAGCTGGTGCTCGGCAGCGCGCAGATGCTGGTCGAGCAGCCCGAGTTTCACTCCTCCGACGAGATGCGCAATCTGCTCGAGCTCACGGAGCGCCGCGACCTGCTGCGCAAGGCGCTCGAGGAGCGACCCTCGCCGGGGATCAGTGTCACGATCGGGGCCGAGAACGTCGATCCCAAGCTGTGCAAGCTCACCATCGTGACCTCCACCTATCAGTGCGGGCCCTTCGCAGGCATGATCGGCGTCATCGGACCCACCCGCATGCCGTACCAGAAGGTTGTCACCATGGTGGAGCACACTAGCCGCCTGCTCGGCGACCTCATCAAGTAAAGCGCGATGGCCCAGGATCTGTACGACGTCCTCGGCGTCGATCGCACCGCGTCGGAAACCGAGATCAAGAAGGCTTATCGGCGCCTCGCCATGCAGTACCACCCGGATCGCAACGACGGGGACAAGTCGGCCGAGGAGAAGTTCAAGGAGGTCACCGAGGCCTACGAAGTGCTGTGCGATGCCGAGCAGCGCGCGCGCTACGACCGCTTCGGGATGGCCGGCGTGAGGGGCGGTGGCGGGCCGGGCGGCTTCGGCTTCCACCACGTGGACCTGGCAGAGGCGCTCAGCATCTTCATGCGCGACTTCGGAGGTCTCGGCGGGTTCGATGCGTTCTTCGGCGGAGGCCAGCGCGCGCGCCGGGAGCAGCGCCGCGGCCAGGACGTGCGTGTCAAGCTGCGGGTCACCATGGAGGAGGTGGCTCACGGCACCACCCGGACCCTCAAGCTCAAGACGCTGGAGCGGTGCGAGCGGTGCGGCGGCAGTGGCGCGGAGCCGGGCTCGAGCCCGCAGCCCTGTCCCACGTGTGGCGGGCGGGGCGAGGTGCGGCGCGCGGCACAGTCGCTGTTCGGGCAGTTCGTGTCCGTGGCGCCGTGCCCCGCCTGCGAGGCGGAGGGCACCGTAGTGTCTGACCCGTGTGGCGACTGCCGGGGCGACGGCCGCGTGCGCCGCGAGAAGCAGGTCGAGCTGGAGGTCCCGCCGGGTGTGTCCGACGACAACTACATCACGCTGCGGGGCAAGGGCGTGGCCGGTCCCCGCAACGGCCCCTTCGGCGATCTGCTGGTGCAGTTCGAGGTGGAGGAGGATCAGCGCTTCGAGCGCCACGGCGACGACCTGCTGTACGACCTGCCGCTGTCGTTCAGCCAGGCCGCCCTCGGTGGCGAGATAACGGTCCCGACACCCTATGGTGACGAACCGCTTACCCTCCCGGCCGGCACTCAGAGCGGCACGGTGTTCACGCTGCGTGCCAAGGGGCTGCCCAACGTGAGCCACGGACGCAAGGGGGCCCTGTACGTGCGCGTGCGCGTCTGGACCCCAGCGAAGTTGAGCCCCGAATTGCGGGAGCTGTTCGAGCGGCTGTCGAAGATCGAGGGTGAGCCGCCCAAGGACGGCCTCGGCAAGCGGATCTGGGACAAGATGAAGGAGGCCTTTGGGACCTGACCATGAGTGACTGCCTGTTTTGCAAGATCGCGGCGGGCGAGATCCCGGCCACCAAGGTCGCCGAGAACGATGAGTACTTCGCGTTCCGCGACATCAACCCCCAGGCGCCCATACACGTCCTCGCCATCCCCAAGCGGCACGTCCCGTCGCTCAATGAGTCCGACGACGGCGAGCTGTTGGGGGGGCTGGTGCTGTTCGCCCGGGACGTAGCGCGCGACGAGGGGCTGGCGGACGGTGGATACCGCGTCGTGATCAACACGAATGCCGGGGCGGGGCAGACGGTATTCCACGTGCACGCCCACGTGCTGGGGGGCCGGCCCATGGGTTGGCCGCCGGGCTAGTCGGTGCCGGGCGTGCTTGCCAATCGGGTGGGCCAACTCTAACTTGAACAGTCTGTTACAGATTCTGCGCATGTCCGAAGTAATCATCCACGACGACGAGGCGTTTG
Organism: uncultured Gemmatimonadaceae bacterium; assembly: GCA_964348295.1. Lineage (GTDB taxonomy): Bacteria > Gemmatimonadota > Gemmatimonadetes > Gemmatimonadales > GWC2-71-9 > WVYX01. The sequence goes on from CAYGBV010000058.1 coordinate 55,563, forward strand.
AACGCGCGCTCAGGCGGTTCAAGAAGAAGTGTGAGAAGGCAGGAATCCTGTCCGACCTTCGCAAGCACCGGCACTATGAGAAGCCCAGCGAGCGCCGCAAGCGGAAGATGAACGCGGCGCGACGCAAGTTTCGGCGGCCTCGGGCCACTAGGTAGCCACCCCTCGGTTGGAGTCGTGCGACACATCAAGCTTCTACGTCCTCTCAAGGAGCCCCCGCGCGGCGTATGATGCGCGAGGGCATGAGTGCGTGCGGCAAGGGGTGCAGGTGACGAGGGTCGCCGGCACCCCTTCCTCATTCTCGCCGGTAGCGGCTCCCCAGACCCTCGCCGAGCTTGAATTCGATCGCGTGCTGGCCCTAGTGGCGCAACACGCGGTGTCTGACTTGGGCGCGGCGTCGGTGCGGGCTCGGGTGCCCGTGGGCGACCCGGAGACGGTGCGCGAGGAGCTCGCCACGGTTGCCGAGCTGGCCCGCGTGTTGCACGAGTCCGGGCGGTTTTGCCCCGTAGCGGTGCCCGACCTGACGGAGGTCCTGGAGCAGCTCGCGATGGAGGGCAGCGTGCTCGATGGCCTGCAGCTCCAGGCGCTCCACGCGGCGCTCTGCGGGATGCGCGAAGTGGCGAGCCAGTTGGCGGCACTCGGCGAGGATGCGCCACGCGTCGCCGCGCTGGCGGTGGAGGTCCCGCCTCCCCGGCTGGAGCAGGCCATCGAGCGGGCCATTGAGCCCGACGGTCGGGTCAAGGATGACGCGTCACCGGCGCTCAAACGGGCGCGGCGGCGTCTGCGCGACGCGCGTGAGCGTCTCATTGCACTGCTGCGAGGCTTCTTGCGCGAGCTGTCGCCTCACGAAGGCGAGGCCGAGGTCACGCTGCGCGGTGGTCGTTACGTGATCCCGGTGCGCGCCGAGCGGCGCGGACGGGTGAAAGGGATCGTGCACGGGGAGTCGAGCTCGGGCGCAACCCTGTTCGTCGAGCCGGCTGAGGCGGTGGAGCTGGGAAACGAGCTCAACGCCTGTGAGGCGGAGGAGGCGCGGGAGACGCTGGCGGTGCTGCGGGCGCTCACCGAGGAAGCGCGGCCCTTCGCCACACAGGTCGAGGGTGGATGGACCATGTGCGTGGCGGCGGACGACTGCTACGCCCGTGCGCGCTACGCCCTGGTGTCCGAGGCGCGCGTGCCGCGACTCGCAGCGGCGCCTGCACCACTGGCCATCCGACGCGGCGCACACCCGCTGCTCCTCGCCGAGTCGGACGAGGCAGTGCCGTTCGATCTCGTGCTGGACGAGGGCGAGACGACCGTGCTGGTGAGCGGGCCCAACGCCGGCGGCAAGACCGTGCTGCTCAAGGCCGTGGGTCTCCTCAGCGCCGTTGCGCAGGCGGGAGTGATTCCTCCGGTCGGTCCCGAGACGACCCTTCCTGTGTTCCGGCGGATCTTCACCGACATCGGCGACCACCAGTCGATTGACGCCAGCCTCTCAACGTTCAGCGCGCACGTGGCGCGCCTCAAGGCGATCCTCGAGGAGGCCGAGGGAGGCTCACTGGTGCTGCTGGATGAGCTGGGTGGCGGTACGGATCCGATCGAGGGGGCGGCCCTGGCCGGGGCGGTGATGCTGACCCTCAACGCCAGGGAGCCCATCACCATCGCCACCACGCACCTGAGCCAGCTCAAGGAGCTAGCCGCCGACACCGCGGGCGTCGTGAACGCGAGCCTCGAGTTCGACCAGGCGACGCTGGCGCCCACCTATCGCCTGCTCAAGGGCAAGCCCGGGCGCTCGTACGGCCTGGCCATCGCGCGGCGCATGGGGCTGCCGCACGACGTGCTTGCCCGGGCCGACGAGCTCACCCCCGAGCAAGCGCGCTCGTTGGACGCGATGCTGGCGGAGCTGGAGGCGCGGGAGGCAGAGCTCGCCCGCCACGAGGCGGACGTGGCCGCCACGCAGGCGCGCCTCTCGGAGGAGAGCACCGTGATGCGCGACCGGCGCTCGGAGCTGGAACAGCGTCTGGAGACGCTCGGCGTGCGGGAGGCGGAGCTGGAGCGCGAGGGTCGCGAGCAGGCGCGGCGCTTCCTGCTCGAGGCGCGCAAGCGGGTGGAGGAAGCGCTCGGGCTGGCACGGGCTGCGGTGAGCGAGGCGACGGCGAAAGAGGCGCGCCGCCTCGTGGAAGAGGGGGTGAAGGAGGAGGCGGAGGCCATCAAGAAGCTGGAGGAGCAGGGTTGGAGGGTACGGGGAACGGGGAGCGGGGAACGGGGAACGGGCCGCCCCGCCGCCCCACAGCCGACGCAGGGCTCGCGACCCGCAAAGCGCAAGCGCCCCGCGGAACCCGAATCGTCATCGGAACAAACGGTTCCCCGTTCCCCGTTCCCCGTTCCCTCCGACACGCAAGTCTCGACCGAACTCAACCTGAGAGGCATGCGCGTCGAGCAAGCCGAGGCCGAGCTGCTCGCCGCGCTCGACGCCGCGGTCGTGGCCGACCTGCCGTACCTGCGCATCATCCACGGCAAGGGCACCGGTGCGTTGCGCGCAGTGGTGCAGGAACTCCTCGCGGGCGACCGGCGTGTGGCCCGGTTCCATCTGGCGCCGCCCGACCAGGGCGGTTCGGGGGTCACCATCGTGGAGCTCGAGCCGTGAGCATCCCCGACGACGTCATCGAGCAGGTGCGCGACGCCACCGACCTCGTGTCGCTCATCGGAGAGCACGTGGAGCTCAGGCGCACCGGCTCCGACTATCGCGGACCCTGTCCGTTCCACGGCGGCACGCACCGCAACTTCGCGGTCATCCCCAAGAAGCAGATGTTCTACTGCTTCGTGTGCCACGAGGCGGGGGACGTCTTCACCTTCCTCATGAAGCGTTTGGGGATGGACTACCCTACCGCCGTGCGTGAGGTGGCTCGGCGCGCAGGTATCACAATTCCGGAGCGCCGCAGCGCTGGCCCCGATCCACGCGAACCCCTGTTCTCGGCGGTCAGCGCGGCCGCCGAGTGGTACGCGCGGCGGCTGCGCGAGGCCGACGACGCGAAACCGGCGCGACGCTACCTGGAGGAGCGGTCGTTCGATCTCGAGAAGCTGCTCCCGCTGGGCCTGGGTTTCGCACCCAAGGGCGACGAGTTCCTCCAGGCGATGGAGCAGCTCGGCGTGAAGACTCAGGTGCTGTTGGAGGCGGGCCTCGCGGTGAAGCGGGACGACGGCTCTCTCAGGCCGCGGTTCTGGAACCGGCTGCTGTTTCCGATTCACGACCTGCGAGGACGTGTGGTGGGATTCGGCGGTCGCGTGATCGGCGACGGCGAGCCGAAGTACCTCAACTCGCCCGACACGCCCGTGTTCCACAAGGGCTCCCTGCTATACAACCTGCACGACGCCAAGCACGCGATCCGCAAGGCGGAACGCGCGGTGGTGGTGGAGGGCTACTTCGACGCGCTGCGGCTCGTCGAGGTCGGTATCGAGGAGACCGTGGCGCCTCTCGGAACCGCGCTCACGCCGGAGCAGGCCCAGCTCCTCAAGCGCTATACCAAGAGCGTGGTGCTGCTGTACGACAACGATCCCGCAGGGCTCCGCGCGAGCTTCCGTGCGGCCGACGTGCTGCTCAACGTCGGGCTGCGCGTCATGATCGCCACGCTGCCGCCCCGCGAAGACCCCGACGCGGTGGCGCTCAGCGGCGGAGGCGACGCGGTACGGAAGCTGTTGGACGACGGCCTGGATGTGTTCGAGCGCAAGCTACAACTGCTGGAGCGCAAGGGGTGGTTGGGTTCCCTCTCCGGCCGGCGCCGTGCCCTCGACCGCCTCCTCCCCACGCTGCGGGCGGTCACAGACAACGTGACCCGCGACCTCTACGTCAACCGTGCCGCGGAGGCGCTCGGCATCTCGCGCGAGTCGGTGCTACAGGAGCTGCGCTCGGGGCGCTGGTCGGCGCCGCGCCCAGCGGGCGCTGGAGGGGGCGCGAGCGGCGCGGCACGACCGCAACGGCACCGTCTCGCACGGGCGGAGCGGGACCTGCTGCGCGTCATGTTGCACGAGGCGGCCTGGCGCGAGCGCATCGTGGAGCGGCTAGCCGAGCTCGAGCCGGCCGACACGCAGGAGCTCCGGCTGGTGGGGCACCTGGGTAGCCTGGAAGCCAGGGTGGTAGGGGGAGAGGTGCTGGACCGTGTCGCCCCGGAAGAGCGGGGGCTCGTGACCGAGCTGCTCGCCGAGCCGTGGGGCGACCTCAACGTAGATGCCATGGTGGACGGCGCTTTGCGCAAGATCGAGAGCCGGGCGCTGGTGGCTCAGCTGCGGGCCATTGAGCGCCAAATCACCGTCGCCAGCGAAACGGAGAAGATCGAGCTGACGCGGCAGAAGGAGTCGCTGAGCCGACGCATCGCCAGTCTCGATCCAGGGTATTGGAACGTGATCACCAAACGGAGGAGCCGGAGTGCACGCTGATCTGGAGTCGTTGTTGCAGTTGCAGGAGAAGGACAAGATCGTCATGGCCCTCGAGGCGGAGCTCGCCGCGCTGGAGCCGGAGCTACAGCTGCTGGACGACGAGCTCGCCCAGGGCGAGGAGGGTCTCGCCGCCGCCAAGGTCCGGGTCGAGGAGGCCGACAAGCGCCGCCAGGAGCTCGAAGGCAAGATCGAGAGCTACCGCGTGATGCAGGAGCGTCGGCGGCAGCGGCTGGAGTGGGTGCGGGGTGCCAAGGAGGCTTCCAACCTCATGGCGGAGCTCGATCTGGCCCGCACGGTGTTGGCCAAGGAGGAAGCCGAGTGGGTGCGGTCGGCCGACAAGGTGCAGGAGGCGCAGGGGGTGGCCGCCGAGGAGGAGGGTAACCTCGACGAGCTCCGCGCGGCGCAGGCACCCAAGCGGGAGGAGATCGCGGCCAAGCAGGCCGAGATCGACGACAAGCTCCGGGGCGCCCGTGCCGAGCGCGAAGCCGCTGCCAAAGAGGTGCCGGCGGAGCTGCACGATCGATACGATCGGATCCGCAGGGGACGCGCGCCGCACGCACTCTACCCTATCCACAACGGGGCATGCGGGCACTGCTTCACTGCGGTGCCCCTGCATCGCCGACAGAAGGTGCTCGACGGGAGCAGCGTGGAGGCGTGTGAGGCCTGTGGGGTGCTGATCTACGACGCCGGCGAATGAGTCCAGGGCCCCTCCGGTGGGCCGTTGCGCAGCCGTCGGACCCCGCTGAGGTCGATTCGCTGGCGCACGCCCTCGACATTCCCAAGACCCTCGCCGCGCTGCTGGTGCAGCGGGGGTACACCTCTCCGACCGACGCCAAGAACTACCTCCGGCCCGAGCTGGCGACCCTGAGCGATCCCTACCAGCTGCGCGACATGGAGGCGGCCGTGGAGCTGGTGAGCCGCGCCGCCCACGAGGGCCGCACCATCCTGATCCATGGCGACTACGACGTGGACGGACAGTGCGCCACGGTGCTCCTCACGCGGGTGCTGCGGGAAGCGGGGGCGAGCGTGGTGCCCTTCGTGCCCCACCGGACCCGCGACGGCTACGACTTCGGACCCGCCGGCCTCGCAGAGGCCCGCGCGCGCGACGCCTCGTTGATCGTGACGTGTGACTGCGGGACTACCGCGGTCGAGCCGATTCGACAGGCCCGGGCAGAAGGGATCCGCGTGGTCGTGACCGATCATCACCTTCCCGGCGTGGTGGCACCGGCCGACGCGGTGGTGAACCCGCAGCACCCCGAGTGTCCCTCGGTGCTCGGGCAGCTGTGCGGCGCGGGCGTGGCATTCAAGCTGGCCCAGGCGCTGGTGGATGCCCTGGATCTGCCCCAGAACCTGCCGTACCACTTTCTCGACCTGGTCGCGCTCGCGACGATCGCCGACGTGGTGCCCCTCACGGGCAAGAACCGTACCCTGGTGCGCTTCGGGCTCAAGATGCTGGCGGCGTCGCGGTGGCGCGGCGTGCGGGCGCTGGTGGAGACGGCGGGACTTGCCGGGCGGGAGCTTCGTGCGGGGCAAGTGGGCTTCATCCTGGCGCCCCGGCTGAACGCTGCGGGACGGATCGGGGAGGCGATGGACGGGGTGCGGCTGCTGCTCTCCGACGACGACGTGGAGGCGCGCGATCTGGCTCGGCGCCTGGAGCGCGTCAACGAGCAGCGCCAGGCCATTGACGAAGCGACACTGGAGGAGGCCGTTGAGGAAATCGAGGCTCAGGTGGACCTGGATCGGGACTACGGCCTGGTGCTGGCTCGCGAGGGATGGCACCCCGGGGTGATCGGG
>CAYGBV010000059.1:0-20464 GCA_964348295.1 uncultured Gemmatimonadaceae bacterium
CGCGGGCCGGCCTCAAGGACCCGCGCCGCCCCATCGGCACCTTCGTGTTCTGTGGTCCGACGGGCGTCGGCAAGACGGAGCTGGCGCGCGCCCTAGCGCGCTTCCTCTTCGCCGACGAGCAGGCCCTCATCCGGGTCGATATGTCGGAGTACATGGAGAAGTTCAGCGTGAGCCGGCTCATCGGGGCTCCTCCGGGTTACGTGGGATATGAAGACTCAGGTGCGCTCACCAAAGCCGTGCGGCGCAAGCCGTACTCCGTGGTGCTGCTGGATGAGATCGAGAAAGCGCACCCGGACGTGTTCAACATCCTGCTCCAGGTGCTCGACGAAGGCCACCTGACGGACAACTATGGCCGCAAGATCGACTTCAAGAACACCGTAGTGATCATGACCTCCAACATCGGGGGCCGGGACATCTCGAAGGGCAAGTCCATGGGCTTCGAGCAACCCGATGCGCAGGCGTCCTTCGAGCAGATGGAGCAGAAAGTCCGCGACGAGGTGAACCGCGTGTTCAACCCCGAGTTCCTCAACCGGCTGGACGACGTCATCGTGTTCCACGCGCTGAGCCGGGAACATATCGGACAGATCGTGGACATCATGTTCCAGCAAGTCCAGGAACGGATCGCGCCGGACGGGTACAGTCTCACGCGCACCGACGCGGCCACCGCTTTCTTGGTGGACCACGGGTACGACGAGTCCTTCGGTGCCCGGCCGCTCAAGCGTGCCATCCAGCGCTACGTCGAGGACCCGCTGTCCGACAAGATCCTGATGGGCGAGTTCGCCCCCGGTGACGAGATAGAGATCGACGTGAGCCCGGAAGGCGACAAGCTCGTGTTTAGCGCCCTCTCAGGCTCGAAGACGTGAGATGATCCGCGCCCTCGCCGCCGTCCTGTGCTTACTGGCGCTGGCCCCCGCCGCCGGCGCGCAGGAGCCAGTGCAGGACATCGTCCTGGACAGTATCGCGGTGGAGGGCAACGACCGGGTCGCGCGCGTTACTGTGGTGGCGGCCAGCGGCCTACAGGTGGGGGTGCCCGTGACGTTCCGCGACCTGCAGCGGGCCATCACGGCGCTGTACCGCACGGGGCAGTTCAGCGACGTGCACATCTACCAGGGTCGCGTGAACGACAAGGAAGTACTCCGACTAGTCGTCACCGAGCGGGCCATGCTCACCGGCTGGTCGGTGCGAGGAGCCGAGAAGATCTCGGCCCGCAAGGTACGGGGCCGGGTGGAGCTGCGCGCCGGCCGACCCTACGACCCGGCCGTGGCAGCGCGCTCCCGGTCCGCCATCGACTCCCTGTACAAGAAGGAAGGCTACTACGCCACTGGGGTGGAGATTCGAGAGCTGCCGCAGGAGGACGGCACGCTCCAGCTCGTGTTCCGGATCGAAGAGGGCCGCAGGGTCACGATTTCCCAAGTCATCATCGAGGGTAACGAACATCTCACCGACGACGAAGTCGTCGGCAATATGCGGGTGAAGCCAGAAGGCTTCTTCTGGTGGCAAAAGGGGGAGTTCAGCGATGACGCCCTCGAGCGCGACGTCCGCGAGCGGATCCCACGCTTGTACGCGTCGAAGGGATTCATCGACGCCCAGGTCGTGGGAGACACTCTCGTGGTCAACGAGGAGACTGGGAAGGGCAGCCTCGTCGTCCGCGTAAGCGAGGGAGTACTCTACGAGGTGGGTGGCTTCGAGATCGTCGGTAACCGGCACTTCTCCAGCGATCAGCTTCGGGTCTTCTACCCGTTCGACAAGCAGAGCAGCGGCTTCCTGGGGCTGGGCGGTGGGGGAGACGCCCCGCCCGTGTTCGATCAGCAGGAGTGGGACGACGCGACGCAGCAGGTCCGGACGCTCTACATGAACAGCGGCTACATCTACGCCCAGGTACAGCCGTTGATGGTCCGCCGCACCGAGGCCGACGGGCGCAATGTGGTGGACCTGCGCTGGCAGGTCATCGAGCGCAACCCAGCAGTAGTGAACAAGGTGCTCATTCGCGGAAATACGACGACCCATGAGGACGTGATCCGTCGCGCGATCACGGTGGTACCGGGCGACGTGATGCGGCAGGACGCACTGATTCAGTCGTACCAGAGCATCTCGAACCTCGGGTTCTTCGAGCAGCCGCTGCCGGTCCCTGACACGGAGCAGGCAAACCAGCAGGGCGACGTCAACGTCATCTTCAACGTCAAAGAGCAACACACCGGCAACGTCAACTTCGGTGCGTCCGTGGGGCAGGGGACCGGTGTGGGCGGGTTCATCGGGTTGGACGAGCCCAACCTCTTCGGCCAGGGCAAGCGTGTCAGCTTCCAGTGGCAGTTCGGCCGCAACATCAACAACTTCAACATCTCATACCACGACCCGGCCATCAAAGGGAGCTTGATCTCTGGAACCGTCTCGCTCCACCGATCCCGGCTGCGCTACACCGTGGCGGACCTGGGCCGCATCAAGTCCCGTGGCGCAAGCATCCAGGTTGGGTTCCCATGGAGAGGGTCGCGCTTCACGCGCCTGATCGTCTCGTACACACTCAACCAGGATGAGTTCGACTCGCCGACGCTCGAGTCACGCTTCGTGTGCGCCGGCTGCGTGCTGTCCATGGCGTCGGTGAGCCTGGTGCGGGACACGCGCGTGGGGCTGCCGTTCCCCACGGGCGGCGCGCTCCACCGCTTCACGTTCGGGCAGGGCGGAGGCATCCTGGGCGGCAGCGGTGACTTCCGGCGCGCCACGTTCGAGGGTCGCTGGTATACACCGCTATTCACTCTGGGTGGATCCAATCCCATGGCCGCCCCAATGACGGTGCTGATGGGGCTGCGCGCGCAGGTGGGCGGAGTCTGGGGTGAGGCCGGTCCGCACTTCCGCCAGTTGTTCGCGATGGGCGGCGTGCAGTTCGGCATCCCGCTACGTGGCTACGAGGAGTTCTCCATCACGCCGGGCGGCTTCGACCCGCTGGCCGAGGGACAGGCGGCGAGCACCGTCGACGCCTTCGGAGGAGCCTACTTCGCCGGCGGAGCCGAGATCGGCTTCCGGCTCAGCCAGGCGATCTACCTCTCGTTGTTCTTCGACGCCGGTAACGTGTGGGCCGGACCGGGGCAGATGAATCCGACGAGGCTGTTCCGGGGAGCCGGTATCGGGGCGAGCCTGATCACCCCGCTGGGCCCGATCGGAATCGACTACGCGTACGCGTTTGATCGCGTGGATCTCCTAGGAAATCCCGAACCGAAATGGAAATTCCACTTCCGACTCGGCAACTTCTTCTAACCTCGAATCTGACCATGTACCTGGAGCGTAAGATGGCTCGTTGGGGACTGGCCGCACTGGCCATTCTCGTGGTGGTGGGGGTCGCCGCCCTGCCGGCACCCAGCGCGGATGCTGGAGTGCAGGGACAGGGGCTCGCCTACGTGAGCAGCGAGATCGTGTTGCGGCAGACGCCCGGTTTCGCGGCGGCGGAGTCGACGTTCAACGCCGAGATGGAGCAGTATCGCGGCGAGGTGCAGCGCTTGCAGCAGACGCTCGACTCGGCAGTCAACGCCTTCAACCAGCAGTCGATCGTGCTCTCGCCGACGGCTCGGCAGGAGAGGGCGGGTGAGCTGCAAGCGCTGCAGCAGCAGCTCGAGCAGCGCACTAACGAGCTGCAGACGCGGGCGGCGCAGCGCCAGCAGGAGCTGGTGGGGCCCCTGGAGGAGCGGATTCAGACCGTGATCGATGGCCTGCGTGCGGAGCGCAACTTGTCGCTGGTGTTCGACGTGTCCGCGCCCGGCAGCAGCATCATCTCGGCCGATCCGGCACTCGACATCACGCCGGTCGTGGTACAGAGACTGACCGGCGAAGCCGGACAGTAGCCCCGGCGTGCCGGCCGGATCTGGTCTGACCGCCGGCCAGATCGCGGAACTGGTCGGCGGCGAACTCGTTGGCCGGCGCGACGTCATGCTCGCCGGGGTGGCCCCACTCCATCGGGCCGGCCCCGGCGAGCTTGCTTTTCTTGTCTCCCCCAGCTACGTGCCGTACTTTGAGCGATCCTCCGCGGGTGCGGTACTGCTCGGCCCCGGGTTCCGGGACCTGGCCGCCGGACCCGCGACGCGCATCGTGGTGACCGATCCGCTCCCGGCGCTAGCCCGCGCCCTCGAGGCACTCTATCCCACGGAGCCACCCCGCTGGGTTGTGCATCCCCTCGCCCGTATCGGTCACGGCGCGCGGTGGAGCGGCCGCGTCGCGATCGGGGCCGGCGCGGTCCTGGGACGGGGAGTACGGCTCGGTGAGAACTGCGTGATTGGCCCACACGCACACGTCGAAGAGGGAGCGGTACTGGGCGATGCATGCCGCGTCGAGGCTCATGCAGTCGTGCACGCGGGTGCCGAGCTCGGCGATCGCGTACTGGTGCGAGCGGGCGCCCGGGTCGGCGGCAAGGGGTTCGCGTTCGCGGATACGGGCGACGGACACGTCCCGATTCGTCACGTGGGCCGCTGCATGATCGGCGACGACGTGGAGGTCGGGGCCAACACCACCGTCGACCGGGGGAGCGTGGACGACACGGTAGTGGGCGCCGGCACGAAGATCGACAATCTCGTCCAAGTGGCGCACAATGTGCGGATCGGAGCACGCTGCATCATCATGGCGCAGGTGGGCATCGCGGGTAGCACCGTGGTCGAGGACGACGTCATGCTCGCCGGGCAGGCCGGACTGGCCGACCACCTCACCGTGGGGCGGGGCGCCCGGGTCGCAGCCCAGAGTGGGGTGATCGGCAACATCGCTCCGGGTGCGACGGTCTCCGGCTATCCCGCCCGGAGCCACCGCGCGGTGCTGCGTCAGGCCGCGGCCCTGGCCCGCCTAGCTCCTCTCGTACCCTCCATCGAAAGGACGATTGCCCGCGATGACCGAAGCTAGACGCTCCATCGCCCAGCCGGCGACCGTGCACGGCACGGGCCTGCACACCGGCGCCGCCGTGACCGCAACGCTGCTTCCGGCCGACGCCGGAACCGGCGTCTGCTTTCGGCGAACCGACCTGGAGCCACCGCAGGAGATCGGGGCGCAGTTGGAGGCCGTGAGCGACGTCGACCGCCGCACCTGTCTGGGCGAGGGTGACGCAACGGTCTACACCATCGAGCACGTGATGGCGGCGGCGGCAGGGCAGCGGGTCGACGACCTGGTGATCGAGCTGGACGGACCGGAGCCCCCGATTGGCGACGGGAGCCCGGCACCGTACGTCCGGGCGCTGGCCGACGCAGGTATCACCGACGTGGGGGGCGCGCCGACCGTCTACCGAGTGAATGCGCCGCTGGTCGTGCGGGAGGGCGACGCCACCTACCTCGTCGCGCCGCACGACGGCCTGCGCCTTACGGTGACCATCGAGTGGGACCACCCGGCGATCGGGCGGCAGTCGGGCGCCTACGACGTCACGCCGGAGGGGTTCGAGCGCGAGCTAGCCGGCGCACGGACCTTCGGGTTCTTGGCCGAGGCGGGCGCGCTGCGGGAGCGGGGGCTGGCACGGGGAGCGTCGGAGGAGAACACCATCGTGCTCTCCGACTCGGAAGTCGTCGGCACCGAGCTCCGCTGGCCCGACGAGTTCGTGCGGCACAAGGCGGCGGACCTGTTGGGCGACCTCGCCCTTGCCGGGGGACGGCTCGAGGTCGACGTGGTCGCGTTCCACCCCAGCCACCGCGGTAACCTCGCCCTGGCGCGCGCCATCAAACGGGCTGGTGCGATGGGTGCCCCACCGGTCGCGGGCATCCAGGAGATCCTCGGCGCCCTGCCACACCGTTATCCGATCCTGTTGGTGGACCGGATCATCGAGCTCGAGCCGGGCAAGCGGATCGTGGGCATCAAGAACGTGACGTTTAACGAGCCGTTCTTCCAGGGACACTTCCCCGGGCATCCGGTGATGCCGGGCGTGCTCATCGTGGAGGCGATGGCGCAGACCGGCGGGATGATGTTGATGGACGAGGTCGAGGATCCCGCTAGCAAGGTCGTGTACTTCATGTCGATCGACAACGTGAAGTTCCGCCGCCCCGTGATTCCCGGTGACCAGCTCCGCTTCGAGCTCGAGATGCTGCAGTTCCGCGGCAAGCGATGCCGCATGCGGGGCGTGGGCTACGTAGACGGTCAGCCCGTGGCCGAGGCCGAGTTCATGGCAGCGATCGTGGATCGATGACGCCCCGGCTCCACCCCACCGCGCTGATTGATCCTGATACGGAGCTGGGCGGCGACGTGGTAATCGGCCCCCACGCCGTGATCGGGCCCCGGGTGATCGTGGGAGACGGCACCAGCATCGGCCCGCACGCCGTGATCCAGCAGGACACCCGACTCGGACGCCGTTGCACGGTGGGTGCTGGGGCGGTGTTGGGAGCCGATCCGCAGGACAAGAAGTACCGCGGCGAGACGACCTGGCTCGAGGTGGGCGACGAGACCGTGATCCGAGAGTACTCTACCGTCCACCGCGGCACCGAGGCCCGGGGCAAGACGAGCGTCGGGCGCGGCTGTTTCCTAATGACCTACGTGCACGTGGCTCACGACTGCCTGCTGGAAGACGAGGTAACCCTCGCCAACGCGGTCCAGCTCGCGGGGCACGTCACCATCGAAGCCCACGCCACCGTGAGCGGGTTGAGCCCAGTCCACCAGTTCGTCCGCATCGGGACGTACGCGTACGTGGGCGGGGGCTCCCGCGTGCCACAAGACGTGCCACCCTACACCACGGCAGTGGGAAACCCCCTGAAGCTGTACGGCATCAACTCGGTGGGCCTGACGCGCGCCGGGTTCTCCGCGGAGGTGCGTCTCGCCCTCAAGCGCGCCTACCGCCTGCTGTTCAACTCCGATCTCACGCTCGCCGAGGCCATCGAGTTGCTGCGGCGCGAGCACGATCAGGTCCCGGAGGTGAGGCGCCTGGTGGACTTCGTGGCACACTCCGAGCGGGGAGTGCTCGTGTGACCCGTGTCCTCGTCTCGGCGGGGGAGCCCTCGGGTGAAGCCCATGCCGCAGACGTGGCGGGGGCCCTCAGCCAGATGAGACCCGAGCTCGAGCTGGAAGGGGTCGGAGGCCCCCTCATGGAGGCGGCCGGCGTCGAGCTCATCGCGCGCATCGAGCAGCTCTCGGCCGTCGGGCTCGCGGAGGCGGCGCGCACCCTGCCCATCCACTGGCGGTTGCTCCGAGGGCTCAAGCGGCGGCTCGCAGCGGGGCGGTACGCTGCCGTGGTGGTAGTGGACTACCCGGGATTCCACCTACGGCTCGCCGCGGCCGCACGAGCCTGCCGCGTGCCGGTGCTGTACTACATCGCGCCCCAGGTGTGGGCCTGGGGGCAGTGGCGTCTCCGCGCCCTCCGGCAGCGGGTGCAGGCGATGGCGGTCATCCTCCCTTTCGAGGAGCAGTTCTTCGGGGCGCACGGCATCCCGGCCACGTTCGTGGGCCATCCGCTGCGGGACCGCCCGGCGGCTCCGTCGCGCGAGGAGGCGCGCCGCATGCTCGGCCTCGACCCTGAGCGGCCGGTGCTCGCCGTGTGCCCCGGTAGCAGACCCGCAGAGGTGGCTCGACTGCTGCCCACTTTTCGTGCGGCGGTGCGACTGCTGCGCCGCGAGGTGCCGGGGCTTGAAGCCGTGCTGCTGGACGCCGCCGGGGTGGTTGCCGGCGCGGTCACCGAGTGCTCGGTGTGGCGCGGGGACAGCACCGCGCTGTTCGCTGCTGCCGATGCGGGGCTATGCAAGTCGGGCACCACCACGCTGGAGGCGGCGCTCGCCGGGATGCCGATGGTGATCGCCTACCGGATGCACCCCGCGACGTTCGCGATCGCACGGCGCGCGGTGCGGGTGACCGACGTCGGACTCGTGAATCTGATCGCCGGGAGCCGGGTCGTTCCCGAGCTGGTGCAGCGGGAGGCGACCGGCGAGGCGCTGGCGCGCACCGTACGGCCGCTACTCGAGCGCGACGGGCGGGCGGCCGCGGCACAGCGTGAGGCGTTCGCCGCCGTGCGCGACGCGATGGGACCGCCCGGGGCTGCCCGGCGGGTCGCCGAGCTCGTGCGACGTATGGCCGCATGAGGGACGCGATCGAGGCGGGCGCCCGGTGGATCGCCACGCTGCTGGCCCGCAGCTGGCGCCTCGAGGTCTCGGGTGAGCATCACGTGGTGGGCCTGCGGCACGCAGGCGAGCGGGTAATCTTCGCGGTGTGGCACGGCTCCCTGCTGGCTCCCCTGTGGCATCGGCGCCGCGAGGGCATCACCCTGCTGGTGAGCGCCCACCGCGACGGCGCGCGGCTCGCAGACGCTGCGCGGCGTTGGGGATACCACATCGCCACCGGCTCCAGCACGCGCGGCGGCAGCGGCGGGCTCAGGCGCATCGTGCGTGCGCTGGCCGCGGGCGGAGAGGTGGCATTCACCCCGGACGGCCCGCGGGGACCGGCGCGCGTCGCGAAGCCGGGGGCGGTCGCTGCGGCACGGCTCGCAGCGGCGTTCATCGTCCCGGTCGCATCCTCTGCCGAGGCCGCGTGGTGCACCTCGTCGTGGGACGGCTTCACAATTCCCCGGCCGTTCGCCCGCGTGCGAGTCGTCTACGGCGAGCCGTTCCGCGTGCCCACCGACAGCCGCGGACTGAAGTGGGGCAGGGCGCGCCTCGAGGAGGCCCTCATGGCGGCGGAGGAAGAGGCACGATGCTCTGGGTGACACGTTGGCTGTGGCGCCGTGGTCCCCTGTCGGCGCGCCTGGCAAGACTCGTCCTACTACCGCCGGCCTGGACATACCGTGGGGTCACCGCTCTCCGGGCCTGGAGCTACGCCAGGCATCTGCTCCCCCAAGCGATTCCTGCGGCACCCACCATCGCCGTCGGCAACCTGACGGTGGGCGGCTCGGGAAAGACCCCGGTGGCCGCCTGGATCGCCAGCTACTACGCCGAACGGGGAGTCACGCCCGGCATCGTGCTGCGGGGCTACGGTGGCGACGAGGGAGCCGTGCATCGGATTCTGGTGCCGCAAGCCGTGGTCGTAGAGGATGCCGATCGCATCGCGGCTGCCGAGCGGGCGGTGGACCGGGGTGCGGAGGTCATCGTGCTGGACGACGCCTACCAGCGGCTCGACGTGGCACGGGATCTGAACATCGCCGTGGTGAGTGCGGAGTCGAGCCGGGCCGTGCGGTGGACGCTCCCGGCCGGCCCTTGGCGCGAGGGATGGCGCGCGCTGCGCCGCGCCGATCTGGTGGTAATCACCCGCAAGCGCGCCGGTCGGGCGGCAGCTCAGGACGTCGCCGAGCGCGTACGTCGCGCGGCGCCGCGCGGCGGCATCGCGGTGGCACACCTGGGCATCAGGAGCTTCCGGCGGCTGCACACGGGGAGCCGAGTGCAGCCGGAGGAGCTCGCCGGTGCCCGGGTGCTGGCCTCGGCCGGTGTCGGCGATCCCGAGGCATTCGCCGACCAGTGCCGTGACCTGGGAGCACGAGTGCGGCTGGTGCCGTGGCGGGATCACCACCGCTACAGCGAAACGGAGGTGCGGCGCCTCCTCCATGCGGCGGACGAGGTTGATTACGTTGTAGTCACCGAGAAGGACGCGGCCAAGCTACGGGGCCGCTGGCCCGAGGAAGCCGCCGAGCCGCTGGTGGCCGCGCTGGACGTGCGCTGGGAGCGAGGGCGGGCGATGGTGGAAACGGCACTCGACGCCGTGGCCGCCGACATCGATTCCCTGTTGACCTAGACCAGAACGTCGCCGCGCCGCAGCTGCGCGGCCTATATGCCCGATGATCATACGCGTCGTAGCCGTGGGGCGGGTGAGGGACGCAGCCCTGCGCGAGGCCTGTGACGCCTACGCTCAACGCATCCGCCGCCACCACCGGCTCGAGGTCACGGAGGTCCGGGAGGCCGGCCGGAAGGAGCGTGACGCGGCGGCTACGATGCGCCTGGAGAGCGACGCCCTGTTCACCGCCGTGCCGCGAGGCAGCCGCATCGTGGCCCTCGCGCGGGGGGGCGAGGTACAGACGAGCGAGCACTTCGCCCAGGAGGTGGAGCGGTGGCGGCTGGAGGCGCGCGACGTGGCATTCCTCGTCGGAGGGGCGTACGGCTTGGACCAGCGGCTGCTGGAGCGAGCCGACCAGCGCATCAGCCTGTCTCGCATGACCCTGCCGCACGAGCTCGCGCGCCTCGTGCTGCTGGAGCAGCTCTACCGCGCCCTGACCATTCTGCGGGGCGAGCCGTACCACAAGGGACGCGCGGGATGACCGAGTGGTTCGAGCAGTGGTTCGGCGAAGAGTACCTGCGTCTCTACCCTCACCGGGACGACGAGGACGCCGACCGGCTGGCCGCGTTGATCGAGCGCGCGGTGCCACTCGATGGCCGGCGGGTACTCGACCTGGCGTGCGGGCCGGGTCGGCATGCGGCTCAGTTCGCGCGCCGTGGAGCCAACGTGGTGGGGTTCGACCTCTCGATGCCGCTGCTGAGCCGTGCGAAGCACCGGCCGGGACCACCCCTCGCCCTGGTGCGGGGCGACATGCGCCGGCTGCCGTTCCGCGGCGCCACATTCGACCTGGTGGTCAACCTGTTCACCAGCTTTGGCTACTTCGCGGACGACGCGCAGCACTTGCAGGCAGTGCGAGGGGCGGCTGAGGCGCTTCGCCCGGGCGGCCGGTTCGTGCTCGACTACCTCAACGCGGACCGCGTGCGGGCCACCTTGGTGCCGCACGAGGAGCAGCAGGTCGGCGAGCAGCGGGTGGCGATCGAGCGGCGCGTGTCCCACGACGGGCGTTTCGTGATCAAGGAGATGCACCTCGCCGACGATGGGCGCAGCTTCGTGGAGCGGGTGCGTCTGTTCGCGCAGGCGGAACTCGAAGCGATGGTTGCGGATGCCGGACTCACGATCCGCGCTCGCTTCGGCGACTACGACGGCGGCGGGATGGCACCCGACGCCCCCCGGGTGATCCTCGTTGCGGAGCGGCCTTGAGTCTCATACTCGACCCCACCCCGACCACCGACCCGCCGGTCCTGGACGCCGACGCCCTCGCAGCGTCCCGCCGTGTGAGGCCCGACCCGGCACTGCGGGACGCCTGCATCGCCCGCGCCGCCGCCTCCGAAAATCTGGGGCGCCTATTCGCGGACGGCGGGCTCTGCGTCACCACAGGGCAGCAGCCCGGTCTCCTCACCGGCCCGCTCTTCACGCTGTACAAGGCGCTCACCGCAGTCGCCGTCGCCCGCGCGTTCGAGCAGCGACTGGGACGCCCCGTGGTGCCGGTGTTCTGGGTAGCCGGCGACGATCACGATTTCGCC
Source organism: uncultured Gemmatimonadaceae bacterium (assembly GCA_964348295.1). Lineage (GTDB taxonomy): Bacteria > Gemmatimonadota > Gemmatimonadetes > Gemmatimonadales > GWC2-71-9 > WVYX01. Next base: position 11,214 of record CAYGBV010000059.1, read on the forward strand.
GAGGCGAACCACATCCACCAGCTCAGCCGCGCCAACGAGGTGGAGCAGGTGGAGCTGCGCATCCGGGGCCCGGACGAGCCGCTCCGCCCCCTCTATCAGGAGCCACTCGGACCCGAGATTCACAAGGTCATCGATGCGGTGCTCGAAGCCGCGCCCGACACTGAGTTCCGCAGCAACGTGGCGGCGTGGCTGCAGCGGCACTACCGCGCGGAGCAGGACTTCGCCAGCGCCTTCGCCGAGGCCATGGCGGAGCTCCTCGGACCCTACGGACTCGTCGTGTTCCGCTCTACCCATCCCGCGGCGAAGCGGGCGATGGCCCCACACCTCCTCGCGGCGCTCGCCGGAGCCGCGGAGCTAGACCAGGGCCTGGCTGAGCGCGCAGCAGCCCTTAAGCGCGCCGGGCATCCGGCGCCGGTTGCGGTGGGGGAGGGAGCGACGCTCGTGATGATCGAGGAGGCGCTGGGCCGGGACCGCATCCTGCTGGACGGCGGCGCCTATACTGCGCGGCGCTCGGGAACGAAATGGAGCCTGGAGCAACTCCGCGCCGTCGCCACCGAAGACCCGGGGCGCCTCTCCCCCAACGTGCTGTTGCGGCCCGTCGTGGAGGCGGCGCTGTTGCCGACCACGGCTTACGTGGCGGGCCCCGGCGAACTCGCGTACCTGCCGCAGGCCGAGCCCGTTTATGGCGCGCTCGCGATCGCCCCGCAGGCCGCGGTGCCACGCTGGTCGGGCCGCGTGATCGAGGCGCGGGTCGCCAAGGTGCTGCAGAAGTATGCGGTCACTGCCGACGACCTCGCCGCTCCGGAGGGGCAGCTCGAGGCGGCGCTCGTGGCGGGCGATATGCCGAAGGCCGCGCGGGAGGCACTGGCCGCCCTGCGCCGCGCCCTACAGGAGCGCTACGGGCAGCTGGAGGAGGCGGCCGCTCAGGTCGACGCCACGATGCGCAAGCCGGTACAGTCGGCCCGCAACACGGCGCTCTCCGGCGCGACTCACATCGAGAAGCGGCTCGTGTCGCAGCTCAAGAAGCGCAACGAGATCGTGGTGCAGCAAGTTGCCAAGGCGCGGCACACCCTCTACCCCCGGGGTCGGCCGCAGGAGCGGATGTTCAATGTGGTGCCGTACCTCGTTCGCTACGGCGAGGCCTTCCTCGCCGCGGCGCTGGACGCCTGCGCCACGGCCGTTCCCGCTCTTGATGGGGCCCCGCCCGGCACGTAGTATCGCCCCATGCTCTGGCCGTTCGGACTCGCCGTCCTCATCCTGGCACTCCTGATCCCGATTCTCGTATTCGCGTTCGACGTGCCCCGGCTGCGCAAGCGGGCGGAGCAGGCGGAGCAGCGCCTGGCACCCGAGAGCGAGCAGCGCCTCGAGGAGCTCACCAAGCGCCTGGTGCTGCTGGAGGACGAGGTGGACGATCTCGCTCGTGGCCTCGACTCTTTGCGCGACGAGACGCAGTTCCTGCAGCGATTGCTGGAAGACTCCGAACCGCGCGAGCCACCGGACCGGCTCGCACCGCCCAAGCCATAGACGCGTGACTCCGTCGCAGGGCCGTCTCGCGGCCCGGGTCGGCGCCGGGATCCTCCTCACCCGCATCCTCGGGTTCGTCCGGGAGCGGGTCTTCGCCCACTACTTCGGTGACGGCGTCGCGGCCGATGCCTTCCGCGCCGCGCTCCGCATCCCGAACGTCATCCGCAACCTGCTGGGCGAAGGGACCCTCTCCGCGTCACTCATTCCGGTGTACGCCGGCATGATCGAGCGAGGCGAGACCGAGCAGGCCAAGCGGCTGAGCTCTGTCATCGCGTCAGTCCTGGTACTTCTCACGGCGGTGCTGGCGCTCGTGGGCATCGCCCTGGCGCCGGTCATCACCGATTTCGTCGCCCCGGGCTTCTCAGGCGCGCGGCGCGACCTCACGATCACGCTGGTGCAGATCATGTTCCCCATGTCGGGGCTCATGATCCTCTCGGCGTGGTGTCTCGGCATCCTCAACACGCACCGGCGCTTCTTCCTCGCATATGCGGCGCCTGCACTGTGGAACATCGCCCAGATCACCACGCTCGTGACGCTCGGCGGTATCCTCGTCGAGGCCCGGCTCGTGGTGGCACTGGCGTGGGGCGCTCTGGCCGGCAGCCTGCTGCAGCTGCTCGTGCAGCTGCCCGCCACGCTCAGGCTGGTGGGCGGCGTGCACTGGAGCCTCGACCTGAGCGCGCCGGGCGTGCGGACAGTGATCCGCCGCTGGCTCCCGGTCGTGGTAGGGGCGGGCGCCTACCAGATCTCGAGCATCGTCGATACACAGCTCGCGTCGCTGCTGGAGCAGGGGGCCGTAGCCATACTGGGGTATGCCCAGCTCGTGGCCATCCTGCCCGTATCCCTGTTCGGCGTGAGCGTCGCGGCGGTCGCCCTGCCGGAGCTCAGCCGCGACGTGGCGAGTGACGATGCGCAAGTGCTCAAGGACCGGCTCGCGGCGGGCACCCGGCGCGTCGCCTACTTCGTACTCCCCGCCGCCGTGGGCCTGGGCGCCCTCTCACCGCAGGTGATCGGCGCGCTGTTTCAGACCGGCGCCTTCGGAGCCACGCAAACGGTCGTGGCGGCCGGGGTGCTCTCGGCGTACGCCATCGGCATCCCGGCCCAGGCCTCGGTCAAGCTGTTCGCCTCGGGACACTACGCGCTGGGCGACACCAAGACACCGGTGCGCATCGGCATCCTCTCGGTGGTGGTGTCGGCCGTCTCCGCCTACCTCCTCATGCAGCGCTTTGGGCCGGCGGGCATCGCGCTGGGGGCGGCCATCGCCGCGTACGTCAACATGAGCCTCAACTTCGGCACTCTCAGCCGACGGGTGGGACGCATCCTGGGTGCGTCGGACCGGAAGGCCGTCGCTGCTTCGGTGGTGGGCACGGTCCCCGCGGCGCTCGCGGGGGTCGGGGTGGCCCATGCCCTGGCAGACCAACCTTTGTGGCTCGCGGCGGTCGCGGCCGTCACTGCATTCTCCGTGGTCTACGGCGTGCTCACTCTGCTGCTGCGACATCCCGAGGCCACGCGCCTGTGGCGCTCCGTCACGCGACGATCGAGCACGAGGCGACCCGGTTAGGTTTCAGGCATGCAGCAACACCGCTGGGACGCGCTCGAGCGCAAGATCGCTGCGCTGCCCGACCAGCCCGGCGTCTATCTGTGGAAGGGTGCGCGCGGGGAGGTGCTGTACGTCGGCAAGGCAAAGCGACTGCGGCAGCGGGTACGCCACTACTTGGTAGCTGGCACCTCCAGCAGCCCTACGCTCGGCATGCTGCTGCGACTCATCGAGGACCTAGAGACAATCGTGGTCCCCTCCGAATCCCAGGCGCTACTGCTCGAGAACAACCTGATCAAGGAGCATCGCCCGCGGTTCAACATCCAACTGCGCGACGACAAGAGCTACCCGCGGATCGCCGTGACCCTGGGCGAGCCGTTCCCCCGCGTGCTGGTGGTGCGCCGCCTGAACATCCCCGGGGCGCGCTTCTTCGGCCCGTACACCGACGTGGGCGTGCTGCGACGCACCCTGCGCATCATCCGCCGCATCTTCACGGTGCGCTCCTGCCATTACGCTCTCCCCGATGAGGCACCCGACCGCCCGTGCCTCGACTACCACATCCACCGCTGCCTGGCACCCTGCGTGGGATACCAGAGCGAGGCGGATTACCGGAGCATGGTGGACGACGTGACCACCTTCCTGGAGGGGAAGACCGTAGAGGTGCGCAAGCGGCTGCGGGAGCGGATGGACGAGGCATCCCGGCGGCTGGACTACGAGCGCGCGGCTGAGATCCGCGACGCGCTCGCCTGGCTGGAGCAGCTGGAGCAGCCACAGACGGTAGAGTTCGTAGGCGGGCGCGACACAGACGCCGTTGGCCTCGCGCGCGACGGCGACGACGCCGTGGGTGTGGTGCTGCGCGTGCGCAAGGGCAAGATCATCGCCAGGGAGCAGCGCTTCTATGAGAACCTGGCGGAGGCCTCCGACGCGGAGATCCTCGCGACGTTCCTGGTGGGCCACTACGTGCACGGCGAGGAGCTGGCGCCGCGGGTGGTGTTGCCGTTCCCCCCGGCCGACTTCGAAGCGCTATGCGAGCTGGCTCCCGACCAACAGTGGACCGTGCCCCAGCGCGGGACCAACCAGCGCCTGGTGGCGCTGGCAGACCAGAACGCGCGGCATCTGCTGGAGAGCTTCAAGATCGAGTCGCTGGAGACCGATGAGCGCGTCGAGGATCCCGTCTACGCCCTGGGCCGGGACCTGGGGCTCACCGTGGTCCCACGGAGCTTCATCTGCATCGACATCTCGACCAACCGGGGCCGCGACACGGTGGGCTCCCTCATCTGGTTCGAGGCTGGACGACCCAAGAAGAGCGAATACCGCCGCTACCGGATCAAGGAACAAGGTGAGCAGCAGGACGACTGCGCAGCGGTGCATGAGGTGGTGACCCGGTTCGTCGCGCGCCGCAAGGAAGAGGCTAAGCCTATGCCGGACCTCATGGTGATCGACGGCGGCAAAGGGCAGCTCGGCGCGGCACATCAGGCGCTCCGGGAGCAGGGAATCGAGGACCTCCCACTGGCAAGCCTCGCCAAGCGAGAGGAGGAGATCTTCCTGGTGGGCCGCAGCAGCAGCCTCAGACTCGGGCCGCGCGCCCCCTCCCTGAAGCTGCTGCAGCGGGCCCGCGACGAGGCCCACCGCTTCGCCATCAGCTACAGCCGCAGGCGCCGTGCGGCACGCACCGTTACCTCCGAGCTGTTGAACATCCCGGGCGTGGGAGAGAAGCGCCGCCGCCAGCTGCTAGAGCGATTCGGGAGCCTGGCCGGTGTGCGGACCGCGACGCCGGAAGAGATCGCGGCTCTCCCGGGCTTTTCCGTCAAGCTCGCCGATCGCATCCTCACCGCCGTGAGACAACAATGACTACGACCACATACGCTTGGTCACTCAGCTGCTCTTCCTGCTCCACGACGGGCGGAGCAGGGGGACTTCCCACCGTATGCCCCGACTGCGGCGCCCCCTGGCTGGTGCGCTACGCGCGCCATCCCGCAGCGACAGTGAAGGCGAAGCTCGCCGAGCGCCCGTGGTCGATGTGGCGCTACCGGGAATGGCTACCCTTGGGGGAGGACGACGAGCCAGTGACGCTGGGCGAGGGCTTCACACCGCTGCTAGAAGCACCGCAGCTCGGCGCCGCACTGGGCGTGTCGGGCCTCTGGATCAAGGACGAGTCGAAGAACCCCACGGGCTCATTCAAAGCCCGGGGCCTCTCGGCCGCGGTGACCCGGGCCAAGCTCGCTGGCGTTCCGGGCTTCACCGTGCCCACCGCAGGGAATGCTGGGGTGGCGCTCAGCGCATATGGGCGTCGCGCGGGACTCCCGGTACGCGTGTTCGCGCCGCGCACCACACCGCCGCGCATCCTGAGCCAGATTCGGACCTTCGGCGCCGAGCTCGAGTTGCTGGACGGCCACATCGGCGACTGCGGCAAGGCCGCCCGGGCACACGCGGCAAGTCACGGGGCATTCGACGTTTCCACCCTGCGGGAGCCATACCGCATCGAGGGCAAGAAGACACTGGGCCTCGAGATCGCAGAGCAGCTCGGCTGGGAGATGCCCGACGCCATCATCTATCCCACCGGTGGTGGGACGGGGCTGATCGGGATGTGGATCGCCTTCCGCGAGCTGCGTGAGGCGGGGTGGGTGAGCGGCGAGCCACCGCGCCTGTATAGCGTGCAGTCGACCGGATGCGCCCCCGTGGTCCGCGCGTTCGAGGCCGGTGAGGAGCGCACCGAGCCGTGGGAGAACCCGCAGACGATCGCCGCGGGACTGCGGGTGCCCGGTCCGCTCGGGGGTCCCATCATCCTGCGCGCGTTGCGGGAGACCGGCGGCGCGGCCGTGGCGGTGAGCGACGAGGCCCTCGGGGCCGCGGAGCGACGCATGGCTGAGCTCGAGGGCGTGGACGCCTGCCCAGAGGGTGGCGCCACCCTGGCCGCCCTGGATACGCTGCTCACCGACGGGCGCATCCGGCGCGACGAGTCGGTGGTCCTGTTCAACACGGGGGCCGGGTGGCTTTATCGACCTGATTGATGGACATTTAGGGATTCGGGCCACGACCGATGCGGATCGCGATTCTCGACCCGGCCGCCGGGATCAGCGGCGACATGACCCTGGGTGCGCTGCTGGACGCCGGGGTCGAGCGGCAGTGGCTAGAAGCGCTGCCCGAGCGCCTCGGGTTCTCCTCGGTTCGCGTGGCTATCCAGAAGGTGGAGCGGGCCAGCGTCGTCGCGACAAAGGTGGACTTCGAGATCGGCGCCGAGTCCTCGGGAGACGGGCACGGACGTCGCGTGGGCGAGCTGATCGACCTGGTGCGCGGCGCGCCCGTGTCCGAGGCGGTCCGGGCCAAGGCGGTTCGCGCCTTCGAGCTCCTGGGCGACGCGGAGGGCCGGATCCACGGCGTAGCCCCCGATGCCGTGCACCTGCACGAGGTGGGTGCCGTGGACGCGGTGCTCGACATCGTGGGAGCCATCGAGGGGTTCGAACGGCTCGGCGTACAGGCGGTCTACAATCTCCCCGTGGCGATCGGCGACGGGTGGGTCGAAGCGGCGCATGGACAGCTGCCCGTCCCGGCACCGGCCACGGCCCTGCTGCTTGAGGGAGTCGAGGTACGGAGCGGGGGACCAGTGACCGGTGAGGCCACCACCCCGACCGGCGCCGTGCTGGTGCGCGTGCTCTCCGCGGGCGCTCCGCCGCCGCGTTGGCGCCCCGTGGCGAGCGGCTGGGGCGCCGGCCAACGCGATCCGGAACACTACCCGGGCGCCCTGCGCCTCCTGGTGGCCGAGGCGGCGCCCGAGGCGGGTGTGGTGGAGGTGATCGCCACCGACATTGACGACCTGGCGCCGGAGTATGTGGAGCCGCTGCGCGCGGCGTTGTTCGAGGCCGGGGCCGTCGAGTGCAGCGTGTGGCCGGCGCAGGGGAAGAAGGGCCGCGTGAGCATGCGGCTCGAGGCGCTGGCTGCGCCGGAACACGCCGACCACGTGATCGAGGCGCTGTTCGTGCACAGCACGACCGCCGGGATCCGGCGCTGGGCTACGACCCGAGCGACGCTCCCGCGACGGGAACTCGTCGTGGAGCTTGGCAAGGGAGCCCGGGTACGAATCAAGGTGTGGGAGGGGCCGCGGGGAACGCGGCTCAAATCGGAGTACGACGACGTAATCGCGGCGGCCGGCGCCCTGCGGCGCCCCGCCCTCGAGATTGCGCGGGAGGCGGAGCGGCGCGCGGAGGAGATCCTCCGTGAGGGCCGACCGGCCCCGTGATAGCGTAGCAACAAAGCAAGGAGTTGGGTGATGAAGAGACTGGTGGTTGTGGCGGGGGTTGCGGCTAGCCTGCTGTTGAGTGCCGCGCCGGCAGCGGCGCAGTGGCGCTCCCCGGAGTGCGACCTCAAGGGAGCCGGGCACTTCCTGGTCAACAGCGGCGTCGTGTATCTCCAGGGGGCGAGCGACGAGCGCGACCCGGCGAAGCGCGACCGGCTTCTGGCCGATGCCCAGCGTAACCTCCTCGAAGCGATCGATCGCGGGGAGGACGACAACCCGGCCGTGTGGTACTACCTCGGCCGTTACTACGTCCTCGACAGCGATGCCTTGGGCGCCGACTCTGCTTTCGACCGGGCGGAGGAGATGCAACCCGAGTGCGTAGAAGACATCGGGCTGCATCGCCGCATCATGTGGGTGCCCCTTATCAACTCGGCGATCGACTCCCTGCAGGCGGGGGCGTTCGAAGGAGCCAAGCCGGCCCTATATGGGGCCAACGCCATCTTCGACGAGGACATCATCGGGTTCTACTACCTCGGCCGCATCTACGGGAGCGAGGGCGAGATGGATTCCGCCGTCGTGTACTTCAAGAAGGTTGCCGCGATGGGCACCGAGGACATGGAGCGGGAGGAGAACTACAACATCGCTGTCTTCAACCTGGGCTTGATCTACGGCATCCTGGAGGAGTGGGACTCATCGGCCGTGTGGTATGAGCGGTACCGCGAGATCGACCCCGATGACATCGAGGCCTTGGTCGGACTGGCCCAGGCCTATGGCAACATCGGCGACGAACGAGCCCCAGCGCTATACGACAGCGTGCTGGCCCAGGCCGAGGGCATGGAGGCGATGGAGCTATTCAAGACGGGCGAGTCGCTGTTCATGAGCGAGAACTACCGCCTTTCCGCCAGGGCGTTCGAGCTCGGCCTGGAGAAGAACCGCTATTACCGGCCCGCCCTCTACAACCTCACCAACTCCTACCTGGCGATCTGCCAGGACACGACCCAGAGCGAGGAGGCCGTCCACGAGGCGGCAGGGTACATGGAGGCAGCGGCCCGCCGGCTCGTGGAGGTGGACCCGCAGAGCTACGACGCGGCGAGCCTGCTGGCTGCGTCCTACCAGTTGCAGCACAAGGATGACTCCACCCTGGCAGTGCTGGAGCGGATGGAAGTCCAGACCTGGACTGTGGAGCTGGACTTGCAGCAGCAGATTCCGGGCGGGTTCAGCGTCCAGGGGCGGATCATGAACCTGAAGGAAGACGAGGAGACCGAGACAGCGCCGCTCACCTTCGAGTTCATCGATGGTGAGGGCAACGTGCTCGCGACCGAGACCGTCGAGGGACGCACACTCAGCCCCAGCGAGGAGACCGAGTTTGAGACCGTGGCAGAGGGCGAAGGAATCATCGCCGTGCGGTATCACGTAAGCGGCTGACGACGGTTGACTTGATTCATGGGGGGAGTCATACTCCCCCCTGAGTCGCGGGCGTAATTCAGGGGTAGAATGCCAGCTTCCCAAGCTGGACGTCGCCGGTTCGAATCCGGTCGCCCGCTCTCAGATAAGTGACGGCCCCGCTGCGTGTTCCGACGTCGCGGGGCCGTTCGCGTTGGCGCGGATCCGGGCCGTGGTGTCGCTATCGGTGCACTTTCGGGTGCGCACTCAGACCTCCCGCTGCCAGAAGAAGGGTCTCTCCAACACCCAACGGGGTAGCCGCCATGTGAGACGTGGGGAGAATCCCGCCTCGGTCGGCATGCCCTGTGGTGAGCGGCGCACTCCCGCCGTACAGCTACACGTGGTCAGGCATCGGGTCGGGGAACGACAACCAGATCACTCTCTGGGGGGTGAGTTCCGGGTTCTTGAACCTGACCGTTGAGTCGGCCGACGGCCAGGAGAAGTTCACGCAGAAGTATATTACGGTTACAATGAGTGCGCCCCCGTGCTAGTAGTGCAAACCGGGCCGGCCGCCTC
>CAYGBV010000060.1:0-9052 GCA_964348295.1 uncultured Gemmatimonadaceae bacterium
TTTGAAACAGTGGACCGTACGGTGGGTCGGATCGAGCAGGAGAGCCGATGGACCCCGTTGAACTCGCGGTGGCGATCGCCATCCTCACGACGTCGGTGGGAGGCGTCACCGTCCTCGGCATGTTAGCCCGGGCGGCGATCAAGAAGTGGAGCCAGCAGCGGCAGAGCCTCGATTCGGCCGAGGTTCACGAGTTGCGCAACGCCATCACGCAACTCGCCGCCGAAGTGTCGGAGCTGCACGAGCGCCTCGACTTCACCGAGCGGGTTCTGACCAGTCAGCGGGGGCCCCAGCGCCTGGAGGAGGGTGAGTAGCGCATGCACGAGATTGCGCCGTTTCTGGTGCCCATTTCGCTGTTCCTGACGATCGGCGCGGTCGCCATCTTCCGCGGCCCGCTGGGCAAGGCGATCGGCGAGCGCATTGCGGGGCGGCCCAGCGAGCTGGAGCACTCCGCAGAAGCCGATGCGCTGCGCGGTGAGGTGGAGGAGCTGCGCTGGCGGGTGACCGAGCTGGAGGAGCGCCTCGACTTCACCGAGCGGGTGCTGGCCCAGCACAAGGAGCCGGGGAAGCTGGGAGACGGGAGCTAGTCATGCCGCCCGAATGGTACTTCATCCTCGAGCCGCTGATCGGGATGGTGGTTGGCGGGGTGGTGCTGGTGGGCGGGTACAAGACCATCAACCACTGGATCGAGCGGAAGCACGAGCGCTCCATGGCGCAGCTCCAGGGCGGGCTGCAGCCCGCCGAGCTGGACCGCCTCAAGGCCCAGCTGGAGGTGGTGGAGGACCTGGCCTACCGCCTGCAGGACGTCGAGGAACGGCTCGACTTCGCCGAGCGGGTGCTATCGCAGCAGAAGCAGCCTGAGAGGCTCCCGGAAGGGAAGTAGCGCATGCCCGAGTGGATGTGGTTTGAAACCATCGTTCTCCCGCTCCTCGGCATGGGGATGGGGGCGGGGGTCCTGTACGGCGTGTACCGCACCGTGAACAACTGGATCGAGCGCAAGCACGAGCGCGAGCTCGCGTTGCACGGCGGGGCCGCAGGCTCGACCGACGTCGAGAACCTGAGGTCGCGCGTCGAGGCCCTGGAGGAGGCGAGCGACCGGCTTCAGGACCTGGAAGAGCGGGTGGACTTCGCGGAGCGAGTCCTCACGCAACAGCGGGAGCGAGGCGAGCTTCCACCGGGGGCCTAGAGCATGGATCCCTGGTTGGCCAACAACCTCCTGATCCCGCTCGCCGGGATGGCCACGGGAGTGGTGATGATGGTGACCCTGGGGCGCACGGTGCGCCATTGGGTGGACCGGCACTACCACCGTCGCGCCTTGCCGGAAGCGGAAGAGGTGCGGGCGAAGATGGACCGGCTGGAGGATCGGGTTGGGGCACTCGAGGAGGTCGCGGGCCGCCTGGAGGAGCTCGAGGAGCGGCTCGATTTCGCCGAGCGGGTCTTGACCCAGCGGCGCGACCGCGATCAGCTGGCACCGGGGGGCCCAGGCGATGGATTATGACCTCGTCGTGATCATGAGCGCAGTCACCGCCTGCGTTCTGGGATATCCGCTCGTGAAGGCGGTCGTGTCCCGGATCGAGCGCAAGGGTCCCGGCCGGCTCGCCGCAGGCGATGACGGGTTGCGGGCGGAGGTCGAAGAGCTGCGGGCGAGATTGGACGCCATCGAGCAGGTCGAGCATCGACTGACCGATGTCGAGGAGCGACTCGACTTCACCGAGCGAGTGCTCACCCACCATAGGCAGGAGCGGCTCCCGGGGGGGCACTGATATAGATGGAAACGCTTCTCGACATCCTGGCGGTCACTCTCCTTTTCGGGGGCGGATCCCTCTTCCTCCTCGCCATCTCCCCCGTGGGGCGGGCCATCGCGGACCGGATCCGGGCCGCGAGTCGCAGCATGCCGGACGGCGTGGCCCGCCAGATCCAGGAGTCCCAGATGGCCCTGCTGGACGAGATCGAGTCGCTCCGGCAGGAGCTGTCCGAGGTCCAGGAGCGGCTCGACTTTGCCGAGCGACTCTTGATCAAGGGACGGGAGGCGCCGCAGCTTCCGCAAGGGGAGGAGATCGGGCAGTAGCCGGGGAGTATGCCGCAGGCAGGCGGTGGCTGTGTTCAGAATTGAAACATTCTGCGGCGCCCGGGCGTACATGAAGCGGGGCCGGAACGGCAGCGGCCATGGCTGGTCGCGCGGCGAAGGCCAAGTGGCGGTCGGCGCGCGAATCATAGATCTTTAACTTCCCACACCGTGATCGCGCGCGGATCGCGTCGGCTCCCATCGACGCCGTATCGGGAGGGGTGATTTCGACATGGGCATTTTCCAACGTCTGGCGACAGTCATCAAAGCCAACATCAACGCCTTGATCGGGCGGGCCGAGGATCCCGAGAAGGTGTTGGACCAGCTGCTCGTGGAGATGCGGGGGCAGCTCGCGAAGACTAAGCAGGAGGTGGCGGCCGCGATCGCGGACGAGAAGAAGCTCCAGGCGCAGGTCGAGAAGGAGAAGAAGGCGTCCGAGGACTGGGAGCGGCGAGCGATGCTGGCGGTCCAGGAGGGACGCGACGACCTGGCCAAGCAGGCCCTGCTGCGTCACAACGAGCACCTGCAGTCCGCGCAGCATCTGCACGATACGTGGGTGCGCCACAAGGCCGACGTGGAGACTCTCAAGGCGTCGCTCAGGGAGCTCAACGACAAGATCGAAGACGCCAAGCGCAAGAAGAACCTCCTGGTGGCGCGCCAGCGTCGCGTCGAAGCGCAGGGGCGGATTCAGGAGACCATGTCCGCTATGTCCGACCGGAGCGCGTTCGAGAGCTTCAGACGGATGGAGGAGAAGATTGACGACATGGAGCGCCAGGCGCTGGCGGCAACGGAGCTCGCGGGCGAGCTGGAGGGCGACACGCTGCAGCAGCAGTTCGAGGCGCTCGAGTACCACGGCAGCGCCGACAGCCAGCTGTTGGAGCTCAAGCGCAAGATGGGGGTCTTGCCCCCTGGCGAGGCGGAGGAGCGACCTCAGCTCCCCGGCGGCGGTGACGCGGTCTCCGACGCCGAGCTGGTAGAGGATGACGACCTGAGCAAAGAGGGCTGATGGCCATGGAGGGCTGGCGTGGACTCGCGGCGACGCTCGTAGTTCTGTTCGTCGCCGCGCTTCTTTTGCTCTTCCTCGGGCGCGTTTCCGAGGTCGTCGTTCTGCTGTTCATCGCGGCGATCCTCGGTGTCTACCTTTCCGCGGTCACCGACTTTTTGGTTCGCAAGTTCCATCTGCGGCGGGCCCTGGCCCTCACGCTCGCCATCGTGTTGACGCTGGCTGCGGCAGTCGGCATCGGCTGGCTTATCCTGCCGCCGGTGGTGCAGCAGGTTCAGGACCTGGTGAGCGCGCTCCCCCGCTACGCGCAGGACCTCGACGAGATCATGGCGCGGTGGGCGGAACGCTACCCGGTGCTCGAGGGCACGGTGCTCGGAGCCGAGGGTGGCGGAGCAGTGCAGACCCTGATCGACGATGCCACCAACTTCGTGCGCGGCTCCCTGCTGCCGTACCTCACGGCGGGCGGGAAGCTCGCTGTGGAGCTGGTGAGCGTACTGGCCATGGCGATCTACCTGGCGCGGAACCCCGGAGGGTACCGCGAGGGGATGATTTCCCTCGTGCCGCCCCAGCACCGGCACGTCGCCCGCACGACTGTGACCGACCTGGGCGAGACCATCCGCACGTGGATCTGGGCGCAACTCTTCGCCATGCTGGTGCTGGGGGTGCTCACCGCCATCGGGCTGTGGCTGCTGCGGGTGCCATATGCCCTGGCGTTCGGTGTGTTCACCGGGGTGGTTGCGATCGTGCCGTTCTTCGGTACGATCACCTCCACCGTGCTGCCGGCGCTGCTCGTGCTGACGATCAGCAGCTGGCCCCATGCGCTCGCGGTACTAGGTCTCGGGATCGGTGTGCACGTGGTCGAGGCCAACGTCGTGGCACCACTCATTTTCGAGGAGCGGGTGAGTCTCCCTCCGGTGCTGACCATCCTGAGCGTGCTGGTCATGGCCTACTTGATGGGCGTGCTGGGCCTGATTGTGGCCGTGCCGACACTGGCGACGATCATGGTGGTGACCCGGCACATTCTGTTCGGCGAGATCTACGGGGAGCAGGACATCTACCGGGCGCCCTCCGCCGTGCTGGTGCAGACCACGGGTGAACGGAGGGTGATCACGGTGGGCGACGTCACGCCTGACGGGTAGCGCCCTGGGGGCAGTGCGCGCCTCGGGCACGGGGCGACGGGGAGCGTCCGTCGCCCCATTTGCGTTGGTCGCCGCCGTGCGTGTCGCCACCCCGGCAAACATCGGTCAGCCGGCGCAACGGAACGATACCGGCGCGGGTCCCCTTCGGAACTATGGTCCTCCTCGCAACCCAACCGGCCTCCCGTCCCACGCGTGCGCGTGGAGGAGGAACCATGAAACGACTGATCATCGCAGGATTGCTGGCCGGAACGCTGGGCATGGTGCCGAACCCGAGACCTGCCGATGCGTCGTCCACTGCGGGGTGCCTGAGTGAGGCGATTGCGGAATGCGACGATGACTTTCCAGCGAACGACGTGTACCTGACCGCCGCGCGGGGCTACTGCTACATGATCCGCGCGGCGATCTGCAGCTGGTTCTAGCTGTGGCCGTGGCAGAGACCGATCCAACATTCGAACCAGGCCGGTTGGGCGGTGGCGGGGAGCCTTCGGCTCCCCGCCCGCCGCTCGTCGCGCCGGTGGCCCCCCTTGTGGTGAAGGGTGAGGTGGTGCTCGGCGTGCTGCTGGTGCTGCGGCACCGCACCGTGCGCCTGGTGGGAATCCTCACCCTGCTGGTCCTGCTGCTCGCGACGGTCAATGACGCGGACGGGACCTCAGCGCACGCGCTCTTCGTGGTGGGCGGCTGTCTCGCGGCCGTGGCGGGGTCCCGGCTGATGGCGCCGGGGGCGGCTCTCGCCGCCGCCCGCCGGGCCGCGGGCTCGTGGTGGCTCGCACCCACGGGGCGACTCGCGGGTGTCCTGCTGCTGCTCGCCCCGATCCTCGCCGTTGGGGCGGCCGCGCTCACCGCGTCGGGCGGAGGGGAAGTGCCCTTCGTGCCGCTGGCCGTCGCCGCGCTCCTGCAGGCGGCCGCGCTCGGCGCGGTCACGCTTGCTCTGGCGCCGGCACTCGGCGCATCGGCGGCCGGAATGCTGGGGCTCATCGGGGCGCTGCTCGGTGGTCTGCGTCCGTCGGAGATGCACGAGCTGTTCGCCGCCTGGCCGTACGCGCAGCGGCTGGTGGTCATCGCGTGGAATGTCCTGCCATTGAGTTGGCGTGCCGCGCGCTGGCTCGGCTACGGTCCGGTGCACGACCTGGTCGTTCTCGGGGCCTGGGTCGTAGCCGGCGTGTGCCTCGCGGCGTGGGCGGGGGCGCGCGCCCCCCTCGGGGAGCGGCGTAGCGGGGCCGGCGCGTGATGCTCGTGGCCTGCCGCGCGGTGACCAAGGTATACGGCTCCGGGCGACGGAGCCGGACCGCGCTCGCGGACTGCTCGTTCAGCGCCGGGTGCGGGGAGATCGTGGGCGTCGTGGGGCCCAACGGCGCTGGCAAGACCACGCTCTTGAGCCTCATCGCCGGGGAGCTGGTTCCCACGTCGGGCGATGTGGTGGTGGGACAGCACCGGGCCGGTACGCGCCCCGCCCGGCGCGCGGTGGGGTTCGCGCCGGATCCGCCCGTGGTGCCACCGGAGCTCACCGGAGCGGAGTGGCTCGCCTACCTCGCGAGCCAGCGGAGCGACTCCCCACAGGGGCGCGTCCGCCGCGTGAGCTGGGCTGTGGAGTTCGCCGAGCTCGGTGGCTTCGTGGACCGACGCATAGCCGGCTACTCACGCGGCATGGCACAGCGACTCGCGCTGGCCGCGGCGGCCGTACTCCAGGAGGGTGTGCTGGTGTTGGATGAGGTCCTGGCGGGTGTCGACCCGCTGGTGCAGCGGCGATTGCGCGAGCAGATCGCGCAGCTCGCACGCCACGGCAGCGCCGTGCTGATCGCGTCGCACGATCTGGCCGCCGTGGAGCGGTTGGCGACGCGGGTCGTGGTGCTGTGGGAGGGGCGAGTCATCGCTGACGCCTTCACAGCAGCGCTGGTGCGTGAGCGGGTGGCCGAGCTGACCCTCACCGGATCGGCGCTGGCCCAGGCTGAGCGGCTCCTGCTGCGCTACCCCGGCGGGGTGCGCACCGGGCAGGGCGTAGCGATCCCCCTCATCGGTGGGCTCACCGTCGAGGAGGTGCTCGCCGCCGCAAGGGAGGAACGCCTCCCGGTGGCGGGCTCCCGGGTGCGGTACCAGGCGCTGGAGGACCTCCTGGTCCAGGCGGAGGTCAAGCGCGGGGCGGTGCGGTGAGTCGACTGCTCCAGGCCCTGATCAATCCGCCCGAGGCGATGCGCCGCGGGGCACTGGCCCCCCGGCCGCTCCGGACTTTGGCGGCCCTGGCTGGCGCCGTGGTCGCTCTGGGTCTCGCCACCATCCCGCGCCAGATAACGATGCTCAGCCGGGCGCTCGCCATCACGGGGGATCCCCTCGTCGACCTGCAGCGGGAGGCGCTGCGTTCCGGGCTGTTGCGCCTGATCGTGGCAGACCGGCTAGTCCCCTCGCCTACTCTGCTCGTCGCTGCGGTGCTCCTCGTCGCGGCGGCGGAGCCGGTCCTCATGCTCGCTAGAGATCGGCGCAAGGCGATCGTGCAGGTCGCCACCCTCGGTCTGGCGGTCCTTCTGGTGGCCCGCCTCGGCGAGCTTGCGATGACCTATCTCCTCCCCCTCGCGGAGCAAATGAGGGCGGGCGACGCGCTGTTGGCGCCGCACCGGTTCCGCTCCGGGCCGCTGCTGCTGTGGCGCTCGGCTCACCCGGCGCCGGCGTGGCTGGAGTTGCTCGAGCCGCGGGCCAACTTGCTCGTGCTCTGGGCGGTGGCGCTCTGGACCGTCGGACTTCGAGAGCTAGACGGGGGAAGGTTCTCCGCATGGCACCTGGCGTTGCCGGCGGTGTGTGTGCTGGGGGCGGGGGTGATCACCTGGATCCTCGGCCCCGTTGTGGTTGCGGCCATTCTCGGTCGGGGCTGAGCCGCCTCGCCCACGCGACGCCCGGTCGCCCAGAAGGGTCGTTGACGGCCCGCGGCGGCCGCCCCTAGCTTACGTCGGCCAAACTCCTTGCGGTTTCCACAGTTAGGGACCGCGGTACACGCTGAGCGCACCCCGATGCCGCTGCGGATCTACAACACCCTCACGCGCCGGATCGAGCCCTTCGAGCCACTCGAGCCACCTCGGGTGACCATGTACATGTGCGGGCCCACGGTGTACAACTACGCCCACATCGGGAACTTCCGCACGTTCGTCTTCGGGGACCTGCTGAGCCGCTACCTGGAGTACCTCGGGTACGAGGTGTTCCGCATCATGAACCTGACGGACGTGGACGACCGGACCATTAAGGCGGCAGCCGCATCCGGGGTCCCGCTGCGTGAGCACACGGAGCCCTTCACCCGCGCGTTCTTCGAGGACCGGGACTACCTCCGGATCAAGCCGGCCGACGTGTATCCGCGGGCCACCGAGTACATCGCTCCGATGGTGCAACTGGTGCAGCGCCTGTTGGAGCGAGGGCTCGCCTACCAGGGGGAGGATGGCTCGGTGTACTACGCGGTGGGTGAGTTCGCGCCCTACGGAAGGCTGTCCCAGATCGAGCGGCGCGAGCTCAAGGCCGGGGCCCGAGTGGCGAGCGACGAGTACTCCAAGGAAGACGTGCGCGACTTCGCGCTGTGGAAGGCGGCGGCGCCGGAGGACGAGGCGGTAGGGGCAGTGTGGGACGCCCCCTTCGGCAGAGGGCGTCCGGGTTGGCACCTGGAGTGCTCGGCGATGTCCCTGACCGAGGTGCGCCAGCGCTTCGGAGTGGAGACGCTGGATATCCACGCCGGCGGCGTGGACCTGATCTTCCCCCACCACGAGAACGAGATCGCGCAGTCCGAGGGGGCCACCGGGCAGCCGTTCGTGCGGTACTGGATGCACGGGGAGTTCCTGTTCATCCGCGGCACCAAGATGTCGAAGCGCTACGGTAACCAGCTCACTGCGCGCGACCTCCAGGAGGAGGGCCACGGCGCGGCTGCCGTGCGCATGCTCATCTTCTCCACCCACTACCGCCAGCAGCTCAACTTCAGCGACGAAGCCCTGGAGGGCGCCACGGAGGGCGTGCGGCGCCTGGCCGACCTCCACGCGCGGCTCACAGACGCGGCAGGGGAGACGGCGCCAGCCGCTGCGCCCCCCGCGGCGGGGGGGCTGGAGCGGAGCTTCCGGGAGGCCATGGACGACGATCTGAACGCCCCCAAGGCGGTGGGGGCAGTCTTCACGTTCGTGCGGGCTGCCAACCGGGAGCTCGACGCCGGGCGCTGGAAGGCCGGAGAGGCCCGGGCGGCCCTGGTTGTGCTGGATCGGATCCTGGGCGTGCTGGACCTGCTCCCCGGCGCCGAGGGTGCGGATGCAGAGCTGGGGGCCTGGGTGGAGGAGCGGCTCGCCGCCCGGCAGGCTGCCCGCCGGGCCCGCGATTTTGCCGCGGCCGACGCCATCAGGGATGAGCTGGCGGCGCGCGGGATCGAGGTCGAGGACACCCCCCAGGGGCCGCGGTGGCGGAGGCGGGGGGGCTAGGCCCGCCGAGGCCCAAGTGGTCGGTATATCAAGGAGTTGACTGGCTGCGAGGGCCCCGTTATCCTACTAGACTCGCGAAAATTCGGCACCGGCTGACGTAGCTCAATTGGCAGAGCGGCTGATTTGTAATCAGCAGGTTAAGGGTTCGAGTCCCTTCGTCAGCTCCAGTATGTAGCCAGGGACGCAGCCGGCGTCCCTGTGCTTGTGACTGCGCGCGTTCTTCCCGCGAGCAGTCAGTTGGTAGAGGCGCCACGCGGGCAAAGGTGGGGTGCCCGAGCGGTCAAAGGGAGCAGACTGTAAATCTGCCGGCGAACGCCTACGAAGGTTCGAATCCTTCCCCCACCACTGGCGTTGGGCGTACCAGGTCGGGCCGGCGCACCGTCGAGCGCGACCGCTGCGCGGGCGTAGCTCAGACTGG
>CAYGBV010000061.1:0-93324 GCA_964348295.1 uncultured Gemmatimonadaceae bacterium
GACAGCGTGGTGTTTGGCGAGTCGGTGGATCGCGTGCGGCGTGAGCTGGGGCGGCAGCTGGCCCGGGAGCATCCCGCGCCCGGTGCCGACTGCGTGTTCTCCGTGCCCGACTCGGCGAACGCAATGGCGCTGGGGTACGCGGACCAGAGCGGGATCGAGCTCGAGCACGGGCTCATTCGCAACCACTACGTCGGACGCACGTTCATCAATCCCGGGCAGACGAGTCGCATGGCCAAGGTGCGCATCAAGTTCAACCCGGTACGGGACGTGATCGCCGGCAAGAGCGTGGTGGTGGTGGACGATTCCATCGTTCGTGGGACCACCTCGCGCCTGCTGATCCAGATGATCCGCCAGGCGGGGGCCCGCGAGGTGCACATGCGGGTCGCGTCCCACCCCATTACGGGTCCCTGCCTCTACGGCATCGATACCCCGACGCGGGACGAACTGATCGCCGCGACCCACTCCGTAGAGGAGATCCGCAGACACCTCGGCGTAGACAGCCTCGGATACCTGTCACTCGAGGGAATGCTGACGGCGGCCGGCAGCACGTCCCGTTTCTGCCACGCCTGTTTCTCGGGCGACTACCCGACGCAGGTGCCGCAGCATGAAGGGCAGAGCCGGTCCACGTCGGGCGAGCAAGTAACCGCGCTGATCGACTGAGACTCCAAAGCGACTTCACGCCCGGCCACCAGGCTACGGGACGTGCAGATCAGGTAAAGGGCAGGACCATGGCGGACGTCTACTCGTTCCGAAACGGGAAGGCCGACGGGCACGCCGGCATGAAGGACGTCCTCGGCGGCAAGGGTGCCAACCTCGCCGAGATGACCAATCTCGGCATTCCCGTTCCCCCGGGGTTCACCATCTCGGCCCAGCTCTGCATCGCGTATCTCGAGAAGGGCGAGTTCCCGTCCACCCTGTCCGGTGAGGTCGAGGCGGCCATGAAAGGCGTCGAGGACGCCATGGGTCGGGCTTTCGGGGCCGACTCGGAGCCCCTTCTGGTCTCGGTCCGCTCGGGCGGGAAGGTATCGATGCCGGGCATGATGGAGACGATCCTCAACCTGGGGCTGAACGACGGCAGCGCTCGGGCCCTCGCCGAGGAATCTGGCAATCCGCGTTTCGCGTTCGATTCCTACCGCCGCCTGGTGCAGATGTACGGCAGCGTGGTGTACGGGATCTCGGGTGACACCGGCGATCCCTTCGAGCATGCCCTGGAGGCCGTCAAGCGGGAGCGCGGCGTGGAGCGGGACATCGACCTCGCGGCCCCGGATCTGGAGGCTCTGGTCGGCACCTTCAAGGACATCGTGCGGCAGGAGACGGGCCGCGACTTCCCGGACGACCCCTGGGAGCAGCTGTGGGGCGCCATCGAGGGCGTGTTCCGGTCCTGGAACGGGCGCCGGGCGGTGGATTATCGCCGGGTCCACCACATCCCTGACGATCTGGGCACTGCCGTGAACGTCCAGGCCATGGTGTTCGGCAACGTGAGCGAGGATTCCGGCACGGGTGTGGCGTTCACCCGCGATCCCTCCACGGGGGACCGGCAGGTGTTCGGGGAGTTCCTGATCAACGCCCAGGGGGAGGACGTGGTTGCGGGGATCAGGGATCCCGAGCCGATCGCCAAGATGCGGGACTGGCTGCCTGAGATCGCGGACGAGTTCGAGCGCTACTGCCGCACGCTAGAGGACCATTACACCGACGTGCAGGACCTGGAGTTCACGGTGGAGCGGCGCAAGCTCTACGTCCTGCAGACTCGCACCGGCAAGCGGACCGCGCGCGCCGCGGTGCGAGTGGCCGTGGACATGGTCGGTGAGGGTCTGATCGATGAGCGGACCGCCGTGCTGCGGGTGGACCCGGCCCAGCTCGACCAGCTGCTGCACCCTACGGTGGACCCGGACGCCGAGGTCACCGTGATCGCGACTGGCCTGCCTGCCTCCCCCGGAGCGGCCGTGGGACGGGCGGTTTTCGATGCTGACCGTGCGGCCAGTCAGGCGGAAACCGGCGAGGCCGTGATCCTCGTCCGGCGCGAGACCAGCCCCGACGACTTCCACGGGATGGCCGCGGCAAGCGGCATCCTGACGTCCAGAGGAGGCATGACGAGCCATGCAGCGGTGGTTGCCCGCGGCATGGGAAAGTGCTGCGTGGCGGGGGCCAAGGAGGTGGAGGTCGACGAGGTCGGCCGGCGCTTCCAGGTCGACGGGGTCAGGGTCGAGGAGGGCGACTGGCTCACGCTCGACGGAAGCACAGGGCGAGTGATCCTGGGGGAGACCGCGCTCGTCGAGCCCACACCGGGCGATGACTTCCTGCGACTCATGGGCTGGGCGGATGAGTTCCGCCGGCTGAGGGTGCGCACCAACGCCGACACCCCCGGGGATGCCGCGCGCGCCCGCCAGTTTGGCGCCGAGGGCATCGGGCTGTGCCGCACCGAGCACATGTTCTTCGAGGGCGACCGCATCCGGGCCATGCGGGAGATGATCTTGGCCGACAGCGAGGAGGGGCGGCGCAAGGCCCTGGCCAAGCTTCTCCCCATGCAACGTGAGGACTTCGCCGGGATCTTCCGGGCCATGGACGGCCTCCCCGTGACGATCCGGCTGCTCGATCCCCCGCTCCACGAGTTCCTGCCGCGTGAGGAAGAGGAGATCACCCAGCTGGCAGCCACCATGGACGTACCCGTCGAGCGGTTGCGGCGCACCGTAGACGCACTCGGCGAGACCAACCCGATGCTGGGCCACCGGGGGTGCCGCCTGGGGATCGCCTATCCCGAGATCACCGAGATGCAGGCGCGGGCGATTCTGGAGGCTGCCTGCGAGGTGGATGAAGCGGGGATCGAGGTCCACCCCGAGGTGATGGTGCCGCTCGTAGGCCACGTCGAGGAGCTCCGGCACCAGGCCGACCTGGTGCGCGGGACCGCGGAGGAGGTGTTTCGCGAGCGGGGGCGGCGCGTGGACTTCCTGGTGGGCACGATGATCGAAATCCCCCGGGCCTGCGTCACCGCCAACGAGGTCGCTCAGGTGGCCGAGTTCTTCTCCTTCGGGACCAACGACCTCACGCAGACCACGCTGGGGGTGTCACGCGACGACGCGGCACGCTTCCTCGCTCTCTATGCCGAGCGGGGCATCCTGCCGGACGACCCATTCCAGACCCTGGATCGGGTCGGTGTGGGTTGCATGGTCCAGATGGCCGTGGAGCTGGGCCGCCGTACCAAGCCCCAGCTCAAGATCGGTATCTGCGGCGAGCACGGGGGCGATCCCAGGTCGGTCGCATTCTGCCACCAGCAGGGTCTCAACTACGTTTCCTGCTCCCCGTTCCGAGTCCCTATCGCCCGCCTCGCAGCCGCTCAGGCGGCACTGGAGTAGCCCCCCTGCCCCCCACCACCCCTGGTGCAGGGGGAAGGGGGAACGGCGAACGGTACGACGTTCCCGCCATCTGAAGCGCCTGCCGGAATGACCGCACCTCGAGCCCATTTCCTCCAGATTCCCTGCCCCCGGTTCCCAGTGGGCTTGCAGGACATGGCAGACCGGGGCCCGCCGGCTCCTGCCGGCGAGGCGTGCTGCGGCTGGCCCAGTTTCCAGCTTTCCACATTGGGAAACCTACGGGTGCTGCATCACTTGCAGAATCTAATAGACCACTTTAGCGCCCGTAGTTATCTACATGTATGGCAGCCTGTTACACACGTGACGCTCAAGGCGAGGGATCACTTCAAGCGAGATATTCACACCCATCCACATGGGCAAAACGGCGGCCCAGACGCCACAGCGCCTGGGCCACCGGTCACCTCATGGAGGCGCGGGGAATCGAACCCCGGTCCGAGCCTCGATCCGGATCCGCTTCTACGTGCGTAGGCTGCGCTTGAGGTCTCCGTCGACTGGCGCCCAGCCGGCCAAATCGGCGGACTAGCCCCCTCAGAATCTCACGCCGCGTGCGGAGGCGTCACGCCGCGCCAGCCCGAATTTGCGATACCCGCGCGCCGCCTCGGGCGGGCTACCTCGCGGGCAGGTGCAGTAAGCGAAGCTTACGCAGCCAGAGCCAAGTCAGTATTGGCAGTTGTGTGTTTCCCAGTGGTTTGACCAGGACACCGGGAATCCTGGGCACGCTGCGAAACCTTCACCAAACCCGTCGAAGCCAGTCGCCCCCTTGCTCGATGTGATACTCAAACATACCCACCGCTGGGAGGAGCCAGCAAGCGGGTCCGATCCGTGTCGGGAGGGGCTCGCAGGCCCTAGGTCGAAGGTGACCGGCTCCCGGTGCCACCCGCGGCCTCTACCCGGTTGCGGCCCCTCTGCTTGGCCTGGTAGAGGGCTGAGTCGGCCGTCTCGATGAGGTTCTTGACGTCGCCCACGATCTGGGGATAGGCACTCACCCCCACCGAGCAAGTGAGCGCGAGCTCGCCCCCGCCCCACCGCAGAGCCGTGCTCTCCACGGACCGGCGGATGCGTTCGGCCACGTCCAGGGCGGGCTCCAGGGGGGTGTGGGGCAGCCAGATCGCGAACTCCTCACCCCCGATCCGCGCTGCCACGTCGTCCTCGCGTAGGGCCTCGCGGAAGATGCGGGCCATGTGCTTGAGCGCGGCGTCTCCAGCCGCGTGCCCATGACTGTCGTTCACCTGCTTGAACCGGTCGATGTCCACGCAGAGCAGCGCTGCGGGGTCGTCGCCCCAGCTCTTGATGGCCTCTTCCAGGGCTGCCCGGTTGGGGAGCTGGGTCAGTCGGTCGGTCTTGGCCTGCGTCTCGGCCGCCCTGATCTTGACGGCCGTGTTGAGGCGGGGCCCGGCATCCACTGCCATGAACGCAATCCGCTCCTGCACGCCCGGCTCGAGCGTGTGCGGGGGGCCAAAGACCACGAGGGCGCCGCACCCTTCCGCCCCGTCATGCAGCGGAAACGCGATGCCCGACTCCGTGCGGCTGCGCCGGTCGGTCCGCGATCTGCCGAACAGCTCGTCGGGCGAGCCCCCGACCACCGGGATGTCACCGGAGCAGGCACGGCCCACCGCGGACTCGGGAGTGGCGGTGAGGCCGAGCAGGCGCCGGTCGGACTTGCGGGAGACCGCCACGACTGAAGCAACCAGGGCCGTGGGATCCCGCACCACGACCGCCGTGTTCCGTCCGGTGAGCGCTCGGACCGATTCGCAGAGGCCGAACGTGATGGCCTCGACCGACTCCGCGCTGGTCACCATCCAGTCCGCCGCCGAGGCCGGATCCCCGTAGGCGCGGAACTCCCGCAGGCGCTCCACCTTGATCTCGGCGAGGAACTTCCGCAGGTCTTCCGCCACCGCACGCACGTCGTCGGGACCGGCCGAGTCGAACGCGAGCACCACGGCGCTGCCGATCTGCCCATCACCCACCGCCACGATGATGTTCCCCTCGCGCAGCACGTGCTCGCGCCCATCGGCCAGGGACAGCCGCGCCGTAGCGACGGCCCGGTCGATCAGGGTGTCGGGTGGTCGCGGCTCGCCGACCGATAGCACTGGCTCCCCGTCGGGCACGACGAGGCAGGCGGCCGCGGCCCGGTGCGCACGCCGCAGGAGGTCCACCACGTGAGGGACATCGGCCGGCATGAGCTCGGCACCCACGTACCGGATCCGGCGGCGCTGCCACGCGGCGTATGCTGCCGCGCCGAGCAGGAGGCCGATGGCGAGTCCCGCCAAGAAGGGCCAGACGGTCATGCGGGCAGGTGGTTGATGCGGGATGCCGCGACCGCGGCACCGAAGCCGTTGTCGATGTTCACCACGACTACGCCGGAGGCACACGAGTTGAGCATGGCGAGCAAGGCCGAGATCCCTCCGAAAGCCGCTCCGTAGCCCACGCTGGTCGGCACCGCGACGACCGGCACCCGGACCATGCCGCCAACGACGCTGGCCAGGGCACCGTCCATCCCAGCGACTACTATGAGGACTGACGCCTCATTGAGCAACTCCGACTGGCGCAGGATGCGGTGGATCCCGGCCACCCCCACGTCGGCCAGGACCTCGACCCTGTTTCCCATGGCCCGGGCCACGACGGCTGCCTCCTCGGCCACCGGCAGATCGCTGGTCCCCGCCGTCACGACGAGGATCATGCCTCTTCCCGTCACGGGCCGGGGGGGATCGGGCGCGAGGTCGACCGTCCTCGCCAGCTCGTTCGCCTCGGCCCGGGGGAACCGCTGCAGCAGCGCATCCCGCACCGCGGCGTCGGCCCGGGTGGCGAGGAAGCTCCCCGAGGCCGCCTCCAGGGACTCGCAGATGCCGATGACCTGGTCGATGCCCTTGCCCTCGCAGAACACGACCTCCGGGTATCCCTGAATCAAGGGCCTGAGGTGGTCGACCTGTGCATAGGGGAGCTCATCGACGGGGAATCGCGCTAGCTGGCGCAGGGCCTCATCCGAGGAGATCTCTCCGCGGGCGACCTGCTCCACCAGGGCGCGCAGTCGTTCCTCGCTCACCCGACGGCCTGGTAGGGCTCCAGGTACTCCTGGAAGACGCGCTCGATCTGGGCCATCGACTCGATCTGGTGCAGCCGCCGGCGCAGGGCAGCCGCTCCGGGGAGACCCCGCACGTACCAGCCCAGGTGCTTGCGGAACTCGATGGCGGTGCGCCGGTCGTCGCCCTGGATCTCCACCTGGAGCCTGGCGTGGCGCAGGGCTACGGCGAAGCGCTCCGCGGCGGTAGGTGCCGCGCGGGGCTGCCGCCCCTCCAGCAGGTCACGGACCTGCTGGAACAGCCACGGGTTGCCGAAGGCCCCCCGTGCCATCATGATCCCGTCACACCCGGTCTCGCGCCGCATCCGCAGCGCATCCTCCGCCGTCTTGATGTCCCCATTGCCGACGACGGGGATCTCGAGAGCCTGCTTTACGGCGGCGATCTCCTCCCACCGTGCCGTCCCGTCGTACATCTGCGTGCGCGTGCGCGGGTGGAGGGCGAGCGCCTGGGCCCCGGCGTCCTGGCAGCGCAGCGCTATCTCCACCGGATTGCGGGTAGCCTCGTCCCACCCGCTCCGCGTCTTCACCGTGACCGGACCGCGCACGGCGCCCCGTACCGCACGGATGATGCGCTGCACCAGGTCGAGGTCCTTCAGACATCCCGACCCGCCGTTGCGCTTCACCACCTTCTTCACGGGGCACCCGAAGTTGATGTCGATGAAGTCGGGCCCGTAGTGCTGCTCGACGAGCCCAGCAGCCTCGGCCATCGCGTGCGGGTCGGCGCCGTAGAGCTGGATCCCTATGGGGTGCTCCTCAGGGGTGAAATACGCGCCGTCGTGCACGCTCTTGATCCCGCGGCGCAGTCCCTCGGAGGACAGGAACTCGGAGACGACTACGTCGGCGCCGAATGAGCGGCACAGCCGCCGGAACGGGGGCTCCGACACGCCGGCCATGGGCGCCAGAAAGAGCGGCACACTCACGGGCACGGGATACGGAAATGCCATCGTAGAGCGAACTTAACGAGCCCCTGTGCGGCCGGCAACCAGACCGTTTGACAGCTTCGCCGACCCGCCGTTACGTTTCGCCGGTTTCCGACTGTCGACTACGACTACCATGCACTTGAGAGAATTCTTCTCTGTAGACGCCATCTCGCTGAAGCTGGAGGGCTCGGAGAAGGACGAGATCCTGAAGGAACTGATCGGGCTGTTCAAGCTGGATGAGAAGTCCGAGGCGATGCTGTACAAGATGCTCAAGCGACGGGAGAACCTGGGGTCGACGGGCATCGGTCGGGGTATCGCAATTCCCCACTGTCGCTCCCTGGTAGTGAACCGGCTGCGCGTGGCCTTCGGTCGCAAGACCGAGGGTGTGGACTTCAAGGCGATCGACGACAAGCCGGTGTACAACTTCTTCCTCATCGTCGCGCCGCCGCTGGAAGTCTCGAACCAGTATCTACCGGTGCTGGGGAAGATCGCCCAGTTCGCCAAGGAGCCAGACGTGCCCGACCGGTTGACGGGGCTCGAGACGCCCGACGAGTTCCTCCAGCTGCTGGACGAGAAGGGCGTGTAGCAGCCCGGGAAACGGGAAACGTACGACCGGCGCTCACCGGGGTGCTCGCTAGCACCCGAAACGGCCAGCGTGTAGCACCCTTCCCCCTTCCCGCTTCCCGGGTGACGCGTCCTCAGGGCGGGCCTGTCACTCCCATTCGATCGTCGCCGGCGGCTTCGAGCTCACGTCGTAGACCACCCGGTTGACCCCGCTCACCTCGTTGATGATCCGGCTCGCGACCCGGCCGATCACTCCCGGCGCGAACGGATACCAATCAGCCGTCATCCCGTCGGTGCTGGTGACGGCACGGAGAGCGACCACGTTCTCGTAGGTCCGGGAGTCGCCCATGACCCCGACGGCCTGCGCCGGGAGGAGTACGGCAAAGGCCTGCCAGATCTCGTCGTAGCAGCCGGCCTCCCAGATCTCCTCCAGATAGATCGCGTCTGCCTCCCGCAGCACCCGGAGCCGCTCCTCGGTGACCGGGCCCAGTATGCGCACCGCCAGCCCGGGACCGGGAAACGGATGGCGTCCCACGATCTCCTCGGGCAGGCCGAGCTCCCGTCCCACCTGGCGCACCTCGTCCTTGAATAGCTCGCGGAGCGGCTCGATCAGCTCGAACGGCAGATCGGGCCGCAGTCCACCAACGTTGTGGTGCGTCTTGATGGTGACGGAGGGACCGCCTCGGGGCGACACCGACTCGATCACGTCGGGATAGAGCGTTCCCTGCACCAGGTACCGCACGTCCTCGCCCACCTCCTTTGCGGCCTCCTCGAAGACGTCGATGAACGTGTGACCGATGATGCGGCGCTTCTCCTCCGGATCCTCGACGTTCTCCAGGCGGCGCAGGAACTGCTGCGAGGCGTCGACCAGCCGCAGGTCGATTCCCAGGTTGGCTCCGAACATCCGCTCCACGTAGTCCGCCTCGTGCAGCCGCAACAGGCCGTGATCCACGAAGATGCAGGTAAGCCGATCGCCCAGGGCGCGGTGCACCAGCGCGGCCGCCACCGCCGAGTCCACTCCCCCGGAAAGTCCACAGATGGCCCGCTGTTCGGGGCCCACGCGCTCACGAATCGCCTCCACCTGCTCGGCGATGAAGTGGCCCGCCGTCCAGTCGGGGGTGCAGCGACAGATCTGGAACAGGAAGTTGTTGAGGATCTCCCCGCCGCGCGGCGTGTGGTGCACCTCGGGATGGAACTGCACACCGAACAGCTGCCGTTTGGGGTGCGCGAAGGCCGCGATTGGGCTATTGGCGCTCGACGCGTTGACCTGGAACCCATCGGGCAGAGCGGTCATGCGATCGCCATGACTCATCCACACGTGTGACCGCTCACCGCGGGCGAAGCCGGCGAACAGAGTACCGGGGTCCTGGATCACGATCTCGGCGCGTCCGTATTCCCGCTCGCCCGCCGGCTCGACCTCCCCCCCGGCTGCCAGGTGCAGCAATCCCATGCCGTAGCAGACACCGAGAATCGGGATGTCGAGCTGCAATGCCCCGGCGGGGAGCTGCGGTGCCCCTTCGTCGTAGACTGAGCTGGGCCCACCCGACAACACGATTCCCTTGGGACGGCGTGCCACAATCTCGCCCACCGTGTCGGGCGGTGGGTGGATCTCGCAGTAGACGTGCGACTCACGCACGCGCCGGGCGATGAGCTGCGTGTACTGCGAGCCGTAGTCCAGAATCAAGATGCCGTTAGACAGGTCCGTCATGTCTGCTCGGTCAAGTCGCGCTCCACGTCCTCCAGGAGCCGCTCCCCACGGATCAGGTCCTCGAACGTTTCCCTCCGCCGCACCACTGCCCAGCGGCCGCCCTCCAGCATTACCTCCGCCGCCCGCGGCCGCGAGTTGTAGCTCGAGCTCATGGTGAAGCCGTAGGCGCCCGCCCCGAGCACTGCAAGCAGGGTGCCCGGCACTGCGTCGGGCAGCTCCCGATCGAGCGCGAGAAAGTCGCCGGTCTCACAGATGGGGCCCACCACGTCCACCCTGTCCCGCCCCGGGGAACGAGGACCGGGGAGCGCCCCATCCCCCACCCCCTCCGATGAGACCACCGCGACATCGTGCTCCGCGCCGTACAGGCTCGGGCGCAGCAGGTCGTTCATCGCCGCATCGACGATCACATACTCCTTCTCACCGGTCTCTTTGCGATAGAGGCAGCGAGTGAGCAGCACGCCGGCGTTCCCCACCAGGTACCGCCCCGGCTCCACGACCAGGGGAAGCCCGGTCGACTCATGCAGCGGGCGCACCGCTGCCGCGAACGCCTGCGGTGCCAGGGGGCGCTCCGAGCGGTACCTGATGCCGAGTCCGCCACCCACATCCACGGCGCGCAGGCTCGTGACCCCCTCGGCCAGGAGCTGGCACACCAGGTGCGCCAGCTTTTCCGCTCCCTCGCGGTAGTGCTCCGCCTCGCAGATCTGCGATCCGATGTGCATCCCGACCGAGAGCAACTCCAGCCCGAGCTCTTCGAGGGACCAGCGCACCATCGGAAGCACGTCATCGAGCGGGGCGCCGAACTTCTTCTCCGCATCGCCCGTCTGCGTGTAGGGGTGGGTGGTCGTCACCACGTCGGGGTTCACCCGAATCCCGAACGGCGCCACCGTGCCCTCCGCGCGGGCAATCTCATGCAGCAGACGGAGTTCGTGGAACGACTCGACGTTGACCAGCCCCACGCGTTCGGCGAGAGCCTGGCTCAACTCGTTGGCGGTCTTCCCCACCCCGCTGAAGATGGTGTCCGCGGGATCGAACCCTGCTCTGCGGGCCCGCGCCAGCTCTCCGGCCGACACGACGTCTGCCCCGGCGCCCAGCCGGCGTAATAGCCCCAGAATGGCGAGGTTGCTGTTGGCCTTCACCGAGTAGTGGATGCGGTGGGGAATCGGCTCCAACGCGGCCTGGAGCTCCTCGTACCGGTCCCGGATGGCGTCCGCGTCGTACACGTACACGGGCGTCCCGACGGCCCCCGCAATCTCAGCGATGGCCGCCGCGTGCTCGGTCAGTAGGCTCGTGCCCACACCGCCTCGGCGGTGGCCTTCTTGTCGCACCACACGCACCTCGAGGGAGCCGGATCGGAGCGAAACTCGTCATCGGGCAGTACCCGGATGGTGGCCTTGGTGGCCTGTTGCACCCCATCCTCGCAGGCCTGCGCGCCACAGAACCCTCCGTAGGCGAATCCCCCGGCACCCTCCATCAACTCGATCAGCTGGTCCTTGGTGACCCCGCGCACAGTGTACTCCTCGCGCCGCCGCCGCGCAGCCTCCAGCAGGCCATCCTGAATCTCCGTCAGTGCAGTCTGCACCCCGTCCGCGATGCCCCCGGCAGGCACCGGCGCCTTGCCACCCGTGCGCCGCGCCACCATGGCCTGTTCCTGCTGCACGTCGCGCGGACCGACCTCGAGCCGCACCGGCACGCCCCGCCCCTCCCATTCGTAATACTTGGCGCCCGGCTTGAGGCCCTCACGGTCATCCAGCTTCACCCGCACATCGGCCGCAGCGAGCGCTTGCACCAGCCGATGCGCGCTCTCCAGCACTGTGCTCTTCTCGGCGTCGGACTTCCAGATCGGCACGATGGCCGCCTGGACGGGCGCGAGGCGCGGCGGACAGACCAGCCCCACATCGTCACTGTGCGTCATGATCAGGCCGCCGACGAGCCGGGTCGACACGCCCCAAGACGAACTCCACACATAGTCCAGCTTGCCGTCGGCCGTCTGGAACTGCGTGCCGAACGCCTTGGCGAAGTTCTGGCCGAGGAAATGCGAGGTTCCTGCCTGCAAGGCCTTGTTGTCCTGCATCATCGCCTCGCACGCATAGGTGCGGACCGCACCGGCAAACTTCTCGGACTCCGTCTTCGGACCGGTGACGGGCGGCATCGCCATCCACTCCTCCATGAACCGACGGTAGACGTCCAGGATCAGGAGCGTCTCTTCCTCGGCTTCCTGCGACGTAGCGTGCGCCGTGTGGCCTTCCTGCCACAGGAACTCGGTGGTTCGCAGGAACAGGCGGGTGCGCATCTCCCACCGCACGATGTTGGCCCACTGATTGAGCAGCACGGGGAGATCGCGGTAGCTCTGGATCCACTTGGAGAGCATCGCGTAGATGATCGTCTCGGACGTGGGCCGCACCACCAACGGCTCTTCCAGCTCCTTTGCACCGCCGCGCGTCACCACCGCCGTTTGCGGTGCGAACCCCTCGACGTGCTCGGCCTCCCGGGCCAGGAACCCCTCCGGGATGAACAGTGGGAAGTAGGCATTCTCGTGCCCTGTCTCCCTGAACATCTCGTCGAGCGCCCCCTGCATCAGCTCCCATATGCGGTAGCCGCGCGGACGGATCACCATGCAGCCGCGCACCGGCGAGTAGTCCGCCAGCTCCGCCCGCATGATCACGTCGTTGTACCAGGCGCCGAAGTCCGTCGATCGTGGGGTAATCCGCAGCTCGTCGTTCATCCGCCGTCCGTCTTGCCCGTTCTCCATTCGTTGTCCACCGTGTGCGCCCCGCTCAACCCGTACCCCACCCGCCGGCTGCCCCGCAGGCGAGTTCCGCCACCTGCTCGAGCTTCACCCGCTCCTCCCGGCCGGTTCCGAGGTCGCGCACGACCGCCTCACCGACGGCCCGCTCATCGGGACCCAGCAGCACCGCCACCCTCGCCCGGCGGGCGGCGGCGAGCTTCAGCTGCTTCGCCATCGACTGCTGCTTGAGCGCGAACTCCACGCTCGCACCCCGGTCGCGCAGGTCGTGGGCGAGCCGCAGCACGTGGGCAAGGTCCTCTCCGGTCACAGCCACGAGGAACACGTCCAGTTGCGGAGGTTGCGGCGCAACCTCGACGTGCTCCCTCACGAGCTCACCGAGCACGACGTCGCCCATGCCGAACCCGGCCGCGGGGAGATCCACTCCGCCCAGGGCGTCGAGTAACCCGTCGTAGCGGCCGCCACCGCAGATAGCCCGCAACGATCCTCCGGCATCGAACAGCTCGAACACCACGCCCGTGTAGTAGGCCAGCCCCCGCACCACGGAGAGGTCCACGTCCACATAGGCGCCGAGGCCCATCGCCTCCAGCGCCTCGACGCACTCGGCCAGCCCTTCGGCCGCAGCGCCGTCGGCACCGACTTGCTCCAGCGCTGCGCGCGCCGCGTCGAGGCTCTTGATCGCCCCCAGGTCCAGCACCTGCTCACTGGTGGCGGGCTCCAGGCCAGCCGCCTGGGCCAGTTGCCGCACCAGCGCGTCTCTTGGCTCGCGCCCCAGCTTATCGATGTGGGCGTACGCCAGGGTGATCTGCCGCTCCGACAGCCCGTGCCCCACGAGCAGGGCGTGCGCCAGCCCGCGGTCCGACACCCGGGCGCGCACAGTCTGTTCGGTGAACCCCAGCATCCGGAGCACGTCCACCGCCGCGGCGATGAGCTCCGCGTCGGCCAGCGGGCCCGGCTCTCCCAGGATGTCCATGTTGAGCTGGAAGTGCTCGCGCAGCCGCCCCCGCTGCTGCCGCTCGTAGCGAAACAGCTGCGGCATCGAGTACCAGCGAATGGGCTTCTTGAGTGCCCGCGCCCGTGCGGCCACCATGCGTGCCAGCGTCGGCGTCATCTCCGGCCGCAAGCTGACCGCGCGGCCGCCCTTGTCCTCGAAAGAATAGAGCTGCTCGACGATCTCGTCCCCGCTCTTACGGGTGTAGAGCTCCAGCGGCTCCAGCGGTGGCCCGTCGTACTCCTCGAAGCCGTACCGCGCCGCCACACTGCGCCACACATGGAAGATGTGATTGCGGAGAGCGGTGTCGTCGGGGTAGAAGTCGCGAAAACCGGGCAGCGACTGGGCTTGCATCGCACCAATCTACCCGAGCGGAGGGAATCCGGGCAACCGGGCCATCGCGTCGCCTACGGTGTGAAACGAGCCTGCCACGACGATTGTCGCGGCGCCTTGCTGAACTCCGACCAGCGCGCTGTCGAAGTCTGGCTGCGCGGTCACGCTCGGGAAGCGCCGCTGCACTGAGTCGAGCTCCCAGCAGCGCTCGGGCGGTGCCGAAGGCGGGACCGTGACCCACGTGGCGTCCACGACACCCTGCAACTGGGCGAGCATCCCTTCCCAATCCTTGTCCACCATGACGCCGACCAGCGCGTGTCGCGGGCGCGGCGGCGCCAGTTCTTTGAGTGCCTCAACCATGGCCGCAATGCCCGCTGGGTTGTGGGCCACGTCGAGAATCCACTTGCCACGCCGGTCGAACCGCCCTGGCAGTTGCGCGGCGGCGAAACCACGGCGCAGGTTCTCGCTGCTCGGGCGCAGGTCGCCGGGCAGCTCGCGCAGCACCCACTCCGCCACGGCCGCATTGCGCCGCTGGTGCCGCCCCGCGAGGCCGAGCGCCCCACGATATTCCACACCCGCGGGAACGACTACCACCGGTGCCCCGGCTTCGGCGGCTCGAGCGGCGAGCACCCGCAGCAGGGCGGGATCGGTCTCACCCACGACGAATGGCCTGCCCGCCTTCGCGATCCCCGCCTTCTCGGCGGCAATGCCGCTCAGGGAGTCTCCCAGGAAAGCGGCATGGTCGCGGGTCACGTGGGTGACTGCGCTCACCAACGGGTCTAGCACGTTGGTGCTGTCGAGGCGTCCGCCCAATCCCACCTCCACCACCGCGACATCGGCGCCCCGGGCTGCGAAGTCCGCGAAGGCAATGGCGGTCGTGGCCTCGAAGAAGCTCGCCCCGGTATCCTCCACGGGGCCCGCGAGCACCTCGGCCCAGCGCGCGAACGCCTCGGGCGTGATGGGCCGGCCGTCCACGATCATCCGCTCACGCGCGTCGACCAGGTGGGGAGAGGTGTAGAGCGCGGCGCGCATCCCCTGCGCCTGTAAGGCCCGGTA
This sequence comes from uncultured Gemmatimonadaceae bacterium, assembly GCA_964348295.1. Lineage (GTDB taxonomy): Bacteria > Gemmatimonadota > Gemmatimonadetes > Gemmatimonadales > GWC2-71-9 > WVYX01. The sequence goes on from CAYGBV010000061.1 coordinate 14,763, forward strand.
GACCAGAACCGCCACCGAGCCCTTGCCGTTCGTGCCGCCGATGTGGATTGCAGGATAGTGCCGCTCCGGGTGCCCCAGGCGTTCCAAGAGCTGCCGGGTGGGCCCCAGGGACCACTTCTCGCCGCCGGACAAACGCGGAAAGAGGAAGCGGACGGCTTCCTCGTAGGTGAGTGTCAGGTCGCGGCCTCCGCCACTTCGAGCCCCTGCATCATGCGCAGCAGGCGCGACACAGTGCTACGCATCTCGTGGCGCGGTACCACCGCATCGATCATCCCCTTCTCCACGAGGAACTCCGCCGTCTGGAACCCCTCGGGCAGGTCCTGGCCGATGGTCTGCTTGATCACCCGGGGCCCAGCGAAGCCTATGACCGCCCCCGGCTCCGCGATGTTCACGTCGCCCTGCATGGCGTATGACGCCGACACACCGCCCGTGGTGGGGTTGGTCAGAATGGATATGTAGGGGAGCCCCGCTTCTCTCAGCTGTGCCATGAGGGCCGACGTCTTCGCCATCTGCATGAGGCTCAGCACGCCCTCCTGCATGCGGGCACCCCCGGAGGCGGAGACGAGCACGAGTGGGACCTCACGCTCCAGCGAACGGTCCACCAGCCGTGCCACCTTCTCACCCACCACCGAGCCCATTGACCCTCCCATGAACCCGAACTCCATCACGCCGAGGCTCAGCTCCGCTCCCGTCACGGCAGCGTGTCCCGCGATCATCGCCTCGTGGATGCCGGTCTTCCGATTCGCCCGCGCCAGCCGGTCGGGGTAACCCTCGAACTGCAACGCGTCGGCGGAGCGCAGCTCGGCGAACAGCTCCTCGAAGCTGCCGGGGTCGGTGAGCAACTCGATGTAGCGTCGCGCCGTGATGCGCCGGTGGTGCCCGCACTCGGGACAGACCTGGAGGGCGCGCTCGAAGTTGTCGCGAATATCTACATGCCCGCACTTCTCGCACTTGTCCCACGTGTCCGCCGGAATCTCCAGCCGCTCGCGGGACGGCGTACGGGACTTACGCTCCTTGCGGAACCACGCCATGCGTCAATCTCGCCGGCGCGTGGCTCCCACGCTAGACCCGCCGCCACTCACCGGTGATCTCGATATAGCCGGAGCGCCGCGACTCCCAGGCGACCCGTAGCGCCAGGCCGATCCCCACGAGACAGATAATCAGGAAGGAGCCACCGTAGGAGAAGAACGGCAGCGGGATCCCCACGATCGGCATGAGGCCGACAGTCATGCCCACGTTCACCATTACGTGCGTGACCAGCATGCCGCCGACTCCCACCACCAGCATCGAAGAGTACGGCTCTGTGGCGCGCCGCGCGATGCGGAGGAGCACCAGCAGCAGGGCGATGAAGAACCCCAGCGCCACCAGCACCCCCACGAAGCCTAACTCCTCGCCTACCACGGAGAAGATGAAGTCGGTGTGCTGCTCGGGCAGGAACGCCAGGCGCTTCTGGGTGCCCTGGGTGAACCCCTTGCCGAAGATCCCGCCCGACCCGATCGCCACCTTGGATTGGATGATGTGCCAGCCGGTGGCGCGGGGATCCACCTCGGGGTTCAGGAACGAGAGCAGCCGATTCTGCTGGTACGGCGCGAGCTTCTCCCACAGCTCCAACGCGATCACGCCCATGGCCACGTTCGTGAGCCACACGACGAGCCCCTCCAGCACGTAGGGTCGGACCCACAGCAGAAGCAGCGTGAGCACAACGATCCATGCGCCCCACGAGACCGTGGAGAAGGCGAGCAGCAGGCTGACAAGCGGCGAGGCGAGCAGCAACAGCAGGCGGGGCTTCACCCCCACCCAGTAGAGCACCGCGAACAGGATCCCCAGGAAGACCATGGCGCTCCCCAGGTCCGGCTGGGCCCCAACCAGCACGAAGGGAACGCCCACGATGAGCAGCGGCGGCACCAGCTCCCCCAGCGTCGTGGGGGGCTCGCGCTTCGTGCCGAAGTGGCGCGCCAGCATGAGGATCGTGGCGAGCTTGGCGAGCTCCGCAGGCTGTCCCACGCGCACGCCGCCCACGGCCAACCACGAGTTCGCGCCCGCCGCCGTCCCGGCGCCCACGCCGAAGAAGAGCACCAGCACTAGGAGCAACAGCGCGATGCCGTACACGAACGGCGTCACCCACTCCATGATCCTCGGAGAGACCCGGAAAGCGATCACCGCCGCCGCCGTGCCGAGGGCCAGCCAGATCAGCTGGCGCTTCCAGATGTCTGTCATTAGAGAGGGGAAGTCGGTCTGCCCCGCCGAGTAGAGGCTCAGCAGGCCGAGCGCCAGCAGGAGCCCGGTCGCCCCCAGGAGCGGCCTATCGAGGCCTAGGCGTCCCACCACGGATCAGCGACGTGTCGGGCAGGATGGGAACCGGCTCCGGCGCCGAGTCCGCCGGTACCTCGAGTCCCGTGGCGGCGGCGGGCACCGGCACTGCGTCGGGGCCGAGCAAGCGCCTGGCGATGATCCGCGTGACCATGGGCGCCACCGACGAGCCGTGCTCGGCGAACTCGATGATCGAGCCCACGAGGATCTGAGGATCCTCCACGGGCGCGAAGGCCACGAACCATCCGTGGTCGGGCCCTTGGGGGTTCTGGGCCGTGCCGGTCTTGCCGGCGATTCTGAGATCCGCGATCTGCGCACCTGCTGCGGTCCCGCGGTTCACCACGGCCACGAGTGCCTCCCGCAATCCGCCGAGCGCCAGCTCATCGAGCCCCAGCGCCCGGATCTCCCCGCGCTCGGCCGCAACCAGGCGTGGCTCAGGCGCCAGGCCCGCCCGGTTAGCGATCATGGCGTAGAACCGCGCCATGTTGATCAGGGTCTGGGCGTTCTCACCCTGACCGATCGCCAAGTTCAGTGTCACCGCGTTGGTCCAACCGCTGGGGCCGTAGCGCTGGTTGTAGTATTCCGTGGAGGGCGGGAACTCCGAACGGTACTCGTTGGGGAGGTCGATTCCCGATCGCTCCCGAAACCCCAGTGCCACACCGTCGTGCAGCAGGTTGGTGAGCCCAAGCGTGAGGCCGAGCTGGTAGAAGAAGACGTCGCACGAGTGCTGGATGGCCTCGAACAGCGTGAGCTGGCCGTGACCGTCGGTGCGCCAGCAGCGGAAGTAGCGGTTGTAGTACCGCATGCCCCCTGAGCAGGGCATCGCCATCTTGCTGTCCATCGTGACGATGCCACGCTCGAGCGCCATGGCAGCCACCGCCAGCTTCCAGGGAGACGCCGGCGCGTAGCGCGCCTGCGTGGCGCGGTTGAATAAGGGAAACTCCTCCGACTCGGAGAGCCGGCGCCACGCCTCCGGATCGTAGCCGCCAATGAAGGCGTTGGGGTCGTAGCTCGGGGCGGAGTAGAGGGCCAGCACCTCACCGCTCCGCGGCTCCATCGCCACCACGGCCCCACGACGGCCGGCGGGGAACACCTCGGCAATGTACTGCTGCAGCTCGATATCGATCGTGCTGCGCACCGTCTGCCCCTGCTCGGGCGCGAGCGTCTCCACCTCGCTCGCTTCCCGCACGGTACGCCCGAGAGCGTCCACTTCGGCGAACTTCACCCCGTCGCGACCGCGTAGCAGGTCGTCGTACACCTGCTCCAGACCGTCTCGGCCTACCAGCGTTCCGCCGCGAGCGCCGCGATACCGCCTGGCCTGGAGTTCGTCCTCGGTCACCTCCCCGACGTACCCCACCACGTGCGCCGTGGTCTCAGCGTAGGGGTAGCGGCGCTTCGGATCACTCTGGATCACCAGCCCGGGGTTCCAGGCCCGCTGCTCCTCCAGCGCAGAGACGACGTCGAACGGCGCGTCCCGCAGGACCGTGACCGGCTCGGTGGGCGCGCCGAGGTAGCGACGCAGGATGCCGTCCACGCGTTCCGAGTCGAGCGGGAGCAGCGGTGACAGCCGCTCCAGCCTGGCCAGGAGCGAGTCCGCCGACGAGGCAAGCAGTGCGACGGAGTACCCCGGGACGTTGTCGGCTAGCACGACACCGTTCCGGTCGGTTAGCAGGCCCCGCGGTGCCGGCAGGGACACCGGTCGCAACCGGTTCTCCTGCGACTGGACCTCGTAGCGGTGCGAGCTCAGCACCTGCACCCGGAAGAAGGCCAGGCCCAGCACCAGGAACAGAGCCACTGTCGCGTGCCGCACCGTCCCGGCCCGCCGCGCCAGATCGTAGGGATGCTGCCAGGTCACTCAGTAATTCTAATCTGGAGCCAGCGGCGGAACAGCATGAGCACCAGCACACCGACGATCGCGGTCGTGAGTGCCTTGATGGGTGACCAGAAGACGAGCTGCCACGCCATGGCCCGCAGATCCAGGTGCCGTCCGGCGACCAACACCAGGAGGTCCCGCACCCAGGTACCGACGAAGAAGAAGCCGGCGTTGACGAGCAGGTTCTCCGCGAAGAACACCGCCTTCCCCCAGGCGGCGAGGTAGCCCACGACCGTGTGAGCCAGCATTCCGGCGCCGAACGCTACCGGGGTGAGGGAGTCCACGACGAGGCCGACCAGGAAGCCGGCGATCGCCCCCTGCCCCGGCCGGGCGCGAATCGCGTACACCAGGAGCGCGAGGAGGAGCAGGTCCGGGCTGCTGCGGAAGTCGCCCATGAACGGGCGCAGCGCAAAGTGCAGCACAGCCAGGAGCAGCAGCACGGCGGCGAGGCGATACCGCTCGCGGCGCCGGCTCATGGGCGGTACTCGGCGAAGGCCTCACGCAGGTCGATGGCCGGCCCGGTCAAGACTACCACGTGGGACACGGCGGCCGGGTGCACCGCCGGCTGCACCACGTAGGTGCGGGACCACCCCTCCCGCTCCTCACCCACCGCGACGATCCGCCCGATGGGAATACCTCGCGGATAGACGCCGCGGGCGCCGCCCAGGCCCGAGGTATAGATCAGCGTTCCCGTGGGCACCCGCTCCTCGTAGGGGACGCCCGACAGCTCGAGCATCATCGTGTTGGGTCCCGCGGCGCGGCGCGGGGCCACGATCCCGAACACGGAGCCGTCGAGAGCCATGGCGCTCACGCGGAAGTCAGGATGGGTCCACAGGAGGGCCACCGACGACAGTGGCGTCACGCTGTGCACTACACCGACCAAGCCTCCGGAGACAACCACTGGCGCCCGTGGGACCACGCCGTCGTTGCTCCCCGCCGATAGCACTACCATCAGCCCGCTGGCCGGCCCCGATTGGTGGAGTACCTCCGCCGCCACGTGGCGCATCGGCAACCGGGCCGTCAGCTGCAGGATCTCCCTAAGCCGGGCGTTCTCCTCCTCCAGCGCCTGCGCCGCGAAGGCGCTCACCAGCGCGGAGTCACGCAGCCGTGCGATCCCCTCGTAGCGACTGCGGGAGGCTTTGACGAGTTCGGCTTGGTGCTGCACTGCGAGAAACGGAGCGAGCGCCGTCCCGGTGATGGTCCGGGAGACGGAGTCCTGCACGGTCGGGGGCGCCACCCGGGCGGCGATCGAGAGCAGGAGGCAGACGATGAAGGCGAGGTTATCGCGGCGCGACGAGAACCGGTCGGGCGCGAAGGTCACGGCAGGCTAAGTGGTGAGCACGGAGCGGTACTTCTGCGGGTCCTCGAGAATGCGCCCCGTGCCCCGCACCACACAGGTGAGCGGATCCTCGTCCACCCTGACCGGCAGCGCCGTCTCTTGGGACAGGAGCACATCCACGCCGCGAATCAGAGAGCCCCCGCCCGCCATCACGATGCCCCGATCCACGATGTCGCTGGCCAGCTCGGGCGGCGTGATCTCCAGCGACCGGCGCATGGCGTCGAGGATCTGCTGGATCGGCTCCTGCATCGCCTCCCGGATCTCGCTGGAGTGGACCCGCACGACCTTGGGGATCCCGGAAACCAGGTCGCGGCCCTTGGCCTCCATTTCCTTCTCTTCCTTCATGGGGACCGCGCTTCCGATCTGGATCTTGATCGCCTCGGCCGTCGGCTCACCGATGAGCAGGTTGTAGTTCTTCCGCATGAACTGGACGATGGCCTGGTCCATCTCGTCGCCGCCCGTGCGGATCGAGGTGTCGCTCACGATGCCCGACAGGGCGATCACGGCGATCTCCGTCGTGCCTCCGCCGATGTCGATCGCCATGTTTCCCGTGGGGGTCTCCACGGGAAGCCCCACGCCGATGGCCGCGGCCATCGGCTCGGCCACCATGTAAACCTCCTTGGCGCCGGCCGAATGTGCGCTGTCCCGTACCGCGCGGCGCTCCACTTCGGTGATGCCGCTGGGCACGCATACCACCACCAGGGGCTTAACCCGGAAGAAGTGCTTCTGGATGATGGCTGACAGGAAGTAGCGCAGCATCTTCTCGGTGACGTCGAAGTCCGCGATCACCCCGTCCTTGAGCGGGCGCACCGCGATGATTCCCTCCGGTGTGCGCCCCAGCATGCGCTTGGCCTCGAGCCCGATGCCCGTGACCTTGCCGCTGCTCTTCTCCACGGCGACCACGGACGGCTCGTTCAGGACGATCCCCTGGCCGCGGACGTAGATCAGGGTATTCGAGGTCCCGAGATCGACCGCGATCTCGTTCGCCGGCAGGAAGTTGCCTAGACGGAGCTTGCCCCAGCGCATCGGCATCGGTTCGGGTGAACATGGAAAGGGGGCGCAACGTTGGGCCGCCCCCGACGATTCGGGCGCCCTAACATAATGGCCCCCCTAAGTGTTGACAACCTGCGGACTTACCGCATCGGGAACCGCCGGGCCACCCGGCCGTCAGACCAGCTTCTCCGGCTTCGCGAGGTCCAGCCCGAAGGCCTCGGCGACCCCGGGATACACCACCTTCCCGTCCATCACGTTGAGACCGAGGAAGAGACTGCGATCTGCCTTACAGGCCGCGCGCCAGCCCTGCTCCGCCAGCGCCACCGCGTAGGGGAACGTGGCGTTGGTGAGCGCCAGCGTTGAGGTCCGGGGCACTCCGCCCGGCATGTTCGCCACCGCGTAGTGCACCACGTCGTCCACGACATACGTCGGCTGCTCGTGCGTCGTGGGCTCGATGGTCTCCACACAGCCTCCCTGGTCCACCGCGACGTCCACGATGACCGCGCCCGACTTCATGCGCTTGAGGTCGGCCCGCGTCACCAAGTGCGGCGCCTTCGCCCCGGGCAGCAGCACGGCCCCCACCAGGAGGTCGGCCTTGGCGATGGCCTCCAGGATGTTGTGCCGGTTCGAGTAGACCAGGTCCACGTTCGCCGGCATGACGTCTGAGAGATAGCGCAGCCGCTCGAGCGAGACGTCCAGGATCGTCACGTGCGCCCCGAGGCCCGCCGCCATCTTCGCCGCGTTGGTCCCCACGACGCCGCCGCCCAGGATCACAACCTCGGCCGGCAGCACGCCCGGCACGCCACCCAGCAGGATCCCGCGGCCGCCATAGAAGCGCTCCAGGTACTTGGCCCCTTCCTGAATCGCCATCCGGCCGGCCACCTCGCTCATCGGCGTGAGCAACGGCAGCTCACCGCTGTCGAGCTGGACCGTCTCGTATGCGATGGCAATGATGCCAGAATCCATCACCGCACGCGTGAGCTCCTCACTGGCGGCGAAGTGGTAATACGTGAACACCACTTGCCCCTCGCGCATGTGGGGCCACTCCTGCTCGATCGGCTCCTTCACCTTGACGATCATATCGGCTTGGGCCCAGACGTCCTTCGCAGCCGGGACGATCGTCGCGCCGACGGCTTCGTAGGCGTCGTCGGCAAACCCACTGCCCTCACCCGCTCCCCGCTCGACAAGCACCGTCTGCCCGAGGGCCCGCAGGGACTCGGCCCCGGCGGGCACCAACGCGATGCGGTTCTCGGCGGTCTTGATCTCCTTTGGGACGCCAATGATCATCGCAACCTCGTCAGTGAGTACGGGGCCTAGCTCGGCCCCAGCCAGACTATCGTCTGGCGCGCCGGATCGAGGAACTCCGCCGCAACCGCCCCGACCTCCTCGGCACTGATCCCATCGACCCCGGCCAGCACCTGATCGATGGTGCGGTACGGCTCGCCGTAGAGCTCCACCGTAGCGAGCCGATACATCCGCGCCGTAGGGCTCTCGAGGGACAGGGTCACCTGCCCCTTGAGCTGCTGCTTGGCCTCGGCCAACGCGCCACCTGACAACCCCTCGGTTGCCAGGGTCTTCAGCTCATCGAGAATCACCTCGACGGCCTTGTCCGCCGTCGCTGGATGAGTACCCACGTAGACACCGGTCACGCCAGTCTCGTGATAAAAGGACTGATACGTGGACACGGCGTACGCCAGCCCCAGCTCCTCACGCACCCGCTGGAACAGACGACTCGACATGCCGCCGCCCAACACCGTGTTCAGCAGCAACAGCGGCTCCCGCCGCTGGTCGCGGTGGGGGAACGTATCCGTCCCCACCACGATGTGCGTCTGCACGGTGTCACGCTGCACCCGCCGCGTGGCCTGCACGGCTGGAGGAACAGGGGCCACCGACGGCGGCTCGGGACCCGCCTCGTAGGTGAACCACCCGCACTTCGCCACGAGTTTGAGCAGGAGGTCGTGGTTCAGGTTCCCGGCCGCGGTGATCACCACGTGCCGGGGATGGTACGCGCGGCCGTGCAACTCCCTCAGGTCGCCCGCGCTGATTCTCGACACCGTGTCGCGCGTACCGAGAATGGAGAAGCCGTACGGATGCCCGGGCCAGAGGGCCTGCGAGTGCAGCTCGAAGACCAGGTCGTCAGGCGTGTCTTCCACGGTGCTGATTTCCTCCAGCACCACCTTGCGCTCGAGCTCCAGATCGTCGGGGCGTAGTACGGGATTGCGCACCAGGTCGGTGAGGACGTCCAGCGCGCGCGGCAGGTCCTCGTCGAGGACCCGCGCCTGGTAGGAGGTGTGCTCTCGAGAAGTAAAGGCGTCGAGCGCGCCGCCCCGGACCTCCAACTCGAGCGCTATATCGCGGGCGCTGCGCCGCTCGGTACCCTTGAAAACCATGTGCTCGAGGAGGTGGGAAACACCCATCTTGCCCACCTCTTCGTGCACCGACGCCGTCTTGACCCAGATACCGACCGCTACCGACCGAACCTCAGGGAGCACCTCCGAGATTACGGTGACCCCATTCTCGGCGTCGGTCCGATACAGCCGCTCGTCGAGCTTGACGGTCTGCATCGCGGCGTTCAGCGCCTTCTGGCGGCCTTCTCTGCCGACGGCTCCTTCTTCAACAGTGCCTTGCGGGAGAGCCGCATCTTGCCGCGGTCGTCGATCTCCAACAGCTTTACGCGCACCAGGTCGCCCTTCTTGACGACGTCCTCCGTCTTGTTGGTGCGCTCGTGCTGGAGCTCGGAGATATGTAGCAGGCCTTCCTTCCCCGGCAAGATCTCCACGAACGCACCGAAGGCCGTCGTGCTCTTGACCGTACCCTCGTACACGGCCCCCACTTCCGGCTCCGCCACGATCGCCTCGATCATATTGCGCGCACGCTCACCGGCGGCGCCGTCCACCGAGGAAACGGTGACCAGCCCAGAGTCGTCCACGTTGATCTCCGCGCCGGTCTCATCCTGGATGCCGCGGATGATCTTGCCCTTGGGGCCGATGATGTCCCCGATCTTCTCCGGATCGATCTGGATGGTGATGATGCGCGGCGCGTACTTCGAGAGCGTGGAGCGCGGCTCGGAGAGCGTCTGGGCCATCACGTCGAGGATGTGTAGCCGCGCCGCCCGCGCCTTGTTGAGCGCCTGGCCGACGATCTCGAGGCTGAGCCCCTGGATCTTGATGTCCATCTGCACCGCGGTGACCCCGTCCCGCGTTCCCGCGATCTTGAAGTCCATGTCACCGAGGTGATCCTCGGTGCCGAGGATGTCGGTGAGCACCGCGACCTGGTCGTCCTCCGTGATGAGGCCCATCGCCACCCCGGCGCACGGCGCCTTCATGGGCACACCTGCATCCATGAGAGCGAGCGAGCCGCCGCACACCGTCGCCATGGAGGACGAGCCGTTCGATTCCAGAATGTCGGACACCAGGCGGATAGTGTAGGGGAACTCGTCGTACGGAGGCAGCAGCGCCTGCAGTGCCCGCTCAGCCAAGTGACCGTGCCCTATCTCACGCCGGGAAACGCCTCGCACGGGCCGCACCTCACCCACCGAGAACGGCGGGAAATTGTAGTGCAGCATGAAGCTCTTGGTGGTTTCCTGCGGCACGTCGATGTTGTCGATCCGCTGCTCATCGGATACCGTGCCGAGAGTGGTGCTCACCAGCCCCTGGGTCTGGCCGCGCGTGAACAGGGCCGACCCGTGGGCCCGGGGAAGCAGCCCCACGTCACAGCTGATCGGCCGAACGGTGTCCAGGTCGCGGCCGTCGACGCGCTCGCCCCGCTGCAACACCTGCTGGCGCATCGTGGCTGCCTCGAGTTCGTCGAGCACCTTCCTGACGTCCGGGCCGCTTTCTGGCAGCTCCTCGGCCAGAGCGTCGGCAACATCCGAGCGCACCGAGGCCAGGGCCTGGATCCGCTCGGTCTTCTCGGGGAGGTTGAGGGCCTCCTCGATGCGCCCGGCCGCAAGCTCGTGCACCCGACCCACCGCCTCCGCGGGCGGCTCCGTCTTGGTCCACTCCATCTTGGGCGCGCCTACCTCGGCGACGATCTGTCCCTGCATCGCTACCTGCTCGGCGATGCCCCCTTGCGCGGTAGCAAGCGCGTCGGCGATGTCCTCCTCGGAGACCTCCAGGGCGCCGCCCTCCACCATGGCGATGGAGTCGGCGTGACCGGACACGACCATGTCCAGGTCGCTGAACTCCAGCTGCTGGAATGTCGGATTCAGCACCCACTCCCCCTCCACGCGGCCCACCCGCACACCGGCAATGGGTCCACTCCAGGGCACCCTGGAGATAGACAGCGCCAGCGACGCAGCCGTGATGCCCAGAACGTCCGCGTCGTTCTCCTGGTCGGCGGAGAGGACATAGACGAAGACCTGGACTTCGTTCTTGAAACCCTTGGGGAAGAGGGGCCGCAGCGAGCGGTCTATCAGCCGTCCCGCCAGAATCTCCTCCTCAGTCGGCCGCCCCTCGCGCTTGAAGAACCCGCCCGGGATCTTGCCGGCCGCGTAGCTCTTCTCGCGGTACTCGACGGTGAGGGGGAAGAACGGGAGGGAGGATTCCGAGTCTGCGACCGTCACGGCCGCGAGGACCATCGTTTCACCAAACTGCACGACGGCGCTTCCCGCCGCCTGCTTCGCCAATCGCCCGGTCTCCATTCGGAGGTTCCGACCGGAGAAAGGCCGTTCCACGTGCTGCACTGTGCTATTCCTTGTTGAGCACCTGAGAATACGTCGAGGCGCCCGAGGTGCTCATCTCGGGCGCCCCTTTGCCCGCGCCGGAGCGACTAGTGGCGGAGACCGAGCTCATCAACGAGCTGACGGTAGCCTTCGAGGTCGGTCCGCTTGAGGTAGTCCAGCAGGCGACGGCGCCTGCTCACCATCATAAGCAGGCCCTGCCTCCCATGGTGGTCCTTCTTGTGGGCGCGGAAGTGCTCCGTGAGATGGTTGATCCGCTCGGTCAGCAGCGCGATCTGCACCCGCGCGGACCCGCTGTCCTGGGGGTGCTTCGCGTACCTCTCGACCACGGCTTGCTTGTCAAAGCTCATGAAAAGTGTATCCTCCAATGGCGCGGGCACGGAGAGCGTGTCGTGCCCGTATTTTACAACAGCACACCAATTTAGCCGCCCCTGCTGACACTGTAAAGCCCGCTGGTGACCATCGATCCCGAGACCCTGATCGGCCGAAGCGTCGGCCCCTATACCCTCGACGACATGCTCGGCCAGGGAGGCTTCGCCTGGGTCTTCGCCGGCCACCGCACCACCGACGGCCAACCCGTGGCGGTGAAGATCCTCAAGCCACGGTACGCAGGGGACGAGCAGTTCGAGTACCGTTTCCGCAACGAATCCGGCGTGGCTGCCGAGCTACACCACCCCAACGTCATCCGGATCCTGGAAGTGGGCCAGGCGGACGGGTTCACCTACTTCGCAATGGACATCTACCCCGATTCGCTGGCCTCCCTGTTGGAGCGGGAGGAGACCCTTCCTGAGGATCACTTGGTCCGGATCGCATGCGACGTGACCGCCGGGCTGGCCTTCGCCCACGACGCCGGCTTCGTCCACCGTGACATCAAGCCCCACAATGTGCTGCTCAGGGAGGACGGCTCGGCGGTGATCGCCGACTTCGGGATCGCGCGCGCCGTTTCGGGCTACGTCTCCGCAACCGGGGTCAACATGACCATCGGTACACCGCAGTACATCTCACCGGAGCAGGCCCAGGGTCGGCAGCTGGACGGGCGCAGCGACCTCTACGCTCTTGGGGTCACGCTCTACAAGGCGGCCACCGGCACCGTGCCGTTCCGTTCCAGCGACTGGTTCGAGCTCGCCAGGATGCATGTGGAGGAGCAGCCCGCCGCGCCACACAAGAAGCGCGCCGACATCTCCAAGCGGCTCGAGCGCATCATCCTCAAGTGTCTGGCCAAGCACCCCGACGACCGTTACGAGTCGGCCCAGGCGATGCGTGACGAGCTGGACCAGCTCGACGACGCCAGGCGCAAGACGGAGACGTTTGGGATGGCGCCCCGGGCCACCGACGAGCTCGCGGCCCTGCTGGCCGAGAAGCGCATCCCGCGATGGGTGCTGCCGGTGGTGGCCGTGATCGTGATCGCTGTGGTGGCGGTACTGGTGGTGTTGGTCGGGAGGTAGGGGTTGGGGGGCTGCGGCTATCCCCCGAATATCCTCGCGATGTCGTTGGTGAACACCAGCACCATGAGGCCGATCAGCAGCACCATTCCCAGCTGCGTCAGCCGCAGCCGGGCGTTGAGGCTCAGCGGCTTACCCCTGATCCCCTCGATGAGGAGGAACACCAGGTGCCCCCCGTCGAGCACCGGGATGGGGAGCAGGTTGAGGATCGCCAGATTGACCGACAGGAGCGCCATGAAGGAGATCAGCGCCACCATACCCCTGCGGGCGAACTGCCCCGACATCTGTCCGATCAGCACGGGGCCGCCGATCTCCCGGGCGGAAATGTCGCCGAACACGATCCCCTTGAGGGTGAACAGCACCAACTCCACGTTGGACCAGGTGCGGTCCCACCCTTCGATCACGGCTCCCACCGCGCCGTACTCCGTGCGCAGAGGCTCCACGTAGGGGACGATCCCGACCCGCACTACCTGGACCGGCTCGCCGGTCAGCGGATCCGGCTCGGTCTGCTGCGCCGGCAGCAGTGGAGCTACGAACACCGAGTCGTCACGCAACAGGGCGAACTGCAGGGTGTCACCGGCGTGCCCCTCCACGGCTCGCCGGATGTCGTGGAAGGTGCGCACCGTGTCGCCGTCCACCGCCAGGACCTGGTCGCCCCGCTCGAGTCCGGCCTCAGCGGCTGAATACCCGGGCGCGACGCCTCCTACCCTGGGCCCCCACGCCGGCTCCAGCGCCACCGCGACGGCAGCCCGGGCAAGGGCCTCGGTGCCCGGAATGGGGAGGACCACCGGGTCCACATCCCCGGCGAAGTCGAAGCGCAGGCGATCCGACGTCGGGTCGATCACGCGCTGTATGATCTGCTGCCACGACGCCACGGTGTCCCCGTTCACCCGCAGGATTTCGGTACCGAGGGGCACATCCCCCAGCGCCGCGGCGTCTGGGGGGAGTCTCTCGGCCTCGATCCACCCGATGGCCGTGGTGGGGTCTTCCGTCCGTCCCAGTGCCGCTGCGAGTCCCGCGTATGCCAGCCAGGCAAACAACATGTTCATCACTACGCCCGCAGTGATGACGAAAATGCGGGCGGGCAGCGACTTGCTCTCGAACAGCTTGTCCTCCGGATATTCCGTCTCGAGCTCACCGCCCTCGATGGCGGCCATGGCCTCCTGCTCCTCCTTGCTCGCCATCTTCACGTAGCCACCCAGGGGGAACCACGCCACCACGTACTCCGTCTCGCCGCGCCGGAACCGCAGCGGGGTGGCGCGCCCGAATCCGATCGAGAAGCGCGGCACGCCGATCCCCACGGCCTTGGCCGCCAGAAAGTGCCCTAGCTCGTGCACGAAGATGAGGACCCCGAGAACGAAGACGAAGGCTGCTAGCGAGAGCAGCATAGTGCCTCCCCTCGTTCCCGCGCCCACCGGTCGGCCTCGAGGACCGTCGCAAGCTCGGTCACCGATTGCACGTCATGACTCTCCAACACGCTCTCGATCAGTTCACCAATCGCCCCGAACGCGATCCGGCCCTCGAGGAAGGCCTGGACCGCCACCTCGTTCGCGGCGTTGTACACCGCCGGGGCGGTGCCGCCTTCCCGTCCCGCTGCCACCCCCAACCGGAAGGCCGGGAAGTCGGCCTCCCTGAGCGGCTCAAACGTCAGCGCACCAGCGGTCACCGGGTCGAACCACCGGGCTCCCGCGTCCGTCACGCGCTCCGGGTGCGTCAGTGCGTATAGAATGGGCAGCTCCATCGTGGGAAAGCCGATCTGGGCCAACACCGAACCGTCCACGAACTCGGTGAGCGCATGCACGATCGACTGCGGGTGCACGACCACCTCAATGGCATCGTACCCCAGGCCGAACAGGTGGTGCGCCTCGATCACTTCCAGGCCCTTGTTGGCCAGGGTGGCACTGTCCACCGTGATCTTCGGTCCCATCTCCCAAGTCGGATGGCGCAGGGCCTCCGCGGCGGTGGCATCCCGGAGCCGCTCCGTTTCCCACTCCCGAAACGGCCCGCCGGAGGCCGTGAGGATAAGCCTGCGGAGCTCGGTGGATGCATGTCCGGCGACGCATTGCAGCACTGCGCTGTGCTCGGAGTCCACCGGTATGATCTCGCCGCCCCCGTTGGCGGCGGCCGCCAACACCAGCTCGCCCGCCATCACCAGGGTCTCCTTGTTGGCCAGCGCGACGCGCTTCCCGGCCCCGAGCGCCGCAAGGGTAGCCTCCAGCCCGGCAGCACCCACGACGGCGTTGACCACGATGTCGGCCTCGGGATGCGTCGCGGCCTCGATGAGGCACCCCGGTCCGGCGGACACCGGTATGCCACCGCGCTCGCACGCTTCCCGGCTGCCGTTCACCAGGCCGACGTACTGGGCCCGCGTCGCCGCCGCCTGCTCGCATAGCAGGTCACCCGACCCGTGGGCCGTTAGGGCCACCACGTGGAACCGGTCCCGGTGGCGCTCCAGCACACGCAAGGTGGAGGTGCCGATGGACCCGGTGGAGCCGAGCAGGGCGACGCCCGTCGTCATATGGTGCCGAACACCGACAGCAGAGCAGCTGCCGTGGGAATCGCCCAGTAGAGGGAGTCGAACCGATCCAGCACACCGCCGTGCCCCGGGAAAAAGCTCCCGGAGTCCTTCACACCGACCTGGCGCTTGAACAGGGACTCGGCCACGTCGCCCACTTGCCCCATGAGCGAGATCGCCAGGCCAAAGAGGCCCAACAGCCACCACGCGATCTCGATGCCCGACGGCCGGAGCAGCAGCAGCCCGTAGAGCGGAGCGAGCAGCACCGCACCGAGGGTGCCCGAGATCGCTCCCGCCCACGTCTTGTTGGGGCTCAGCACGGGTGCCAGCTTCGGGCCGCCGACCAGGGAGCCACCGCCCATGGCGAGGGAGTCGCTCACCCAGGTGACGGCGAGGGGAAGGAACACCAGCCAGGTGGCCGCCCAGCGCGACGCCAGCGGCTCGGCGTGCCGGATCAGGAGCAGAAAGGCCGGGAGCCCACCGGCGTAGAGCGCGGCGAAGACGGTTAGCGCGACCGACTCCAGCGGCCGGTCGGCGGGCCTCCGGGTGGCCACCGCCAGCGCCACGGTGACAAGGAACCAGCCCACGACCCCATAGACCGCCCAGCGAGCGTCGAGCCCGGCCCCGCCCGGCGCCAGCGCGAAGCCCAGGAGCGGGAGCGCCGCCGCCCCCAAGTACCCCACATGGACCAGCGACCGTACGCCGGCCCTCGACCCGAGGCGGTAGAACTCCGCCGCCCCGGCCACGCCGAACACGGCTAGCAGCCCCGCCAGCACCCATCCTCCCAGGTACACGATCCCCAACGCCGCCGGAATGCCGACGGCCGCGACCGCAACGCGGCGGACCATATTGGGAGACATCGTGGGGGCTCAGCCTCGCAGAGAGGGCGAAGTCGCGGGCGGACCGGCGTCCGCCTCAGACCTCCATGATCTCTTCTTCTTTGGCCTGCACGAGGGTCTCGAGCTGTCCGATCGCGTCGTCATGCAGCTTCTGGATGTCGCCCTCGGCGCGGTGCTTGTCGTCGTCCGACACGTGCTCGACCTTCTTGATGCCGGTCCGAGCTTCCTCGCGAGCGTGGCGCACCGCGATGCGCCCTTCCTCGGCGAGCTTGTGGACGATCTTCACCAGTTCCTTGCGGCGCTCTTCGGTTAGCGGCGGCAGCGGGATCCGGATGATGGTGCCGTCGTTCGCTGGATTGAGCCCGAGGTCGGCAGTCAGGATCGCTTTCTCCACAGCCCCGATCAGCGTCTTGTCCCACGGTTGCACCGTGAGGAGGCGGGCCTCCGGCGCGGCTACAGTGCCCACCTGGTTGAGCGGCATCTGCTGGCCGTACGCCTCCACCTTCACCGTGTCCAGCAGGCTGGTCGTGGCCTTCCCGCTGCGGATGGTGGCCAGCTCCCGCTTGGTGTTGTCCACCGCCTTCTGCATGTGCTGTTTCGTTTGCTTCTTGATGTCGGGCAGGTTGTCTGGCGCGCTCATTTGACGATGGTCCCGACGCGCTCGCCCTGGAGCACCCGGGCGACCGCACCTCGGTTGTTGACGTTCATGACGACGATCGGAAGACCATTCTCCTGGCACAGCCCGAAGGCATTGGCATCCATGACTCGCAGGCCCTTCACCAGCGCCTCCCGGTACGACAACTCCGGAATGAACTCCGCCGCCGGGTCCTGCTTCGGGTCCGCGGTGTACACACCGTCCACGCTCGTGGCCTTGATCAGGACATCCGCCTCGATCTCCAGCGCTCGGAGCACGGCCGCGGTGTCGGTGGAGAAATACGGGTTCCCGGTCCCGCCCGCAAATAGCACGACCCGGCCCTTCTCCAGGTGCCGTTGGGCACGGCGCCGTATGTAGGGCTCGGCCAACTCCTCCATCCGGATCGCGGTCATCACCCGCGTCTGGACCTCCTTGCGCTCCAGCACGTCCTGCAGCGCGAGGGCATTGATGACCGTCGCGAGCATGCCCATGTAGTCGGCCGACACCCGGTCGAGCCCCTGCTGGCTCGCCACCGCTCCGCGGATGATGTTGCCGCCGCCTATGACGAGCCCCAGGTCGCCGCCGAGGCTGTGTACCCCACGGATCTCATCGGTGAGGCGGTCGATGACCCCGAAATCGAGACCGTAGTCACGGTCTCCGGCGAGGGCCTCGCCGGAGAGCTTGAGAAGTGCCCGCCGGTAGGCGAGCTCCACCATCACTCCTCTCCCAGTTCGTAGCGGACGAAGCGCCGCACCACCACGTTCTCGCCGAGCTTCCCGGAGACCTCCTTTACCAGGTCACGGACCGATTTCTTGTCGTCCTTCACGAAGGCCTGGTTCAGCAGCACGTTCTCCTTGTAGAACTTCTTCATCTTCCCGTCCACGATCTTCCCTCGAACGTGCTCCGGCTTGCCGGACTCCGCAACCTGGGCCTCGAAGATCGCACGCTCGCGCTCGACGATCTCTGCCGGTACCTCCTCCTCGGTCACGGCCAACGGCCTGGCCGAGGCGATGTGCAGGGCGAGGTCCTTCACCAGCCCCTGGAAGTCCTCGGTCCGCGCCACGAAGTCGGTTTCGCAGCTCACCTCGACGAGCACGGCTACCTTGCCGTTGAAGTGCAGGTAGTTGCCGATGGCGCCCTCCGTGGCCGCCCGACCCGCTCGCTTCTCGGCCTTGGCGATTCCCTTCTTGCGCAGCAGCTCCACGGCCTTGTCCAGGTCCCCGCCGGTCTCCTGGAGCGCTTTCTTGCAATCCATCATCCCCGCGCCGGTGCGGCCGCGGAGCGCGCCCACGTCTTTCGCATTGATCGTTGTCGTCATGTTCCTGGCCTGTCCTGACTCCCTGTGAAAACCGCCGCCTCGGGCTGCGAGCAGCTCGATCAGCGGCGGTCGGCTCCAGTCTGCTTCAAGCCTGCCGGCCTACCCCTGCTTCTCGTCTGCCGCCTGCGCGGGCTGCTCTCCTTGATCGTCACTCGGTGGCGGTGGTGCATCGGCCTCCGCGGCGCCGGCCTCGGGCTCCGCGCCCTGCTCCTCGTCCTTGAGCCGCGCCGCGATCGCTTCCGGCTTCGGCCGGCGCTTGCGCCGCGGGCGACGGCGGCGGCGGGTCTCTTCCTCGTCCGCCGCACTCGACTCGGTGCTGTACGTCGAGTAGGCCTCGGAGTCACTGGCGGCCTCCCGCACCGGCACCTGCTTCCGCGCCTCGCCGACCACGTCCACCAGGGCGCCCGTGATCAGCGACACCGAGCGGATGGCGTCGTCGTTGCCCGGGATCGGTACGGTGATCAAATCCGGGTCCGCGTTCGTATCGACGATGGCCACAACCGGGATGCCCAGCTTGTTGGCCTCGGCGATCGCGATGCGCTCTTTCCTGGCATCCACCACGAAGACGGCGCCGGGCAGCCGGGACATGTTCTTAATGCCCTCGAGGTTCCGGTTCAGCTTTTGCCGCTCCCGCTCGAAGTGCAGCCGCTCCTTCTTGGTGAAGAACTCGAACGCGCCCTCGTCCTGTCCCTGCTCAAGCTCCCGCAGGCGCCGGATCTGGCGCTTGATGGTCTGGAAGTTGGTGAGCGTGCCTCCCAGCCAACGCTCGGTCACGTAGTACGCTCCACACCGCTCGGCTTCGGCCTTCACGATCTGGTTGAGCTGGCGCTTAGTGCAGACGAACAGCACGTTCTCGCCGCGCAGCACCACCTCGCGCAACAGGTCCTGTGCCGCCCTCAGCTGGCGCAGCGTCTTTTGTAGATCGATCAGGTAGATGCCGGAGCGCTCGGCGAAGATGAACCGGCGCATCTTCGGGTTCCAGCGTCTCGTCTGGTGCCCGAAGTGCACACCGGCCTCTAGCAGATCCTGCAGCTGCGGTTCACTCATGTAGCTCGTTCCTCAGGGTTCGTCGTCCACCGCCTTCCGCTCCCGCGCCGATTCGCCACGCCGGCGAACACCCCGTGCGGGATCCAGCGGTGTGGGTATTTACCGCTTCGAGAACTGGAAGCGCTTCCGCGCCCCCGGCTGTCCCGGCTTCTTGCGCTCCACCGCGCGGGGGTCGCGCGTGAGTAGCCCGTGCTCGCGCAGCTTGCGCCGGTGCGTCTCGTCCGCCTTGACCAGCGCCCGGGCGATCGCCAGGCGCAGCGCGCCCGACTGGCCCGTGGAGCCCCCACCCGCCACGCGTGCCTTCACATCGAATGCCCCCAGCGTGTCGGTCACGGTGAAGGGCTGCTGGATATGCTGGATCAGCGAGCGCCGGGGGAAGTAATCACCCAGGGTGCGCCCGTTGACGTCCCACTTGCCCGAGCCCGGCGTGAGGTACACCCGAGCCACCGACGTCTTACGACGCCCCACGGCGTGCCACCGGAGTTCGGGTTCCACTGCAGTCGACATATCCAGTTCCCTACTTCAGGTCGATGGGTGTGGGGCTCTGCCCCTGGTGCGGATGCTCCGGTCCGGCGTAGACCTTGAGCTTGTTGCGCAGCACCTGCCGTCCCAGGGTGCCCTTAGGCAGCATGCCGAACACTGCTTTCTCGATCACGCGCTCGGGGTGCTGCTGCAACATCTGCGCAACGGGCACGAACTTCTCGTGCCCCACGTATCCAGTATGCCGGAAGTACTGCTTCTGCTCCAGCTTCTTGCCCGTGAGCCGTACCTTCTCGGCGTTCACCACGACCACGTAGTCACCGACATCCATGTGCGGCGCGAAGGTCGGCTTGTGCTTGCCGCGAATGATCTGCGCCACCTTGCTGGCGAGCCGGCCCAGCACGACGCCATCGGCGTCCACCACATACCAGCGGTGCTCCAGCTCAGCAGCTGTCGGCGAGTACGTCTTCATCGCTCCGAGAAACCTCGTAACCCCGTGTGAGTGCGCGAATTAACACAGTCACGAATGCTAGCGGGCGACCGCCCAGTGGTCAACCCTCCGCCTCCACCATTTCTACCAGCGGTGCGCCCCTCTCTACCGCCTCTCCCGCCTTCACGTGCACCGCCCGTACCACGCCTGGGCCCGGGGTCGTAATCTCGTTCTCCATCTTCATCGCCTCGAGGACGACCACACCGCTACCGGTCTCAACCCTCTGCCCCTCCTGGACTTCGACCCGCACCACCAGGCCCGGCATCGGCGCCCGAATCAGGCCCGCGGCGGCGTGTCCGGCCCGCCGGCCGGTGAGCTCCCGCAGGGCCTGGGTGCGCTCGTCCAGCACGTCCACCGGCCACGACCGGCCGGCGGACTGGATCGTCCAGCCGTCCGGGCCCCGGATCATGGCGAACGTGCGTGCCCTGCCGTTGAGCACGAGCTGCTTGAGCGGCGTCCGGGGAATCCCCACGAGGGCCGCTCGCACGGGCCGGCCGTCGAGGCGCACGGTGTCGCCCTGCACCTCCACCGGCATCGTTCGATCGCCCACCGTCACCGTGTACTTCACGCCGCCTCCAGCAGCGCCAGCGTCTCCACGTGGCTCGTCTGGGGAAACAGATCGTACGCCGTGAGGGCCCTGAGCCGCAGGCTCGGCATCCGGGCCAGGTCCCTGGCCAGGGTAGCCGGGTCGCACGAGACGTAACTCAGGCGCCCGCCGGGCCGCCTGCCCGCCCAGGCCTCTAGCGCCGCGCTCGCTGGCTGGGACATGCCAGTGCGCGGGGGGTTCACCACCACCGCATCGGGCTCGGGGAGCCGGTGCAGCGACTCTTCGACTCGCGCCGCGATGCGCTGCACCGCTTCCTGCCCACCGCCGAAGCGCTCCCGCCCCCTGGCCCACTCGATCGCACGCCGGTCGGCGTCGACGCTCCAGACGCGGGCACCCCGCCGCGCCAACAGGTCGGCGGCCTCCCCCACACCGCCGTACAGGTCCCAGACCACCTTGGCCCGCACTGCACCCAGCCCATCCACCGCATCCTGTCTTATCTGCGCCGCGAACTGCGGGAAGACCTGCTCAAAGGCCACCACGGGGAAGCCCCTCTCGCTCCCCACTACCACCCGCGGTGCGCCCCGCGCCGGCCGCCACCAGATCAAGCACCGTGGCTCGTGGAGCGCCGCCGCCATGGGGGCCGCATCCCAGCGCTCCTCCGCCAGCGTCTCCACCACGACGTGGAGTCCGCCCGTGCGGTCCTCGCGCAGGGTCAGCTGCTGGAGCGAGCGCGGCAGCAGATCCCGCTCGGCCCGCACCCGGGCCCAGAGCTGCATCACCCGCTCCCGCGTGATGGGGCAGTCCTCGAGGTCGAATACCTTCCCCGGCTGGTCGAAGCGGTGGAACCCGACCCGCCCGCCCCGCGCCGCCAACGTGATCCGGGTGCGGTAGCGCCACATGTCGGGAGCGGGAACGATGGCCGGATCGGAGAGCTCATATCCACCGATCCTCCGCACTGCGTCGCCCACGATACGGCGCTTGGCCTCCAGCTGGGCCTCGGGAGCGAGGTGCTGCAGCTGGCAGCCACCGCACGCGTCCTCCACGTAGTGGCGGCACTGCGGCTGCACCCGCTCGTCGCTCGCCGCCGCCTGGTGCCGCACGCGAGCCCGCGCGAAGCGGCGCTTGCGCTCCACGATCTCGAGCTCCACGCGGTCGCCGGGGGCGGTGCGCGGCACGAACACCGTCATCCCGTCTTCCAGGTGTCCCACGCCATCGCCCCCTGCGGCGATGCGCTCGATCGTCACGGCCGTCACCGGAGCCCCCGGAGCCGCGCCACGCGCAACCAGGGGCTCTCGTGGTGGGCGGGCCTGGTATCCTCGGCCACCGGCACCATGGCGCTGCGGGCCTCGTCCTCGGCGAGCGCCGCCGCCACCGCGATCTGCTCCAGATCCTCATCGCTGAGCTCGGGGCTGAGGACCACGTCCCCGAGCCGCTCGAGGTAGCCGATGTCGTACGCGCCGCTGAGGAAGGTGGGCTCGTCCATCACCCGCCGGTGGAACGGCTGGGAGGTCGGCACCCCAACGACTACGAGCTCCTCCAGCGCGCGCCGCATGCGCCACACCGCCCGCTCACGGCTCTCGCCCCACACGATGAGCTTTCCCAGGAGCGAGTCGTAGAACAGCGTGATCTCACTGCCGGTCTCCACCCCGGCGTCCCATCGCACCCCCGGACCTGAGGGCGCGTGCAGGTACTCGATTCGCCCGATGGCCGGCAGGAAGTTGGCGAACGGATCCTCCGCCGTGATGCGGCACTCGATGGCATGGCCCCGGGGACGCATCGGTCGAGTGGGGCAGCTCATCGGATCGCCGGCCGCGATGCGAAGCTGCTCGCGCACGATGTCCACTCCGTAGACCATCTCGGTCACGGGGTGCTCGACTTGCAGACGGGTGTTCATCTCTAGGAAGTAGAACTTCCCCTCAGGATCGAGCAGGAACTCAACAGTTCCGGCGCTGAGGTAGCCCACCGCCTGCGCTGCCTTGACCGCCGCCTCGCCCATCCGCAGCCGCAGGTCCAGGTCCACCGCCGCGGACGGCGATTCCTCGATGAGCTTCTGGTGGCGGCGCTGCACCGAGCACTCGCGCTCGCCGAGGTGGATCGTGTTGCCGAACCGGTCGGCGAGCACCTGGATCTCCACGTGGCGGGGCCGGTCCACGAACTTCTCCAGGTAGATCGAATCGTCCCCGAAGGCCGACTTCGCCTCCGAAGCCGCCTGCGTGAAGCCCTTGCGCACCTCCTCGGGCGAGCCGGCCACGCGCATGCCCTTGCCGCCGCCCCCTGCCGCCGCCTTGAGCAGCACCGGATAGCCGATCTCGCGCGCCGCCCGCACCGCCGCCTCCCCATCCCCCAGCGGCTCCGTGGTCCCCGGCACGATGGGCACCCCCGCCTGCTCCATGCGGCGCCGGGCCTCGGTCTTCTCCCCCATGGCCCGGATCGCCGCCGCCGGCGGACCGATGAACACGAGCCCGGCCTGCTCGACAGCCTCCGCGAAGTGGGCCTGCTCGGCCAGGAAGCCGTAGCCCGGGTGCACCGCGTCGGCGGCGGTCCGCCGGGCGGCCTCGAGCAGGCGCTCCACGTGGAGGTAGGACTCCCTGGCAGGGGCGGGTCCCAACTCGAATGCCGCGTCGGCGGCCTTGACGTGCGGGTTCAGCCGGTCGGCCTCGGAGTAGACTGCGACCGCTTCGATGTTCTCCTCGTGGCAGGCGCGGATGATGCGGAGGGCGATCTCGCCCCGGTTTGCGACGAGGACGCGGTTCATGGGAGGATCAACGCGCCAAGCGCGGGTTGCCCGAGCCGGGCTGGCGAGGTCCGAATCCCGCCGGAGCGAGCCTCAGACATGGTGGATCGGCCGGCTCTGCAGCTCGCGAAGGCGGGGTTCCGAGCGAGCCAGCAGCATCCGTCACAGCGGGATGTTCCCGTGTTTGCGCGGATGCACGCTCTGCCGCTTGGTCAACAGAGTCTGCAGCGCTGAGATGAGCCGTGGCCGCGTCTCTCGCGGGTCGATTACGTCGTCCAGATACCCCCGGGCCGCCGCCAGGTAGGGATGGGCGAACTTCTCACGGTACTCGGCTACCAACTCGTCGAGCTTCGCGTCGGAGTCGTCCGCCGCAGCGATGTCCCGCTTGAACAGGATCTCCGCCGCGCCTTTGGGGCCCATCACTGCGATCTCGGAGGTGGGCCAACCGATGTTGAAGTCCCCCCGGACGTGCTTCGAGCTCATCACGTCGTACGCCCCGCCGTAGGCCTTGCGCGTGATCACCGTGAGCTTGGGCACCGTCGCTTCCGCGTAGGCATAGAGGAGCTTGGCACCCTGCTTGATGATCCCGCCGTGCTCTTGATCTACGCCCGGCAGAAAGCCGGGTACATCCTCGAAGGTGAGCAGTGGGATGTTGAATGCGTCGCAGAACCGGATGAACCGACCCCCCTTGGCCGACGCCTTGATGTCCAGCACACCCGCCAGGACTGCCGGCTGGTTGGCGATCACCCCTACCGGATGCCCCCCCAGCCGTGCGAAGCCGACGATGATGTTCGTAGCGAACTCGCGGTGCACCTCCAGGAGTTCCCCTTCGTCCACGACACGGCGGATGACGTCGTGCATGTCGTACGGCTTATTCGGATTCTCCGGCACGATGGTGAGGAGCTCCTCATCGCGCCGGTCGGGCGGATCGTCAGTGGGCCGAAACGGTGGGCTGTCGACGTTGTTGCTCGGAACGTAGCTCAACAGGCGGCGCACCTCGGTAAGACACTCCACTTCCGAGTCGTGCGCGAAGTGCGCCACGCCGGAGACGGACGCGTGCACATCCGCGCCACCCAACTCCTCATGGGTCACGTCCTCGTGCGTCACCGTCTTCACCACGTTGGGCCCGGTGACGAACATGTACGAGATCCCCCGCACCATGAAGACGAAGTCGGTGATCGCAGGGCTGTAGACCGCTCCGCCCGCGCAGGGCCCGAGGATCGCGCTGATCTGCGGCACGACACCGGAGGTCAGCGTGTTGCGCAGGAAGATGTCGGCGTAGCCGCCGAGCGAGACCACTCCCTCTTGGATCCGGGCGCCACCCGAGTCATTCAGCCCGACAACCGGTGCCCCATTCTGCACGGCGAGGTCCATCACCTTGCAGATCTTCTCCGCATGCGCCTCAGCGAGTGATCCGCCGAACACAGTGAAATCCTGAGAGAAGACGTACACCAGGCGCCCGTCGATCCGGCCGTAGCCGGTGACGACACCGTCTCCCAGGATCTTCTTCTTGTCGAGGCCGAAATCGGTGGAGCGGTGGGTGACGAAGCGATCGAGCTCCACGAACGAACCCGGGTCAAGCAGCAGGTCGAGTCGCTCCCGGGCGGTCAGTTTGCCCTTAGCATGCTGTTGTCCGACACGCTCCTCGCCCCCGCCCTGTTCCGACTCGGAGCGGAGGCGATGGAGGGTATCGAGTCTCTGTTGGATCGTCACGAGCGTTCCGGGACACGGCGGGTTGTGGGTGTCGCCGGGGGCATTGGCTCACTCGGCGGATGAATCCGACTTCCCCGTCGGCTCCTCCGCAGCCTCGGCGCTCGACGCCTCGGGCTCGGCCTCCTCGGTTGCCGCCTCGGGCGCCGCTTCCCCCTCGGCCTCGACCGGCTGAGCCTGCACCTCGGTGGCCTGCGTCTCGGTCTCGGCGTCGGCCTGGGCCTCAGCCTCAGGCTCAGGCCGAACCTCGGCCTCTTGCTGCAGCTCCGCCTCCTCTGCCTCGAGCTGGGGCTTGGGCTCCTCGGGCGGTGCCTCCAGGAACTCGGTGGCCGCGAGGATGACGCGATGGTGGATTGGGTCGACCTCCAGCACCTTCAGCGCGACTCCCTGCCCGAGCTTGGTCACCTGCTCGGCCGACTTCCCGTTGGCCAGGGGGAGCTGGGATTGGGGCACAAAGCCCTCGAGGTCGCCGCCCAGATCAACTACGATCCCGCTGTCCTGGTAGCGCACGATCTTCCCCTCGAGCTCCATGCCGACAGGGTGGGTCTCCGCGATACTGAGCCACGGATCTTCCTGTAGCTGCTTGAGGCCGAGGGAGATCCGCTTGTTCTCCGGATCGATGTTGAGGATGGAGACCTCGACCGTGTCGCCCTTCTTCACGATCTCCGAGGGGTGCTGCACCCGCTTGGTCCACGACATGTCGGAGATGTGAATCAGCCCGTCGATGCCGGGCTCGATCTCCACGAATGCCCCGAACGAGGTAAGGTTGCGGACCTTGCCGGTGATCCGCGTGCCTACCGGGTACTTCATGGGGAGCATCATCCACGGATCCTGCTCGGTCTGCTTCATGCCGAGCGAGATCTTCTCCTCCTGCGGGTCCACCTTGAGTACGACCGCCTCGATCGTCTCACCGATCGACACCACCTTCGATGGGTGCCGCACGTTGCGCGTCCAGCTCATCTCGCTGATGTGTACCAGCCCCTCGATGCCCGGCTCCAGCTCCACGAACGCGCCGTAGTTGGTGATGCTCACAACCTTGCCCTGAACCCGTGCGCCTACCGGGTACTTCTCCTGCACGTTCTCCCACGGGTAGGCATGCAGCTGCTTGAGGCCGAGCGAAATGCGCTCCCGGTCCCAGTCGATGTCGAGCACCTTGACCTCGATCTCCTGCCCGAGATCGACCATCTCGGATGGATGGGAGACACGGCCCCAGCTCATGTCGGTGATGTGCAGCAGGCCGTCCACGCCGCCGAGATCGATGAACGCCCCGAAGTCAGTCACGTTCTTGACTATGCCCTTGCGGGCCTGCCCGACCTCCAGCTCCTTCATCAGGAACTCGCGCTTGTGGGCCCGCTCCGCCTCCAGGATGACGCGGCGCGAGACCACGATGTTGCGACGCCGCTTGTTCAGCTTGATGATCTTGAAACGGAAGCTCTGCCCCAGCAGCTCATCGATGTTGGGTACGCGCCTGAGCGCGATCTGACTCCCCGGCAGGAAGGCATCCACACCCATCAGGTCGACGACGACACCACCCTTGATCTTCTTCTGGAGAGTTCCCTCCACGGGCTCGTCGTTCTCGTACGCGTGCCGGATCTTCTCCCACACGCGCATGAAGTCTGCCTTCTTCTTGGAGAGCACGATCGAGCCTTCCTCGTCCTCGAGGCGCTCGAGCAACACGTCCACCTCGTCGCCCGACTCGATCACCTGCGGGTCCTTGAATTCCTCGATCGGCACCGCGCCCTCCGACTTGAAGCCCACGTCCAGTATCACGTGGCTCTCGGTAACGCGCAGGACCTTGGACTTGACGATCTCCCCTTCCTGGATGCTCTGCAGCGTACCCTCATAGAGCTGCAGCATCTTCTGGTACTCCTCGTCGGAGTAGCCTTCGTCGTACAGGTCGGGGCGAACGGGGGTTGGCGTCGTGCTGTCTGACGCGGGGATGTCGGCCACGTCGGGGGGCGACGTGGGTTCAGGTGACGAATCGACCATCGGTTGTGTCAAGCTTCCTACTTGTGGTGGTACGGTTTACGGTTGTCACGCCCGCCATAAGCGAACGCCGCTCTCACCGGTGAGAGCGGTAGCCTATCACGATAGACCGCACGTAGCCCTATGTCAAGCTAAGAAAACAGGTTGCGCGCTCTGGCCGCGATCGCCTCCACCTGATCTTCGAAGCTCATTCCGGAGGTGTCGAGCACGACCGCGTCGGGCGCCTGCTTCAGCGGGGCCACGGCTCGGGTCGAGTCGAGCTGGTCGCGGCGCCGCAGCTCCTCCACCTCCCGGGCTACCGCGTCGGGCTCGGCCTCCCTTCCCTCCTGCAGCAGGCGCCGCAACGCCCGCTCCTCGGGCTTCGCGGTGAGGAAGATCTTGAGCATGGCGTCCGGGAAGACCACGGTCCCAATGTCCCGGCCGTCCAGCACCGCCCCCCGCGGGTGGCGCGCCACCGCCTCGCGCACCTCCTCGTTCACCCACTGGCGCACCTCCGGGATGGCCGAGACCTCCGACACCCTGGCCGTTACCCTAGCCGAGCGGATCTCCCGCGACACGTCGGCACCTGCGATCTCGGGCCGGAATCCGGTGTCCGTCAGGTCCAGCCGCACCGGCAGGGAGCGAGCCAGGGCGACGAGCCGCTGCCCGCTGAGCTCCACCCCGGCGTCCAGGCCGGCCAGCGTAATCGCCCGGTAGAGGGCACCGCTCTCCACATGGGGCAGGCCCAGGCGCCGGGCAACGGCGGCGGCCGTAGTGGACTTGCCGGAGCCGGCGGGGCCGTCGATGGCGAGAACACGACTAGGCATCGCGACGGATCCGTTCGAGGTCGGTGAAGAAGCCGGGGTAGCTTACCGCCGCGGAGGCCCTTTCCGAAAGCTCCACCCGCGCGCCGGGCAGCGTGCCGAGCACCGCGAACGCCATTGCGATGCGGTGGTCGCCGGCCGTGTCGACCCGCCCGCGCGGCGGACGATCGGTGCCCTGCACCACCAGGTCGTCTCCCTCGACGGCGGCCTCCACTCCCAGCGCCCGGAGGTTGGCGGCGATGAGTCCCAGCCGGTCGCTCTCCTTGACGCGCAGCTCTCCGACCGAGCGGAACCATGTCTCACCTTCGGCCCGCGCCGCCAGGACCGCCAGCAGAGGCACCTCGTCGATCAGGCTCGGCACCTCCTCGGCGGAGATCTCGGTCGCACGGAGTGCCGCCGGGCCGACCAGCAGATCCGCCAGAGGCTCGCCGCCGGCCTCGCGCTCCCCGAGCCGTCCCAGTGCCGCCCCCATCCGGGCGAGCACCCCGAGGTAGCCGGTTCGCGTGGGATTCACCCCGACCGCCTCGAGACACAGCTCACCGCTCTCGGCCAGCAGCGCCGCGCCCGCCAGGAACGCCGCGGAGGAGGGATCGCCCGGGATCTCCAGCTCGAATGGCGGCAGCCGCGGCCAGCGGCTGCCCGCTCCCGCCAGCACGATCGTGGTGCCGCGCACAGTGAGGTCGAAGCCAAGGTGGGTGAACAGCCGCTCGGTGTGGTCACGGGAGCGGACCGGCTCGGACACCGTCACGGGGACGCGACCGGTCAGGCCCGCCAGGAGCAAGGCGGTCTTGAGCTGGGCGCTGGCCACCGGCGTGTGGTAGCTGAACGGCCGCAGGCGCCCGCCGCGGATGCGGAGCGGCAGCCCGTCGCCCGCCTCCTCTGCTACCTCCGCGCCCATGGCGCGCAGCGGCAGCGTGATGCGACGCATCGGGCGGCGCCTGAGTGACGCGTCGCCTGTGAGGCGCGCCTCGATCCGCTGCCCGGCGAGCGCTCCCAGGAGGAGGCGCGCCGTGGTACCCGAGTTGCCGCAGTCGAGCGTCCGAGTGGGGCTGTTCCACGGCCGACCCCTGACCCGCACCCGAGCGCCGGCCCGGAGCGAGCCGACCTCGGCACCGAGCCGACGCAGCGCGGCCGCGGTGGAGCGCGCGTCGTGCGCGGTGAGGGCACCGTCTAGCGTGACACTACTCCGCGACAGGGCTCCCACGATGAGCGCGCGGTGGGTGATGCTCTTGTCCCCCGGGGGACGAACCGAACCGCCCACTCTCATGGGTCGAACCGCTCCCGCCAGCCGGCTCCCGTCTCGAGCCAGCGCCGCAGCGCGCGCCGGTCCCCGGCCGACAGCGCCGCGCGCAGCTCGCCCAGGCCCTCCTCCATGGCGTCGAGCGCCTCCAGCAGCTGCCGGCGCGCCATGAGGAGCAGATCCGCCCACGCCTGCGGATCCTCGGTGGCGATCCGGGTCTGGGCGAGAGCCTCCCGACCGTACGTCACGCCGTCCGGTCCGCGCTGGGCCAGCACCCGTGCGAGGGCCGAGGCCACCGCCCGGGGAAGCTGGCTCGTCCACGCCAGCAGCGCGTCGTGCCGTGCGGCGCTCAGGGTGACGGGCTCGGCCCCGACGACCCGCTGCCAGAAGTCCGCCACCTCGGCCGCCGCGCCCTCACCGCCCGCGGCGGGCGTGACGTAGACCAGCGCGTTGTCGAGCGCGTGGGGCCGCGCCGCACCGAATCCGCTCCCCTCGAGCCCGACGAAAGGGTGGGAGCCGGCAAACCACGGTCCCAACCCGAGCCGCTCGGCCAGCTGCACCACCGGCGCCTTCACGCTCGTCACGTCGGTGCAGTACACCCCGCGGCGCTGCAGTTGCTCCGCCGCTCGTTCCATGAGGTGGAGCGTCTGGGCTGGCGGGGCCGCCATGACCACGAGGTCGGCAGTGCGCACCACGCCCTCGGGATCGTGCGCCACCTCGGTGATCGCACCGGCCCGGACGGCCGCTGCCCCGTCCTTCGTGCTGCGAGCGAACCCCACTATGCGGGAGATGCCGGCGCGCGCGGCGTGCCACCCGATGGATCCCCCCAGGGCGCCGAGGCCGACGATGCCGAGCGTTCGCGGTCGCACGAACTCAGCGGGCGAGCCACACGCCGAGCGCCGCGACGAGCAGCGTTCCCGCGGCGTAGGCCACCAGGCTCGGGCGGCGCCTCCCGGCAAGCAACGCGATCTGGGCCAAGACGACGAATGGCCCGAGGAGCAACGCCACCGCGCCCACTGCGGCGATCGTGCGTCCGGTCGCGCCACCCACGATGAGCCCCAGCACGACCCCCGACACGGCGAGCACCTGGCATACCACCAGCGGCCACGAGACCGCGCGGCTCAGACCGGGGTGGTCCCCCCACCCGTCAGAGTGCAGCGAGTCCACGGCTTGCCATTCGGAAGGCCACGTACACGAGCAGTAGCGCGAAGACTGCCTTGAGCACGCGCTGGTTCAACTTCTCGCCGATCAGCGCCGCGAGACCGGCCCCCGCGAGCGTGCCGAGCATCGCCACGCCAGCCACCGTGATTGCCACATCACCCCGCGCGAGATAGACCAGCGCTGCCCCGGCCGCCGTCACGCCGATCATGTACACGCTGGTCGCAACAGCGCGATCGAAGGCGATTCCCAGCAGCAGGTGCAGGATGGGAACGTTCAGCACGCCGCCGCCGACCCCGAGGAGCCCCGCGATCACGCCTGTTCCCACCGACGCCCCGGCGGCGAGGGGACGCCGTTGGCGCGCTACCTCACTCGACGGGGCCCGCTCCCGCCGGCGCGGCCACATGCGGAGCGCGGTGACGATGAGGAGCAGGGCGAAGGCGAAGTAGAGCGGTGCCGCCGGGACGTATGCCGCTAGCAGCCCGGCCGTCACGGCACCGAGCACGGTGAACAACTGGAGTCGCACGCCAACATCGAGCTCGACACGCCCCCGCCTGAGGTAGACGGCCGATCCGGCCACCGAGGTCGCCACCACGCAGACGAGGCTCGCCGCCACGGCGCTGTGAAACGGGAGGCCCGCTACCAGGATCAGCCCCGGTACCAGGATGATGCCGCCTCCCACGCCCAGCACGGCCCCCAAGCCGCCGGCCAGGAGGCCGACGGAGATGAGCTCGACCATGCCTGCGCCCATAACGAGCGCAAACTTAACGGCGGGCTGTGGGGAGGTCTACGGCGCGGCGGCTACCACAGCGCCACCCGGGGCCACCGCCTGACGAGGTAGTAGTCCACTCCGAAGGCACGCCCCGCGGCGCCGAGCAGCACCACCAGCGCGATGAAGAAGAAGGCCGCGTCGTTGCTCGAGCCCATCCAGAACCACCGTCCCTTGAGGAGCATGAAGTTCAGCATCATGAACGCGGTCGTACCCGCCGCGAGCCGGGTCACCGTCCCGGTGATCAGCGCAACGCCCCCCAACACCTCTCCCAACACCACCAGCACCGCGAACAAGCCTGCATTGGGCAGGACCACGCCCTCGAGGAACACCTGATAGAACCCGTGCGTCGCCCCATTGGAGACGTTGCGCTCGACCATTCCGACCAGCCTGGGAGCGAATCCACCCTCTGCCCAGAGCTTGCCCCACGCCGCAACCAGCAGGATCACGCCGAGGTAGACGCGTAGGATCACGAGCAGGGCGCGCTGCACGACCTGCGAAAGGCTGTCGGCTACGAAGCTCACGGACTCCTCCTCACGGTTTGTGCGGGGCTGGTGCATCGGATTTCGAGAAGCGGCCGGCCTGGAGCGGCGCCGGGTACACGAGAGAGACGCCGTAATAGGCGCGGGGGTTCCAGCCCGGTGCTGCGGCCTAGGTCTCCTGCTCGGTAGGTCGTACCAGAAGCTCGTTCACGTTCACGTGCTCGGGCTGGCTTACGGCGAAGAGAATGGCGCGCGCCACATCGGCGGGGCTGAGCTTCACCTTGTCGGCCCAGTTACGGTCGAACGCCACGCGGGTCTCCTCGTCGCTGACGTGGTCTCGCAGCTCCGTGTCTACCACCCCCGGCTCGATGTCTGTAACCCGGATGTTCGCCGTGGACGAGAGCTCATTGCGCAGACCGGCCGAGAGCGCGCGCACCGCGAACTTGGTGGCGCTGTACACCGCCCCGCCGGGGAAGGGGCGGCGGCCTGCCAACGAGCCCACGTTCACGATGTGCCCCGAGCCCTGGTCCAGCATCGCCGGCAGCACCGCAGCAGTGCAGTAGAGTAGGCCTCTCACGTTCACGTCGAGCATTCGATCCCACTCGTCGGTGGCCAGCTTGGTGACGGGCGCGAGGAGCATAACGCCGGCGTTGTTGACCAAGATGTCGATCCGCCCGAACCAGTCCCGGGCAGTACCGACCATCACGTCCACGGCGTTGCGATCGGTCACGTCGGTGGGAATGGGCAGCGCGCGACCACCAGCGTTTTCGATCCCGCGCTGCAGCACGTCGAGGCGATCGACGCGGCGTCCGGCGAGCACGACAGAAATGTCTTCGGCGGCGAGGAGACGTGCCGTGGCCTCGCCGATCCCGCTCGAGGCCCCGGTTACGATGGCTACCTTGTCGGCTAGCCCCCCGCCTGCCGCCTGGGCCATGGGGTCAGGCGCTGTCGGCCTTCAGCAGGGAGAGCTCTACGTCCGACTCGGCGCGCCTGGGGGCGGCGGAAACCCTGCGCAGCGCCGCCACGACCTCCCGGGCAAAAGTCCTGCCGGAGCCCTTCTCGATCTCGTCGATGGCATTCCAAGGGGCGAAGGCCGGGCGCAGCGGCGTGGGCATTTGCAGCGTCTCGAAGCTATCGGCCACGGCCAGGATCTTCGTGCCGATGGAGAACGCCAGGTGGTCGACGGGCCAGTCGTCGCCCACCACGTCGTAGTACCGCTCGTACTCCTGCAGGATGTCGAGGGCTCCGCGCATCGCGCCGGCCAGCGGCAGCTCGCGGAACGCTCCGGGGAACTCCGACAGCAGGCGGAGCAGGCGCGGATCGCGCGGCCCCACCTCGTGCAGCAGCCCTGAGATGCGCAGGTTCTCGAGGTCCTGCTCCCGCAGTCCGAGCTCCTTGCCGAGCAGCGTGGCGAGCTTGGCCACCCGATGGCTGTGCCCGCGATGCGACTTCTCGCTCGACTCGAGATGGAACGTGAGCAGTTCCAGCACGGCCATGTAGGCCGCCTTGAGATCGTTCAACCGCTGCTGCCGCTGATCCGCGAGCCCGCCCACCACATATCCCGTGAGGATCAGGAAGCCGCCCCACGGGACGAGCGTGAGCAAGATCTCGGGTTGCAGCCCCGCCGACCCCTCCAGGCCCTGCACCGCCTGGAAGAAGAGGACGAGCACCACGATGAGCACCGCTGCCGAGACGGCCGCGTTCCGGCCCACCAGGAATCCGGCCGCGATGATGGGCAGGTAGTAGAAGCTGAGGAACGCGACCTTGTAGTCGACGAACCAGTGGATGAGGAGGAGCGAGAGCACCAGGCCCACTACGAGCACCTGCTCGAAGTGGACATAGATGAACATCTTCACCGTGTCGAGAGCGGTACGCTGCGACATGGGCCTCCCTTGGCGAAGCCCTTCCCTGCGAACGGCAGGGTCCGGCGGGCGCCCTCCCAATGTGCGGCAAACGCGTTGTGGGTCAAGGGATTGGCGTTAGCCACCCGTCACGCGCTGCGGGTCAGGGCACGCAGCGCAACGCGATCGATCGAGTGGGTTCGGGGTGCTAGCGCGCCGCGCCGGAAGCGCCTTCGGCCGGCGGAACCGGCGCCGTGAACACCCGTCCGAAGCGGTCGGTGGCCTCCACCCGGACGCTGCGAGCCTGGGGGGAGGTCGGGGCGTAGAACAGGTGCGCCGTCGGATACGGCTCGACCCACGGGCGGCGCGGCGGTAGCTCGGGCCCGGTGTGCAGCTGCACGCTGAGCGGGTCGCGCCCCACCCGCCGCGCCATGGGGCCCCGGCGCTCACCGTCCTCGTACCAAACCACGGTCCATTGGGGATCCCAGTTCCACACGTTCGCCACGATCTCCTCGGGTGCGGCGGGATCGGCTCCCGCAGGGTAGGCGCGGATCTGCACCTCGCTCGGGAATCCCGTGGCCTTGTACGTCCACCTGAGCTCCTCGCCCCGCACCTCGTACACCGAGTAGCCCGAGGGCGTACCGTCGGGGCAGATCGGCCCGCTCCACCACGCGCCGCTCACCGTTCCGCTCACATGCTCGTGAACACCGTGCTCGAACAGGTGCTCGCTCTCGTGCGTGTGGCCCGAGAGGATGTGTGCCTGGTACGGCTCGAGCAGGCGATACAGAGCCTCGCGGTTGGCCACCGAGATCCCGATGCGCGGGCTGGGCTGCCCCATCCGGCGGTGGCGGCTTCCCAGCACCGGGATGTGCAGCGCGACCACCACAGGCCGCCCCGGCTCGACGCGTCGCAGGTCCGCCTCGAGCCAGGCCAGCTGCTCGGCGTCGAGGTATCCCAGGTACCCCGAGCCGTACCAGAACACGTCGTCCAGGACTACGTAGTGCACCGCGCCGCGATCGAACGAGTAGTACGGGGGTCCGAAGTGCCTTGAGAACGTGGCGGTGGAGGCGCGGTCGGTGGGCACGGGATCGAGATCGTGATTCCCCACGACCTGGAAGAAGGGTATGCCCATCCGCGACACCACCCCCTCGTACTGCGGGAACAGCTCTGGGTGATCGTACATGATGTCCCCGCATGCCACACCGAAGGCCTCCACGTCTCCCAACCCGGCCAGCGTTTGGCGTACATCGGGCACGGTCTGCTCGAGGCACCACGCGACCTCCTCCATGTTCTCCATCTGGATGTCGGCCAGGAGCAGCAGTGCGTGGTGCTCGTCGGACTGCGGCAGGGGTACCAGGTCGAACACCACCTCCATCTCCCCATGACGGTCCGGCGCCAGGGGTTGGTAGAACCGGGCCGTGCCGGGTCGGTTGCGCGGGATCCGGTATCCGGCGGGGAGCGAGATGTGGACGAACTGCCGGCCGGAGGTGGTGACCAGCTCAAACGTCCCGTCGGAGGCGGTGTCGACCACCGCGAGCCCGTCGGTGACCGCGGTGCCGCCGATTCCGCGGGTGCCCGACTGCACGCGGCCTGTCACTCTGACTGGCCGGGCCACGGACCGCGTGGCCCCATGCAGCAGCGCCGGGGCGAGCACGGCAGTGGCCGACGCCGACGTCAGCGCCAGGAAGGCGCGACGGTCGAGGCCGCAGCGGAGTGGCTCGATCGGCACCTTGCCGACCGAGGGTGCGGAGTCGTGTGACATGGGTACCCATAGCGTAGGTGCGGGCGGCTGGCGCGGCAAGGCGCACGCCTTAGGTTTGGAGCCTCACCTCACAGACGCCGAGCGATGCGACACAACGAAAGCCGCCACCCGCTCCTGCGGGACTACCCCGTGGTCGAAACGATCCCCGTGCAGTGGGGGGACATGGACGCCTACGGCCACGTGAACAACACCGTCCTGTTCCGCTACTTCGAGTCGGCCCGGATAGCATATCTCGACCGGTGTGGCTTCCTGCAGACGTACGATGAGGACCGCATCGGGGCGATTCTGCACTCTACCGATTGCCGGTTTCACCGTGCCCTCATCTATCCGGACACGGTCCAGGTGGGTGGCCGTGCCGTCTCGGTCGACCGCGATCGGTTCACGATGGCCTATCTCGTGGTATCCCTCGCGCACAATGAGGTCGTGGCCGAGGGATCCGGTATCGTCGTCTCGTTCGACTACAACACGCGCGAGAAGGCACCCCTGCCGGACACTGTCCGCAAAGGCATTGAGCAGCTGGAGAGGAAGTAGAGAGAGACCCGCCTACAGCAACCCGGACTTCGCGGCGCTCCACAGCTTGTAGAGCCGATCGAAGCCGTTCTGGAGGATGTCCACCGATTGAGGGCTGGGCTCCGCACGCGCGGCCGTGATCAGCTCGTTACAGATCTTGGGCATCTCCCGGCGCCCCTTGGCGGCCGAGTCGCGCTTCACCTGCTCGAGTATCTCGATGATGCGCTGTCGCGTGTCGGCGTCGTCGGGCGCCTGCCACAGGAAGGTGGCCGCGTCGCGGCCCTCCAGGATGGCCTGCCCCGTCTGGTCCAGTAGCGGCTCGCTCCTCCGCTCGCGGCGGGAGGCGTCGGAGTCGTTGGCGTCGGTCATGGACGGAAGCTAGTTACCCGCACGGCGCCGGGACAGTGCAGCAGATCACGCTTCAATCCCTGTCTTTGCGCAGCACCCGACCCACCACGATCGTGATGTTGTCGCTGCCACCGCCCTCGAGCGCGTCACGCAGCAGATCCTTGCACACTTGCTTGGCCGACTTCATGGTCCTGAGCCGCTCGCCGATCCGCTCGTCCGACACGTGTTTCGTGAGCCCGTCACTGCACAACAAACCGACGTGGTGCCACGCCTGGTCGACGCGGCGTACTACCGGCGCGCTCTGCACGCCCCCGAGTGCACTCGACAGGACGCTCGCCCACCGCGAGTTGTCGGCATCGCCCTTGGTGAGTACGCCCTGATCGACCAGGTCCTGCGCCATCGTCTGATCACGCGTGACCTGGGTCAGCTCACCGTCACGCAGGAGGTAGCACCGGCTGTCACCGACCTGGAGCAGGTATGCCCGGGGCCACACGCCGATCCACAGGGTGAGCGTGGTCGCCATGCCGTGCCGGCTGGCATCTTCCCCAGCCCTCTCGACCAGGTTCGCGTGGCAGTGCATGGCCGCTTCGTGCAGGGCGTCGAGGAACGCCTGCTCGTCACTCGTGTCGGCCGTGTAGTAGCAGTGGATGCTCTGCGTCACGTACTGCGCCACCGCGGCAACCGCGAGCCGGCTGGCCTCTTCCCCGCCCCGTCCGCTCCCGACGCCGTCGGCCACCATCGCGAGATATGCCAGCCTCTCGTCCGGCAGTGCCAGCTCATCGACGTCGGGGAGGCTCGTGCGGTGGATCTGCATCTGCTTGCGCAGGGAGCTGATCATGAAGTGATCTTGGTTGGTCTTCCGCACCTTCCCACGGTGCGTCAGCCCGAACGCATCGATCTCCTCATGCAGTGGCCTGCGTTGCAGCGCGCCCAGTGGACTGGCGATGTAGGGTGATGTCATGGCCGTCTGCCTCTTGTGGCACCCGGTGGCGACGAGGTCCCGCAGGGCAGCGGGCGCGCCGGCAGCAGATCTCCAACACCATAACTCTGGTTGCGGGGCCCTGCAAATCCGGGAACTGGGCCCTTGCCCGCCCCTCCTACCGTCCGAGGATCTCGCGCAGCGCGGCGATCAGGTAGTGGACGTTGCGCTCGCTGCAGCTGAAACCCATCAACCCAATCCGCCACGCCTTGCCCTTGAGGGGCCCGAAGCCACCCGCGATCTCGATGCCGTATTCGCCCAGCAGACGCTGCCTGACCGCCGCGTCGTCCACGCCTCCCGGTATCATCACGCAGGTGAGCATGGGCAAGCGGTTCGCCGGATCGCCGAACAGCTCCAACCCGAGACCGGTGAGACCGGCCTTCAGCAGGTCGCCGCACTCTTGATGCCGCGCGACCCGTTCGTGCAGCCCCTCTTCCTGGATGAGTCGCAGGGCCTCACGCAGTGCGTACACCAGCGGTCCTGGGGCAGTGTGGTGGTACACACGATCGGCGAACCAGTACTGGCGGATCAGCAGGAGATCCAGGTACCAGGTGTCGACCGGCCGGCCGCGCGATTCGATCACGCGCGTCGCCCGGTCGTTGAGCGTGATGCACGAGATGCCGGCGGGCCCGCCGATGCACTTCTGCCCCGCGCTGTAGCAGATGTCTATGAGGTATCTGTCGACCGGAATGTCGGCCCCACCCAGCGAGCAGACGGCGTCCACCAGAAACAGCTTGTCCCGCTGGCGAACCAGCCGGCCGATCTGTTCCAGCGGCTGGCCGATGCCCGAGGACGTCTCGCCGTGCACCACTGCGACCATCTTCGCGTCGGGGTGCGAGTCGAGGGCGGACTCTATCTGATCGGCCGGCACGACCTGGCCGAAGTCGACCTCCACCCGGATCGCCTTGCCGCCGTGCCGCTCCACGATCTCCGCCATGCGCTGACCGAAGAAACCGTGGATGCCCACGATCACCTCATCGCCGGGCTCGACGACGTTGCAGATGGCCGCTTCCATGCCGGCCATCCCCGTCCCCGGGAGCGTGATGCTCATCTCGTTCTGCGTCTGGAAGAGCTGCCGCAGCAACGCCATCGTGTCATCCATGACCACCAGGAAATCCGGATCGAGATACCCCAGGATGGGGCTGCTCATGGCCTGGAAGACCCGCGGATGAAGGTTGCTGGGACCGGGGCCGAGCAACACACGCGGTTGGTGACGCAATTGGTCGAATTTCTGGTCGGTTGCGGTCACAGCGGCGGAGATATGACGGGCCTCGCACCTGGTGTCAATCCCGCCGCGCCTGGGGTCATCGTCCCCGAGCGCGCGCGGAACCCAAGGTCGGTTTGGGCTGTGCGGGCCCGTGCCGTGCCACCATGTGTTCGTCCAACCGAGAGCGCTGCAGGGTTCAACCGACTGTCACCGGTAAGACGCCCGGCGGCGGGGCGGGGGCAAGAAGCCCCGAATGCCGCTCGGACGCTAGGGGCCACTACCCCTACCACATCGGTGAACGTACTCATATCAACGCCAGGCACTCGTATCAACAGGCTTCCTTATTCTACGTTTCGCGCTCGACGAGTCCATTTGCGGGTTAGGCGGCCGCGTAAGGCAATAAAGACTTTCATCGCCAGCGATCCTGCAGTTCAATCGGTCGTTTCGAAGCTTCAGGACGCGGTCTTGAAGCTTTAGTTGATCGTTTTGAAGGTTGGAATCGGCGTTCTGAAGGTTGGAAAGGGCGATTCGAAGCTTCAATTCGTCGATTTCAAGCTTGGAAACGCCGTCTGGAAGCTTGAGAATGCCGTTTTGAAGCTGCAAAACGCCCTCGTGAAGCTTCAAAACACTCTACTGAAGCTTCAAAACGCCCTTCTTCGGGCGCCTACTGCCGTTCGGTCTGCGTCTCCACCGCCCCCGCGACGAACATCGCATAGGGCACAATCAGCCGTCGGCGGCTGATGCCCGGGTTCCGGAAACGGCAAAGGGCCACGCGACCTAACCGTACGTGGCCCTTCGTCTTACCCTCAAGTGCCCGGGGTGGGAGTCGAACCCACACGGGGTTTCCCCCCAGGGATTTTAAGTATGGAGCACCAGTCTGACCACGAGTGACCATCCGGGCCTATTCGGCACAATCACAACGACTTACGACCGGAGTCACTTCCCGCCCCATCCCGCTTCTCACGTATAGTTGCGGATGGTTCGGGCACAGTTGGGGCACAGTCAGCTCGCCCATGGACTGGTGGCGAACGTCAGCGCTGGATGCATCGGCTTGCCGACTTCCCTACCCCTTCGGCCCCATCAACTGTTGGAACGGCGGGTAGTCGCACCTCACCTCCCCACCCTCACCTTCAACTCCTCGAACCAGCTCACTATCACATGAAGTCGGACGGCGCCTCGCCGTATCATGAGGAAGTTCTCGCCGGTTGGGTCGACGTCGTAGCTAAGATCGGACCCATAGCCCACGAAGGTGCGGCTGAACTCGGAGTCGTCAAACAGTCGCCGTATTACGACCTGGACGCCGTCCTTCACGTTGATCGTGGCGGAGTACATTCCGTCGGGTGCCCGGTAGAAGAGTTCTGGGCCAACCGGGGACCATACAACCTCCTGTGCACCTCCACTCGAAACCGGCTCCCGTCCCCCCGACCCGTCGGCTCGCCGTACGTACACTTCGCGCTCTCCAGATTCGTCTGAGATGTACGCCAGCAACTGGCCGTCGGCCGAGACCGCAGGGTAATCCTCGTCCGCCGTAGTCTGATAGAAGACCTCGGGGTCGCTCTGGCCGTCTGTCTGAACGAAGACGAGGTCGAATCCCTGCGTGTTCTGACCGCGAAGTGCGAGGTGGAGACGACTACCGTCAGGGGTGAACGAGAGGCCACTGATGTTGCTGCCGACACTGAACTGGGCGATGGGACGGATAGGGCTCGACAGATCGACCGTCTGCGCATTGATGCTCACACCTGAGCTATCTGTTGTTTGGAAGGCAATGCTCGATCCACCGGGCATCCACACCGGTTGGGAGTCATTGTTAGAGTACGTCACCCGAGCTTCGCTAGTCCCGTCCGGCAAAAAGATCCAAATGTTTCGGCCATCCTCATTGAGGACGGTAGCTGCGATGCGGCTACCATCCGGTGAAATGCGGACGCCGAGAACATTTCTCGGATCTAAGGGAAGCGGGCGCACATTGCCGTCTCGCGTGACCCAGACCAGCTCGTTGTCTCGCGCCCCGGAACCCTTCAGGTAGGCAACGTTGCCTACATTCGACACGGCGATCCGGCCTACGCCGTCGATTGCCGTCTGTACGTTCTCCAACATCGGCACGGCTGATCCTGTAAGCTCAAGGGCCTTAAGGTCGAAGGGCGCAACCAGCGCCGCCCCGTCGTCCCTGGAGTAGAGAAGATGGCCGGAGGGAAGGACCCAGCCCCGCGTGGCATCGTCCACCAAGCGCCGGACTTCACCTTTCTCGAAGTCGAGCACGTGGAGTCCAAGGTCATCGATGCAACCTGAGGATTCACACGCCTGAAAAATGATCCCTCGGCCGTTTGGGACGTACGTCGGCCACTGCGCAACTCCGCCCCAGTGAGCAGGCAGGTGCGATTCCATCTGCTCACCGTTCTCTCCCACCCACTCGATTCTTTGAGCGGTTCCGATGCTCGCGTAGACGATTGCGCCGTCCGGCCCCCAGCTCGCGGTTCCCCTCTGGTGACGTGCGTTGGACGCCAAGAGGACGGAGGCGCCCCCGCTCTGGGGGATCTTCCGGAGCTCGCGATCCACCTTGAACCCGACCCACTCACCGTCTGGAGAAAAAAAGACGGACATTGCCCCGTCCGTGTTGGCGAGCTTCCGAGGCCGGAAGTCGCCCATCCCTCTCAGGTACACGGCCTGGGCCTCATCCGAAGGGCCTCGACCGATGAACGCCAGCGTCTGGCCATCCGGGGAGAACGCCAGCGGATCACCACCGAGGGACGCGATGATCCGCACGTCCTCGGGAGCAAGATGTAAGCGGAGTCCGGGAGCACCGGCGATGGGTGGCGCAGGACGCAACCAACCCCAAAGAGCGACGACGGCGAGCAGGGCCGCGAGGCCCGCCATCCCAATCGCCAGCCGGTTCCACGGCCCCTTGCGCAGCGGTACCGCCGCCGCACCGGCGACGCTCGGCAGCGTGAACGCAGGGTCGGTGAGGGCGCGGGCGAACTCGGCGCCGCTCGCAAAGCGATCCGCCGGTGTCTTGGACAACGCACACTGCACCGCTGCCTCCACGTTGCCCGGCACTGCCTCGCGCACTCGCTGGATCGGCTGCGGCGTCACCGACACCACCTTGGCGATGATCGCCTGCACCGTGTTCCCCGTATGGGGCGGCTCCCCCACCAGCATCTCGTACACCACCGCGCCCAGGGAATACAGGTCACTGCGCGCCGTCAGCTCCCGCTCCCCCGTGGCCTGCTCCGGGCTCATGTACTCCGGCGTCCCCAGCGAGAGGCCCGTGTCGGTGAGCCGTGTGCCGCCCGCCGCGCTCACCGCCAGCGCGATCCCGAAATCGGCCACCAGCGCCTCACCCTGGTGAATCAGGATGTTCTCGGGCTTGATGTCGCGGTGGATCACCCCCGCCTGGTGCGCGTAGTCCAGTGCCGCAGCCACCTGCTGGGTGAGCGCAATCGTCTCATCCAGCGCCAGCTGCTTCTCGCGGTTGAGCTTGCTGCGCAATGACTCCCCCGCCACGTGGGGCATCACGTAGTAGACGAAGCCCTCGGCCTCGCCCGAGTCGTGGAGGGCCAAAATGTGGGGGTGGTTGAGCTTGGCGGCGATGCGGATCTCACGCAGGAAGCGCTCGCTGCCCAGCACGGCCGAAAGCTCTGGACGGAGCACCTTGAGCGCGACCTCACGGTCGTGCTTGAGGTCGTGGGCGAGATAGACCGTAGCCATCCCACCGCTACCAAGCTCACGCTCGATGGCGTAGCGGTCGGCGAGGGCAGCCTTGAAACGTTCGAGGAGGTCGGTCACTGTGGCAACCGCGCCGGCTCTGAGCACTAACATATAGCCCGCCGACGGTTGAGACCATTTAACGCTCTACGAGGGGCGGCTCCCGCTTCACCCGGACGGGCCGGAGGCCGCAGACGCTGAGGATTGTCTGTTCACTTGGCAAGCGTAACCCCTTATCCCGCAACCACTTATCAACCAGTGTGTCCGAAATGTGCCCCTTGCGTCACCCACTGTTCGGCTGCAAGCCACCCTCTCCCCCCCTCCCCGGCCTGTGCTGGATCGTGCCTCCTAGAGCCACTGAGGCACCTATCTGAGGCCTTACGGCACCGCCGCCGAGAGTCGCCGCAACTGATCAAAGCTCCTGGGTCCCATAGGTCTTGTCCCCAGCCAGACTGACACCGGGCTCTGACGCCAAGGGGAATGGTCCCTGCATCACGCAGGGGGCGTTTGTCCAACCGAGGTCGCTGCAGGGTTCAACCGGATGTCAACAGCAAGACGCCCGGCGCGGGCGGTGTGAAATGGGCGCAGGGTGGGCCTCGGTGGCGACGGCGTCGTGGCGGTACCCCAGGTGGTCGGCGGCGTAGGCCAACACCTCCACGAGCGCGATCCCAGGATCGGCCGGATTGTGCTCCGTCCACTCGGGATTGGCGGCCCAGAAACACCAGCGCCCGGCGCGGGGCCGGGCGCAGCGCAGGTACCCGTGAAGTGGCCTACTTGACCTGCTGGTAGATGTTGTCGCGGTGGATGGTGTTCGCGAAAACCCAGTTCACACCCTCGTTGAACGCGGCACGGCGAACTGAATCCGGCTCGACCTCCCGGAACACCGCCTGAGCCCAGCCGGGTTCTGAGTTCGCCCAAGCATCCCAGGACCTATAGGTCCTCGTGATCACGACGTTCCACTCGTCCGCCATCAAGTGCACCCAAAGCTGGCGGTCGAGGATGTGCCCCAACTCCTGGGCTTTCGGCAACCACTCCGGGTACATCCCCCACAATGTCCTGAGGCTGTCTACCCGTTCCCACGGCACTTGGTGGCTGCTGGTGTGGACGACTGGATTCTCGGCCTCCTGCACCCTGAGCGCGGGCGCAGCAGCGATTGCTCCGAGCAGAAGTGTGGAGGTAAGAAGGATGGCACGACGCATGGTGTTCCTCCTTGTGTAAGACCGGCGTCGGTGGCCCTACGGTCTCGTCGTCGGTGGGCGTCCAGATGGAGGGCGTCGCTCTGGCAGCGGGCCGTCGAGGCCATCGGCGGTTCGACGGATGGTGTCAATGTGTCGCGGGGGACACGGGCTGCAAGAGTGAAATTGCACAGGATTTGTTCAGATTGGCCGCCCAAAAACACCAGCGCCCGGCGCGGGGCCGGTGGATGCGGTTGACCCGCTGGACCTGTTCTAGCCCCCGCGCTGGCTGGACGGACT
Organism: uncultured Gemmatimonadaceae bacterium; assembly: GCA_964348295.1. GTDB lineage: Bacteria > Gemmatimonadota > Gemmatimonadetes > Gemmatimonadales > GWC2-71-9 > WVYX01. The sequence goes on from CAYGBV010000061.1 coordinate 57,974, forward strand.
GACGGCGATGTGACATTATCTTGGCGATGGACCTACTGTTTGTCATCGTCGGTGCCATAGCACTTGTGCCTGTGGCCCTACTGGTGGGGGTATCCGCCACCCAACTCTTGATTCGCGTGATCCTACACTGGGACACGTCCAAACCTCCACCATCATATCGGGTCAAGCTTCTTGGGGTGGAATTAGGGCTGATCTCGGAAGCGTCCGACAAGATCATTGAAACTCAGGAACGGCAGGCCGCAGAAATAAAGCAACTGAAAGCACAAGTCTTTAAGTTACAACTAGAACGCAGATTACTACGGAAGCAGAAAGATGAGGAGACCTGACGGCACTTGGTACGATCTAGCCGACGAACTGCGAGAAACCTATGGGTTGTCGCACGAGGAGGCTTCGCAGATTGTAGATGACCCCGAACTTAAGCACCTGGCGCATAGTTTCTTAGCGGCCAGTAGTTCATCGGAACACTCCCTCTCAGAGGCGAAACAGGCGGTCACGCGTCTGAGAGACTTACTACATGACCGTAGCGGGGGCTAACCCTCCCCACAGAGGGACAATCCCCGCTCCGACCCGGCATGACGGCCCCCTAAAGGGGCCGTTCTTCTTGCTGAGAACTACCCGAAAACGACAGCGCCCGGCGCGGGGCCGGGCGCGTAGTAGATACGGACGGCGACTAAAGGCTTCAGATGAATTCTATCCATCCCCCGTAGGGCGCCGTTGGAGCACTCGTGCCTAGGAGAAAGACAATGTAACAGTTGCTAGGATTGACTGCCCCGTCACCACGGAGATGCGCGGGCTAAAGAAACCGCCCTCCGTAAATAACCCCGCTCGCGTGGCGTTGCCCACACAAGCTGACGGTGTCGTGTCGCCCCCGTCGCAAGAACTCAATGTAGTCCTCACCAAATACACCTCACCGTCCCTTTGAGCAGTCGCAGTTCCGCTGAGGATCACCGTCGGGTCTCCCGTCGTGCCACCCCGTTCTACGGTAAGCGTTGGGAAATACGGCCCTTCCTGTCCGGCTGATGGGTCTGTGCTCTCTATGATGTGACAGGGGAGCCCTTGAAAGGGAGCCCCGCAGGGATGGTTTTCCTGTGTGCCGGCTTCCAACCTGATAGACCAGTTACTGGGCACCCGATCGCGGACAAGCATATCGGCCAGTGTCACCCGACCCGATGTGGTCAAGCTATTCCGAAACTCATAAGTCGCCACCAAGGACCCATCAGGATTTCGCACCTCGATAACCCAGTGGCCATGCACTTTGATTCCCTGCTCTACGTCGTCTGCCCCAGTCGGCACACCCTGCGCCATCGCCGGGGCAGACAGAGACAGACACGTGGTGAACAACACCGCGAGTGCCGCAACTGGCCGGAGTAGAAATACGGCTTTCCCAATCATGCTTGCCTCCCAGGTCGGGCAGCTTGTACGCACTGCCGCTCTTGGCCTTTGCCTATCATCATCAATCTCAACGCTCACTGCGGGGACACCACCGGCTGATCGCTCACCGTGATGGTCTCCGTCACGTGAATCACCACCCCGGGTACGAGCGTCGGTACGTCGCTCACCGTGATCACCTCGGTCACATCAATCACTACCGTCGGGAGTGGCTCCACTGCCGTTGCCGTGAAGTTACCGAACACGAGCTTCTCACCGTCGGAACTCACGGCCCGTGCCTCCAACGCCTGCGGGCCCGGTGCCCCGAGCGTCCAGCGTTCGGCGGCGTACCCCAAGGCGTCCGTGAGGGCTGCGCCGGCGAAGACTGAACCTCCACCCTCCGTCACCACGAAGTTGACGATCTGATTCGGTATGCCGGCCTGCGAGTTGCCGCGATACACCTTCACTACAATCGGTTCAGTAAGCTCCGTATACGGCGGACCCTCTTGCCCATCACCTGATACCACGAGCAGTTGCAGGTCGGCTGAATCATCGACGTCAGTGGGCTGGTCTTCGCAGGCGGGGATTGCGAGAACGAGGGCGACCGTGATGAGAGTCCGACGGTGGCGCATGGTACACCTCCCTGCTGCACAGCTTCCGCCCCACCATGGAGCCGCACGCTTGGGCCCGAAAGAGTCGCGAGGGCGCAACGCCGCCAACGTAATCCCTATCTCTGTGGCGAAATAGAGTAATTCCGCTCGGGATTCGGCGGCTCGGGCAGCAGCGGCCCGGAAACGAAGCGCCCGGCGCGGGGCCGGGCACGGCACGAGCCAGCGTAGCACCAACCGTCAGTTTTCCGGCCAAGTAGCAGCTATGTGGGCGGCAAGCACCGCGAGGCCCACCACGGCCAACCCTGCGACCACGACGAGCGCCGTCTTCCCAACCTCGGTCTCCTCGACGGCGATGCTCGACACATCGGCAAGGGCAACGCTCGCCTGCTGTCCGAGAAGGAATAGGTCGCCTTGCACAGAGCTGGGGTATTCCTTCCCGATGCAAACCCCTCGGAGCGAGTCACCAGATACTCGGGGCTCCTCTATCACGACTTTGATGCTGTCGGTTCGCGTCACACGGACCTTTGAGGGCTCCTGCTCGGCCACCAATTGTTCCGGACTCACCTCCTGTGTCTTCCAAGAGAAACACGCAGCGAGGTAGCACGGCAGCAGCGCGAACGCCACGAAGCGCCGGACTGGTCGATGGGCAATCGTTCGCATAGTCCCTGCTCCGAATCAGGAAGGTTCACACACTTCCCGTCGGTGGTCTGGCGGTCGCGTCGTCGGTCTGGCGTCCAGGTGGAGGGCGTCGCTCTGGCAGCGGGGCCGTCGAGGCCACGCGGCGGTTCGACGGATGCGGCTAATGTGTCGCCGGGGACACCGCTCGCAAGGGGAAATCTGAACCGGGTTTGTTCAGTTTAGCGGCCTGGAAACACCAGCGCCCGGCACGGGGCCGGCGAACTGAGATAGCCGCCCTTCCTGGGACACTACATATTCGCGGCGTGACCTCTTGGGGGGGTGTTGCCATGACCGAGCCGACACGTCCTGAGCTGCTGCGGGGCCGACTCCCGCAGAAGAAGATGCTCCTACCACTAGCTGTCCCGGTACTTACAGTCGAGTGGGCGTTAGAGTGGATCGACTACGCCACGAGCCAGATGGCCCTGTTCCACGTCCTGGGGAACCTCGCTCGATTGTCGATCCTTGTGGCCGTCGTCTCGTACTTCATGAGCGCCGACGAACGACGTGAAGCGGCCGAGAATGCGAAGAAGGCGAAGCATTATCAAGCGTGGTAGATGCTGCATGCCGCCACGGCGGCAGGAGCGACGAGTGCCGGCGGGCGGATTGAGGCCCTACAGGATCTCAATCATGACAGTGTCGCTCTCACTGGCGTCAATCTCTCCGGGGCGATGCTCGACAGTGTCCAACTCCGCGATGCGATACTGGTGAGGGCGGTCATGGACTCCGCTAGCCTCAGGTGGGCCTGCCTCACGGGTGCCAACCTCAGGGCTGCTAAGCTCAGACGTGCCCACCTCAGGGAGGCCGATCTTAGCAACGCCATCCTCCTCGGGGTCGACCTCGGGGATGCCGACCTCACGGGTGCCATTCTCCAGGATGCCGACTACACGTGGGCCAGCCTCGCTTATGCCAACCTCTCGGAGGCCAACCTCGGGCGTGCCAACCTCAGGCATGCCGACCTCGCGCAGGCGGATCTTAGCAACGCCTTCCTCCTCAGGGCCGACCTCAGGGATGCCAACCTCAGCGGTGCTAACCTCAGGAATGCCCACCTCGGGAACGCGGAGCTCAGTAACGTAGAGAATTGGGGAAATGTGTCCCAATTCGACTTGGCCAACCTATTCGGTGTTCGGTACCCACCGTCCGGGTCCCTAGAGTTCGCGGTTGAGCGCGGCGCCGTTTGCGTCCAGGTCGAGAGGTACGAGGAGTGGACGACCATGATTCTTGAGGGCAGAGTGCCCAAACCTCCACCGGACGCAGATCTCTACGAGTACTGCAACGTGCAGCGGCCACACACTACCGGGACGTAGCTTGTTCAATCCGGGATTCGGTGGCTCGAGCAGCAGCGGCCCGGAAACCCTGCGAGACCTGCTCCGCAAGCAGCGGGACGCAACGAAGGAAGCCGAACGGCGGCTTGGCCGGATCATCCCCTGGGTCTTTCATCGCGATGGGGAGCGCATCCGGGACTGCTACCACGCATGGCGGGCCGCCTGCCATCGAGCGGGCGTGCTTGGAACAGACGGACAGCCGAAGCGCCCGCACGACTTCCGCCGGACCGCTGTTCGGAATCTTGAGCGAGCGGGTGTGCCGCGATCCGTGGCTATGCAGCTTATCGGCCACAAGACGGAGAGCATCTACCGCCGATATGCCATCACGAAGGAGCGGGACCTGCGTGAGGGTGTGAAGAAGCTCGCGGCGCTCGACCTCGCCGTAGGAGCTTCTCGGACCGTGCTCCCCATGAGAAAGGGCACAATTGGGGCACAATCGGCCGTCGGCGGCTGATGCCCGGGTTCCGGAAGCGGCAAAGGGCCACGCGACCTAACCGTGCGTGGCCCTTCGTCTTACCCTCAATGCCCGGGGTGGGAGTCGAACCCACACGGGGTTTCCCCCCAGGGATTTTAAGTCCCTTGCGTCTGCCCATTCCGCCACCCGGGCTACCAATTCTAACATCGCATGCAGCCGACCGCCGCGGAAGCCAACGGAAGGCTCACCACAGACGGTATCCCCCCATTCCACAAAGGGTTCCGAAGCCTGCTCGGCCGACCGGGAAGCTTGACGGGGCCCCCTGCCCTCCCCACCTTACCCGCCGTCGAGCCCACCCCGGGGCCTCCGGGGCGCCGCCCGACTCGGACTCACAACCGGTGGAGGCGTCGAATGGCACTCTCCCGCTCCGCGGCCAACGCCATCGTTGCCGTGATCGTGCTGGCTGGGCTGGCCGCCATGGGGGCCATCATCTGGTACGTCGAGGAGCCCGGCCTCCGGTTACCGCTGGCGCTGCTCGCGATGATCCCCATTATGTGGGCACTCATCTGGGCCTCCAAGAAGGGGCTCACCGAGGAGTTCCAGCCTCCGCCGATGCACAAGCGGCGCTACCTCAAGCTGCGCGCCAAGGTGAAGCAGATGATCGACGAGGTCACCCGGCTCCACTGGACCATCGTGGACGGGCGGCGGGGCCTCAAGCCCGCCTCTCAGGTACAGAAGGAGGCCGACGTCATCGAGCAGCGGCTGCACGACATGATCGGCGAGCTGCGGGAGAGCGCCGGCGACATCGCCCCGGGCAAGGACTGGGACTAGCCTCGCGTTCCGGGTCCGTGCCGTGACCCACTCGCGTTCGCGCACGGCGCCCCTCCGGGCGCCGTTTCCATTTCTGGAGCGCGCGGAGCCTCCGGCCGCGGGGTGACGGCCGCGCTCGCTCCTCAGTATCTTCCGCGCGCCATGCCTGACCTCGCCCGCCTTCGTGCGCGGCAGCGCGCCGTTTCGGCACGGGCCTCCGGCTGGGCCCATGTTCTGCTCTCCCAGCTCCCCAAGCTGGGAGTCGACGAGACCGCCCTGCTCCTCGGCTTCGCGGTCGCCATCGGGACGGTCGTCGGCCTCTCGGTAATCGTCTTCTACAAGCTGATCGACCTGGCACAGGCGGGCGCCCTGACGGCGGTGGGACGGCTCACCGGGATCGGGAGCCTGGCCATCGTCCTCGTGGTCGTGGTCGGCCTGAGCCTCACCCGACTCCTGGTGCGCTACGGCACCCACGACTCGGACGGCGAGAACATTCCCGACGTCATGCGGGCCGTGGCGAAGCGTGGCGGCGTGATCCACTCCTGGCCCGTCATGATCAAGACGGCCGCGGCCGCCATGGCGATCGGCACGGGAGGCTCGGTGGGCGCCGAGGGACCGGTCGCCGTGGCCGGCTCCGCCCTCGGGTCGAAGATCGGCCGCTTCTTCCGCTCCGGGCCCGAGCGGCTGCGGCTGCTGGTGGGCTGCGGAGCGGCAGCCGGCATTTCGGCTGCATTCAACGCGCCCATAGCCGGGGTGTTCTTTTCCCTGGAGAAGGTCATCGGAACGTTCGGGGTCCGGGCCTTCCCACCGGTTCTCGTTGCCAGCGTGATCGCCGCCGCCATCTCGCGGGCGGCCTTCGGCGGTACCCCCGTGATCGAGATGCCGACGGAGTACGGGGTGGGGGCCTCCAGCGAGCTGCTGCTGTACGCGCTGCTCGGTGTAGTGACCGGCGTGGTGGCCGTGCTCTACACCAGAGCCGTGTACTGGGTGCGGGGCGTGCTGGGGCGGATCGAGCGGGTGTGGCCGCAGCTCCTGGTCGGCGCGCTGATCGTAGGAGCGCTCGACGTGGTGTTCAAGGCGGACCTGTGGGGCCGCGGCCATGAGACTCTCTCCATCGACATCATAGGCGCCCGGACCGGCTACTTCCTGGTCGGCCTCGCGTTCGCCAAGATCCTCGCCACCGCTGCGACGCTCACCGTGACCCGAGCCGGCGGGGTGTTCACCCCGGCGTTGTTCATCGGCGCCACGCTGGCAGGTGGGCTGGGCCGCGCGGCCACGGAGCTGGTGCCCGGGTTCACCATCGCCCCCGAGGCGTTCGCGCTCGTGGGGATGGCCGGGCTGGTCGCCGGGAGCACCCACGCGCCGCTCACCGCCATCATGATCGTGTTCGAGATGACGAGCGACTACGCGCTGATCCTCCCACTCATGCTGTGCGGCGCGGTCGCATACATCACCGCGCGCCGTATCCACCCGGAGTCGATCTACTCCGAGTGGCTGGTGCGAAGAGGCGAGACCATCCACCTCGGGCGCGACTCGGCGGTCATGGAGCGGCTGCGCGTGCGCGACTCGTTCAATCCCGACCCCCAGGTGATCGGGGAGGACGCGACGGTGCAGCAGATCCTCAAGGCCATCGGCGCGAGCCCGCAGATCGAGTTCCCGGTCATGGACGAGGAGCTGAGGCTCGTGGGGATGCTCACCTACGACGACCTGCGTACCGTGCTGTCGGACGCGGACCGGTTCGCCTCCGTGGTGGTGGCCGGCGACCTTGCGAGCCCGCACTTCGAGCGGGTGACCCCGGGCGACTCCCTCGCCACCGCCTTGCAGAAGCTGGCGGTCCGAGGGAGCCACTACATCCCGGTGGTGGACGCGGGAGATTCGGAGCGGCTGCTGGGCGTCATCGGGCGCCAGGAGATCCTGGCTGCGTACGACCGGGAGCTGCTGCGCAAGCCGGATTAGGCCCTCCCGCAGTTCGTTGACTTTCCCGTGCATCCGGGATAAAGTCGCGACATCACTCTCACGGCGGGGTACGGAATGAGACGAGCGACTTCTGGTCTGGCAGTTGCCGTGGCGCTCGCCGCACTCCCGGGCACGCTCGTGGCCCAGGGATTCCAGGTGAACGAGCACGGCACGTGCGTGATGGGTCGGGCGGGTACCGGCGTCGCCTCACCCTGCGAAGACGGGTCATCGATCTTCTACAATCCAGCCGGTATCGCCGGAATGCAGGGTTGGACCGTGAGCGCCGGGGTGAGCGGCATTTACGCCTTCGGCGGCTTCACCGCCGATCTCACCGGGGCGGAGACCGACCTCGAGAACGACATCGTCCCAGTGCCACACGCCTACGTGGTGTACGGCAAGGACAAGTGGGCGGCGGGGCTCGGCTTCTTCGTACCGTACGGGCTGGGCACGGAATGGCCGCTGGCATTCGAGGGCCGCTTCCTCGGCTACGACAACGACCTGCGCTCGTTGTACTTCCAGCCCTCCGCGGCGTACCAGGTGCTCGACTGGCTCATGCTCGGCGCCGGTCTGGACATCGTGATCGGCTCGGTAGAGCTGAACCAGCGGCTCGATCTCTCGGCCGTGGAGCTGCCGCTGCCCAGCCTGCCCCCGGGCACGACGGTGGGCCAGCTGGGCATTCCCTTCCACACGCAATTCGCCGACGGCCGGCTCCACGCCAGTGGGGCCACCGGCTTCGGCGGGAACTTCGGCGTCCGCATCAAGCCGGTCGAGTCGGTGGACATCGGGGTCCGCTACCTCACGCGGGTGACGCTCGACTACGAGGGCGATGCCACGTTCCGGCAGGTCGCGAGCGGCCTGATCATCCCGCCCAACAGCGGGATCGCCCTCGCCCTGGGGCTCGACCCGAGCCAGCCGCTGCCCGTGGACTCCCTGGTCGCCGGCCTCGACCTGTTCAGCACCGGCCGCCCGCTCTCCGACCAGACCGTCAACACATCGATCACCATGCCCGATCAGCTGACCGTGGGCGTGGCGATCGACGCGTTCGACGACCTCAAGGTGCTGGCGGAGTGGCAGTGGGTGAACTGGTCGCTGTTCGACGAGCTCGTGGCAGCGTTCGAGTATCAGGACACCCTCAGGTTGGAAGAGGGTTATGGCGACACCAACGGCTTCCGCTTCGGCCTCGACTGGGTGACCAGCGACAAGGTGAACCTGCGGGGCGGCTACCTCTACCACCAGGCCGCCGCGCCCGACGAGACGGTGACACCGTTGTTGCCCGAGGGGAACCGCAACGAGTTCACTGCGGGCGCGGGCATCAGGTTCAGCAACAGCTTCGCGCTCGACCTGGCCTATCAGTACATCCGTCAGGACAAGCGCCGCGGCCGCGTGCGCGACGCCCCAGCGGGGCAGTCGCCGACCGTGGAGTTGAACAGCGGGCTGTACACGTTCAACGCTCACCTCATCGCCGCCACCCTCACGGTGCACTTCTAGGAGGATCACGACATGATTCGCCGAACCATGAAGTGGATTCCGACAGTGGCCGTCGCGGGCGTGGCGTTGCTGGGAGCTTGTGACGACGACATTGTCAACCCGCCGACGTCCGACGTGGATGCGCTGTTCAACAAGTACGTCGCCATCGGCAACTCCATCACGGCGGGGTTCCAGTCGGGCGGGATCAGCGACTCCACACAGTTACTCTCGTATGCTCAGATACTTGCCGCGCAGATGGGGGTCAGCGAATTCAACGCTCCCCTCATGAACCGGCCCGGCTGCCCACCGCCGCTGATCAACGTGTTCACGCAGGACCGTGGCGGCTACGCCGACGACTTCTGCGACAACCTGCGCGTGGCGCCGATCCCGGAGTACCTGCACAACGTCGCCGTGCCCGGCGCCGCGGTCATCGACGCGCTGACCAACCTCAGCCCGGCGAGCGGCCCCAACCCGCTCACCACGTTCTTCCTGGGCGGCCGCACGCAGCTCGAGGCAGCCGCCGAGGTAGAGCCCACGTTCGTCTCGGTCTGGATCGGGAACAACGACGTGCTCGAAGCGATCCTGGATGAGACGAACGCGGGCGATCCGGCGCTGATCACCGACCCCGCTGAGTTCGAGGCCAACTACACGGCCATGATGGACAGCATCGACGCCTTCGGTTCGGTCGAGGGCGGCGCGCTGATTGGCGTCGTGCAGGTGGGGCTCGCGCCGTACCTGAGCCAGGGGCGCGCGTACTTCGCGGCCGCCGCAGCCGTTCCGGCCCTCACGGTCCTCCCCAACTGCCTGACCGACTTCTTCGTGATCCCGGGGACGACGGACACGCTGTGGGTCTCGGTGCCGTTCCACTACGGCGCGCCGATCTTCGGGGCGGCGGCGCTGGGCCTTCCCCAGACGCTCGACTGTTCGGTACCAGAAGTTGTCTCCTCGGCCGAGATGCTAAACATGGTCAGCAGCGTTGAGGCCTACAACGCGACGATTGCGGCCGAGGCCACGGCGCGTGGCTGGGCGTACCTCGATCCCAACCCCATCCTCGAGGACCTGCTGCAGGACCCGACGGCGATCCGCCCGTTCCCGGCATTCAACCCGTTGGACCCGCAGCACGAGACCGCGCCATTCGGCTGGGCGCTGAGCCGCGACGGGATCCACCCCAGCTCCCTGTCACACGAGGGTGTCGCCGAGGGGCTGATCGCGCTGATCAACGCGACGTACGGCACCGATATCCCGGAGCCGTAGGGACGGCGCGATTTCCGAGAGACGGCATGCGGGGGGCTCGCCTTGGTGAGCCTCCCGCTTTGCTGTAGATTGCCGCCACCGATGCCGAGCCCAACCACCGCGTCCCATTCGGCGGCATCGACGGTACCGCTGCGCCGCGTTCACGCTACCGTAGTGGCCGTCGTTGCCATCCTTACCGTCGGCACGGCCGCTCCGGCGGCTGCGCAATTCCCCGACGCCTGGATCGTACCGCGCGGGGTGCTGCGCGTGAGCTTCGAGCCGCAGTACGTCAACTACGCAGAGCGGTTCGACGCAGACGGCAACATGGAACCGCTGGGCACCGACTTCTCCGACGTGGCGGCCGGTGTGCGGCTCGTGCCCACGATGTACTCGCCGCAACTCAGCATCCGCTCGATCATTGACGACTCGACGTACACGATCAACACCGGTGCGTGGCAGACCACGCTGGACGCGGATGTCCGCCGCTTCCCGCTGAACCTGGCGCTCGGGATCAGCCACCGCCTCACCCTCACCGCCTCCGTGCCCCTCGTCTCCACCCGCATGCAGGTGAACTTCGCGGTGGACTCCACCGACGCCGACCAGGGCTGGAACCAGGCGACCGTGGAGGGGGGTATCGCGCAGATCCGGGCCCTATTGCTGGAGCTGGAGGCGGGGGCGGCATTCGTCGAGAGCCAGATTGCGGCGGGAGCCTACGGGTGTCCCTCGAGCCCGGAATGCGACCAGGCGCGGGACCTGGTAGACCGCGCGCGGCGCCTCACGGCCGATCTGACCGTCCTCACCGGCGTGCTCCAGGACGGGAGCACGGCCGATATCCTGCCGCCGTTCGCCCCGGTTGGATCGTCGCCGGCGGGCCAGGCCATTCTCGCAGCCATCCAGAGCACCGCTACCGAGCTCGAGTCGTTGGGTGCGTCGCCGCTCAGCGCCACGCTACCGCTGCCCGGCACCCGCCTCACGGGCGAAGACGTGAACGCGATGCTGAGGGGCTCCGGCCTGGGCTACGAGGCCTTCCCGCTGGAGTTCGTGAAGTACCACCTCAAGCTGGGGGACGCCGAGGTGGGGCTCAGGTGGGGCGCCATTCAGCGCCCGAGCCTCAGGGCCGTGCTGCTGGGAGTCGTGCGGCTTCCCACCGGGCAGCGGGATCTGCCTGACCACTTCGTGGACATTGGGACCGGCGACCGGCAGACCGACGTGGTACTCGGAGCCGAGGCGGCCTGGGAGCCAGGCAGCGTCGTGGGGCTGAACGCCACAGCATCCTACACGCTCCAGCTGGGCGACAATCTGCCGCGCCGCATCACCCCGCACGACCGTCCGATCGCGATCCTCGCGACTGAGCAGAACGTGTCCCGCAATCTCGGCGACGAGCTGCGCCTGGCGCTCTACCCGGCGCTGCGCCTCAGTCGCTCATTCTCGGCGTACGCCTCGATCTACTACTACCACAAGGGCAGGGACGCCTTCTTCCTCGACGGGGGGTTCACCATCCCGCCGGGACAGATCCAGACCGAGGTGGCGGACCTGGAGTTCGAGACCACGATGAGCAGCCTGAGCGTGGGCGCCGGGATCTACTACCGCTCGGCCAGCGGTCGCGAGGAGAGTCCCAAGCTCCCGATCGAGGCAGGCATCGACTACCGGGCGGCCTTCTCGGGCTCAGGTGGGCAGACGCCCAAGTCGTCGTCGCTGTACTTCTATCTGAGGCTGTACTGGAGGCTGTGGGGCGGCGGGAACGCTCAGGAGCCCACTACTTCGCCACCCTGAGCTTGCGCCGCCGCAGTAGCTCGCCGGCGTGTCGCACGACCACGGGGTCGGCGGCGTCGCCCAGCATGCGCGCGATCTCCTGCACGCGGTCTTCGCCGGAGCGGACCTCCACGTCGGCCGTGGCAATCCCGCCCTTGGGTTGTTTCGCCACCGACAGGTGATGGCTCGCCCGCGCGGCGATCTGCGGCAGGTGCGTGATGACGAGCACCTGCCTTGCTTGGGCCACCTGGTCGAGTGCCTCCGCCACCTGCAGCGCGACCTCGCCGCCGATTCCCTGGTCTACCTCGTCGAACACGACCGTCGCTATGGCGTCGTGTCCCGCCAGCACCACCTTGAGGGCCAGCATGAGGCGCGACAGCTCGCCCCCGCTGGCCACCTGGGCTAGCGGCCGCGCGTCGAGCCCCGGGTTGAGCTGCACCATGAACTTGACCGCGTCCCCGCCTGACGCCGTGACGGCCGGCGCCGGCTCTACCGCCACGCTGAACTCGCCGTCGGGCATACCGAGGCCGGGCAGCAGCCGTGCGACCGCCTGGGCGAGCCGGCCGGCGGCCTGCTTGCGCTTGGCCGTGAGGGCCGCGGTCGCCTGCTCCAGCTCGCGCTCGGCCGCCGCGCGCCGCTCGCTCAGCTCTCGCAGGTCCAAGTCGGCCGTGTCGAGCAGGTCGAGCTCGCGCTTGGCCTCCGTGTGTGTCTGGAGAACCTCCTCGACGCTGGGCCCGTACTTCTGCGTGAGGCGGTACAGCACGTCGCGCCGCCGCTCGACCTCCGCCAGCCGATCGGGGTCGGCGTCGATGTCGGCGGCGTACTCCCGGATCTCCAGAGCTAGCTCCTCGACGTTGGCGTAGGCGGCGTCCACTAGCTCGCGCCAGCGAGCCACGCTCGAGTCGACGCGCTCGAGCTGCGCCAGCACCTTGGCGGCCGCCCCGAGGGCCTCCAGGGCCGCTCCCTCTCCCCCACTCTCCAGCAGCTGCACCAGGCGCTCGGCCAGGCGGGTGAGCTCCTCCACGTTGCCGAGTCGCCGCGCCTCGATGGCCAGCGCCTCGTCCTCTCCCGGACGCGGCTTGGCCGCGGCGATCTCCTGCACCACGTGCCGCAGGTAATCGGCACGCCGCTGCACGTCGTCGCGCCGCGCGATGAGCTGCGCCTCCTCGTCGCGCGACCGCGCCGCGCGCTCGAAGGCGACCCGCACCCGCTCCCGCTCCTCCCCGGCGTCGCCGAAGGAGTCCAGCATGTCCCGCTGCGCGGCTGGCTTGAGCAGGGACTGCGCTTCGTGCTGTCCGTGGAGGTCTACCAGCATGCGGCCCAGCGTGGCGAGGGCCGACACCGTGGTGGGGCTGCCGTTGGCCCACGCCCGGTTGCGTCCCTCGGCATTGATCTCCCGGCGCACGATGAGGCGGTCGTCCTCGGGCTCGACGCCGAGCTCGTCGGCCGCCGCGCCGAACCCTGGCAGGCCGCCGACCTCGAAGGCGGCTTCCACGACGGCGCGGGCCGCCCCCGGACGCACCAGATCCGCGCTCGCCCGCTCACCCAGCAGCAGCGAGAGTGCGTCGACCAGCATCGACTTCCCGGCGCCGGTCTCGCCGGTGAGCACGTTCAGGCCTGGTTGGAGGGGAAGCGTGACGTCCGCGATGACCGCGAGGTCTCGAACCCTAAGCTCAGTCAACACGGTTGAAGCGCTCGCGATCGCTCAAGTCTCCCCACTTTAATTTCTTGCGCAGCCGTGAGAAGAAGCTTTCGCGCCCGAGTCGTATCAATTGCACGGTAGTACCCGAGGGTCGCACCACCACACAGTCGTTGGCGTGGAGTGAGGTGCCCGGCTGCCCATCGTACGACACCAGGATGTTCTCGGCGCGGGTCGGCTCGATCTGCATGGTGACCTGGGAGGAGCCCGGCACCACCAGGGGCCGGACGGAGAGCGTGTGGGGGCAGATGGCGGTGACTACCAGGGCGTCCACCTCGGGCAGGAGCACGGGTCCGCCCGAGCTCAGGGTGTACGCAGTGGAACCCGCCGGCGTCGCCACAATCATCCCGTCTACCGTGTACTGGCCGACTTCGTCTCCGTCCACGAACAGTCGGATTCGGATGATCCGCGCGGAGCCCGCCTTGTGCACCACCACGTCGTTGACCGCGAGCTCCCCGGGGTGGCGCTCGCCCTCGGCATCCACGATATGGAACTCGAGCTTGCGCCGCGGCTCGATGCGGAAGTGCCCGTCGGCGACGGCGGTGAGGGCCTGCTCGAGGGCGTCCGCGGTCGCCGCCGTTAGGAAACCCACCCGTCCCACGTTCACGCCCAGGATGGGGACCTCACGGCGCTGCAACATGCGGGCGCCGCGCAGCAGCGTGCCGTCTCCGCCGAAGGTGAGCAGGAGATCGAGGTGGTCCGCCTCCAGGTCGAGCGCTGCCACGGGCTCGGGCCAGAGGTCGGTCAGCTCCGGGGCGCTGGCGAGCTCGATGCCACGGGCCGCGGCATGACTGGCGAGGCGGGCGAGGAGCCCGCCCAGATCGTCGTAGCGTGGGTTGCCGACGACGCCGATTCTCATCGCGGCATCCGGCTCTCCTCCGCGGCACAGGCCCGGACCCGCTCGGCCAGCCCCGGACCCGTGAGGCCTACCCATCCGAGCTGCTCGCCGCGGGGGGCGTGCTCGTACGTGCGATCGGGAATGCCCACCACCTCCACGCGCACCTCTGGATCGATCCGCTCGCAGGTCGCCGCCGCATAGGCGCCGAAGCCGTTCACATCGATGCCGTCCTCGACGGTCACCAGCAGCCGGTGGCTGCGCACCAGCGATTCCAGCATCGTGTGGTCGAGCGGCTTGATGAAGCGGCAGTTCACCACGGTCACGTCGAAGCCGTCGGCCGCCAACAGCTCCGCAGCTTCCATGGCTGGCTGACACATGACGCCGACCGCGAGGATGGCGCACTCCTTCCCCTCGCGCAAGATCTCCCAGGTGCCGTGTGCGATGGGCGCCACCTCGGCCGCCGGCGGCGCCGGCGCCGGGGCGTTGTCACGCGGATAGCGCATGCAGAACGGACCGTCGTGCTCCATCGCACAGCGCAACAGCCCGATGAGCTCGGCGCCATCCTTCGGCGCGGTGACGGTCATGTTCGGCACCGTGAGCATGTAGGCGAGGTCGTACAGCCCCATGTGGGTCTGCCCGTCGGCGCCGACCATGCCCGCCCGATCCATACAGAACGTCACAGGCAGCTTCTGGATCGCCACGTCGTGGATGACGCTGTCGTACGCGCGCTGCAGGAACGAGCTGTAGATGGCCACGACGGGCCGGATCCCTTCGGTGGCTAGCCCCGCCGCGAACGTCGTGGCGTGCGCCTCGGCGATCCCGACGTCGAAGAATCGCTCCGGCCACTTGCGCTGGAAGATGTCGGTACCGGTGCCCGAGGGCATGGCCGCGGTGATCACGACCATCTTGGGATACTCGCCGGCCAGCTCGCTCAACCCCGTGCCGAACACCTTGGTCCAGCCCGGCGGCCCCGAGGCCTTGGGCCGGAGCATCCCGGTCTCGGGATCGTAGGGCGTGCGCGCGTGGAACTTCTCCGGGTGCGGCTCCCGCAGCGGGAAGCCCTTGCCCTTCTCCGTCACCACGTGCACGACGCGGGGGCCTTCCAGCGCCTTCACCAGCTCGAAGGTCTTGAGCAGCTGCTCCATGTTGTGGCCGTCGATGGGGCCGAAGTAGCGGAAGCCCATTTCCTCGAACAGCATCCCCGGGGACCACAGGTTCTTGATGCTCTCCTCGACGGTCCGGGCGAAGTCCACCATGCGGTCGCCGCCCACCAGGTGGGACGCCTTCTCGATGAGGTGCTTGACGTGCCCGCGCATGCGGTTGGTGAATGGGCTCGCGATGATGCCGCCGAGATACTTGCTGATGGCGCCGACGTTCGGAGCGATGGACATGCCATTGTCGTTCAGCACCATGATGATGTCCCGATCCGAATGGCCAGCGTTGTTCATCGCCTCGTAGGGGAGGCCGCAGGTCATCGCGCCGTCGCCCACGACCGCCACCACGTGGTAGTCGTCGCCCTGGATGTCCCGCGCGGTCGCGACGCCGTACGCGGCCGACAGCGCCGTGCCGGCGTGCCCGGCCCCGAAGATGTCGTGTTCGCTCTCGACGCGACGCAGGAAGCCGGAGAGGCCGCCGCTCTGGCGCAGGGTGGGAAGCCGGTCGTTGCGGCCCGTGAGGACCTTCCAGGGATAGCCCTGGTGCCCCACATCCCACAGGATCTTGTCACGCGGGGAATCGAACAGATGCGCGAGGGCGACAGTCAGCTCCACGACGCCGAGACCGGCGCCGATATGCCCACCGGTCTGCGACACCACGTCGATGAGACGCCGGCGCACCTCGTCGGCGAGTTGCTGTAGCTCGTCACGCTTGAGGTTCTTGACGTCGTGCGGACTCGATATGGATTCCAACAGAGACATACTGCTCACCAGCTTGTCGAACGTTTCCCGCTTCCCGCTTCTCGCTTCCCGAACCCGTCGTACCGTTCCCCGTTCCCGGTTCCCGGCTCCCCTTCTCGCTCACGTCCTTCGCTCTACAATCAGCCGCGCCAGGCCCGGCAGAAGGCTGCAATCTATCCCGAGCCCCCCGAGCAGGTCTATGGCCCGCTGCACGTGCTCGGCAGCGGCGTGCCGCGCCGCGTCCACGCCGAGCACGCCGGCGAAGGTCGCCTTGTGCTGCACGGCGTCCTTGCCGGCGGTCTTTCCCAGCTCGTTGGAGGTTCCCGTCGCATCCAGCACGTCGTCCACGATCTGAAACGCCAGCCCGACCTCCCTCCCATAGCCACGCAGGGCCTCCACCTGCTGCTTGCCCGCTCCGGCGGCGAGTCCCCCAATCACGACACTTGCCGTGATCAGCGCTCCGGTCTTCGCCTCGTGGATATGCGTCAGGGCCGCGAGGTCGAGCGCCCTACCCTCGGCCTCCAGGTCGAGGACCTGTCCCCCGATCATCCCGCCGGCACCGGCCGCGCCGTAGAGCTCCGCGGCGATGACGCCGAGCCGCTCGCCAGCGAGCCCCAGCTTCGCGGCTCCGGCCGCCAGCACGCGCGCGGAGAGCGACACCAGCCGGAAGCCTGCCTCGGTGGCCGTAGCCACGTCGAAGGCACGGTGCGTGGTGGGGCGCCCGCGCCGCAGGTCATCGTCGTCCATGCAAGGGAGATCGTCGTGTACCAGCGAGTAGGTGTGCACGATTTCGACGGCCGCCGCCAGCTCTGCCGCGTCGCCTTTGCCCCCGAGCTCCCGGTACGCCGCCAGCACCAGCGCCGGACGCAGCCGCTTGCCCGGGGCGTCGAGGCTGTATGCCACGGCCTGGCCCACGCGGCCGCCGATCTCCCCCTCGATCCCCGCGCCCCAGCCCTGGAGCTCCCGCCCCACCGCATCCCGCGTCTCTGCGAGAAACGCCTGCAGCTCAACGCTCGAGGTCGCCGGTTCGAATCGTTCCGTCCGCATCCTCCAACACGCGCTTGACCGTGAGCTCAGATTCCTTGAGCAGGTCCCGTGCCGTCTTCAACCGCCGCACGCCTTCCTCGAACAGCTCGAGCGCCTGGTCTAGATCGACCTCCGAGTCCTCCAGCTGCCGCACGATCGCCTCCAGCCGCTCCAGCTCGACCCGAAACGACGGCTTCTCGTTCGTCATGCGTCGTCCTCCAGGGTGCGGGCCCGAACCTCCCCGTCGGCCAGGCCCAGCCGGAAGGGGAGCCCCGGTGAGAACTCCGCCGCCCGCTTGAGCACCCGGCCGGCCTCATCGCGGGCCACCGCGTAGCCCCGCTCCAGCACCTTGAGGGGGCTCAACGCATCGAGCTTCGCGGCCAGTTGCTCGAGGCGATGGTGGCGGAACTGCAGCTGTCGCTGCACCCCCGCGCCCAGCCGGTCGGCGGTGCGCTC
This sequence comes from uncultured Gemmatimonadaceae bacterium, assembly GCA_964348295.1. Taxonomy (GTDB): domain Bacteria; phylum Gemmatimonadota; class Gemmatimonadetes; order Gemmatimonadales; family GWC2-71-9; genus WVYX01. The sequence continues at coordinate 75,500 of CAYGBV010000061.1, forward strand.
CAGGCGCTCCTTCCCCAACTCAGCCTGGCTGCTGAGCCCCCTTGCCAGCCGCCGGGCGAGTGCGTCGATCGCCTGCACGGCGGCTAACCGGTCCGGCACCGCAGCCTCGGCTGCGGCCGACGGCGTGGGAGCGCGCACGTCCGCCACCACATCGGTGAGGGCGACATCGGTCTCGTGACCCACAGCCGAGATGGTGGGCGCCCGCACCGCCGCCACCGCGCGAGCCACCTGCTCGCTGTTGAACGTCCACAGGTCCTCGCGCGAGCCGCCCCCCCGACCGACGATGGCGAGGTCCACGTCGGGCAGCCGGTCTACCATTGCGAGCGCGGTGCAAAGCTCCCCCTCGGCGCCTTCTCCCTGCACCCGCGTCGGCACGACCCACAGCTCCACGCTGGGCCAGCGCCGCTCCACGACGGTGATGATGTCCCTGAGCGCGGCGCCGTCTGTGGAGGTCACCACGGCAATCCGCTGCGGATAGCGAGGAAGGGGACGCTTACGGGCAGGGTCGAGCAACCCATCGCGCTCCAGCGCGGCCCTGGCCCGCTCCAGTTGGAGCTGCCACAGGCCTCCCTCGGCTGTGGGGATGAGCTGCTTGACCGTGAGGCGGAACTCGCCACGCTCCTCCCACACGGTGGGACGCGCGTGGACGAAGACCTCCATCCCGTCTTCGGGGGACGTCGGAAGGCGCTCGTTGTCGCTGCGCCACATCACGCACCGCACCTGCGCCTGGGCATCGCGCAGGGTGAAGTACCAGTGGCCGCTGCGATAGGTCTTGAAGCTCGTGACCTCGCCCCGCACCCAGAGACGGTCGAACCCGGCCTCGATCAGCTGGCGGGCGCGGCGCGTGACGTCGGCCACACTCCACGCCCCCTCGGCAGACGCTGGTGGAGTCGCGCTGAAGAGGTCTAGTCCGCCCACTGGCGCGCGGCCTGGACGGTGTTGTAGAGCAACATCGTAATCGTCATCGGCCCCACACCGCCCGGCACGGGCGTGATCTGCGAGGCCACCTGCCTCGCCGCCTCGAAGTCCACGTCGCCCACGAGCCGGTACCCCTTCTCCGTGCTGGGATCGTCGACCCGGTTCACGCCCACATCGATCACCACGGCCCCGGGACGCACCCAATCGCCCTTCACGAACTCCGGCACGCCGATGGCCGCGATGAGGATGTCGGCCTGCCGAGCGATCTCGGGAAGGTCCTTGGTGCGCGAGTGGCACATGGTGACGGTGGCGTTGCCCCCCTCACCCTTCTGCGACAAGATCGACGCGGCTGGCCGACCCACAATGTTGGAGCGGCCGACGATCACCACGTGGGCTCCGGAGACCTCGGCGCCGCAGCGAATCAGCATTTGCTGCACGCCGTAGGGCGTGGCCGGGCGGAAGCCGGTGGGGTCCCCAATCGCCACCTTGCCGATGTTCACCGGGTGAAATCCGTCGACGTCCTTGTCCGGACGGATGCTGAACAGCACGCGCTTCTCGTTGATCTGGTCGGGCAGCGGCAACTGCACGAGGATGCCGTGCACCTTGGGATCGTTATTGAGGCGCTCCACGATGCCGAGCACCTCCGTTTCCGGAGTGTCCGCGGGCAGCTTGGTGGTCTCACTCTCCATGCCGGCCTTCTCGCACGCCTTTCCCTTCATGCGGACGTAGACCTGGCTGGCCGGGTCCTCCCCTACCAGCACCACGGAGAGACCGGGGGTCACCCCCTTGCGCTTCAGTTCCTCAATCTGCGGCGCCAATTCGGCGCGCATCTCCTCGGCTATCGCTTTTCCATCGATGATCTTAGCGGGCAAAGTCCACAGCCCTCGTTTCTCTGATGACCACGATCTTGATCTGTCCCGGGTACTGCAGCTCCTGCTCGATGCGCCGCGCGATCTGCTCGGACAGCTCCACCGCCGTATCGTCAGTCACCTGGTCCGGCAGCACGGCGATGCGGATCTCCCGCCCCGCCTGAATCGCGAACGCCTTCTCCACACCCTTGAAGCTGGTGGCAATGTCCTCCAAGGCGCTCAGCCGCTTGACGTAGGTCTCGAAGGCCTCACGCCGAGCGCCGGGTCGGGCGCCGCTCGCCGCGTCGGCGGCCTGCACGATCATCGAGATGGTCGTCTCATGCGGCACGTCGTCGTGGTGCGCCGCGATGGCGTTGACCACCACCGAGTGTTCGTTATACCGCTTCGCTACCTCCACCCCCAGCTCCACGTGCGTCCCCTCGTGCTGGTGGGTGAGCACCTTGCCAATATCGTGCAGCAGCGCCGCCCGCTTGGCGAGGTGGACGTCGAGCTTCAGCTCCTCGGCGATGATGCCGGCGAGCCACGCCACCTCCTTCGAGTGGGCCAGCATGTTCTGCCCGTACGACGTGCGGTACTTCATGCGCCCCACGAGCTTCACGAGCTCCTCGTGCATCCCGCGGATGCCGAGCTCGTAGACCGTCTCCTCACCAGTCTCCACGAGCTGGCGCTCCAGCTCGGTGCGCACCCGCTCCACCACCTCTTCGATCCGCCCCGGATGGATGCGGCCGTCGGCGATGAGCTGCTCCATGGCCCGACGGGCCACCTCCCGCCGGATCGGGTCGAAGCAGGATACCACCACGGTGTCGGGCGTGTCGTCGATGATCACGTCCACGCCGGTGGCGGTCTCGAACGCACGGATGTTGCGCCCCTCGCGCCCGATGATCCGACCCTTCATCTCGTCGCTAGGTAGGGAGACTGCGGAGACCGTCGTCTCCGTCGCCTGGTCGGCGGCGAGCCGCTGCATCGCCATGGAGATGATCTTCTGCGCCTCGCGGTCCGCGGTGCGCTTCGCTTCTTCCCTGATGTCGCGGATCGAGGCCGCCGCCTCGCTCTTGGCCGTGCCGAGCATCTCCTGCTTCAGTGCTTCCTTAGCCTCGGGAGCGGAGATGCCGGACACCTGCTCGAGGCGCTGCCGGTGCTCCGCCATGAGGTTCTCCAGCTCCTCCTCCTTAGCGTGCACCGCCTTCTTGCGATCGCTCACCGACTGCTCGCGGCGCTGCAGCTCCTGCTCGCGGTCGTCCATCGCGTTGAGCTTGCGGTCGATCAGCGTCTCGCGCTCCTCCAGGCGCTGCTCATGCCGGTCGAGATCCTCCCGCCGCCGCCGCTCATCCTTCTCCCACTCCTCGCGCAGGCCCATGATCTCTTCCTTGGCCTGCAGCAGCGCCTCGTGCTTCCCAGACTCGGCCTCACGGCGCGCCTGGGACAGGATCTGCTCAGCCTGCTGCTCCGCGGCGCGGCCCCGCCGCACCGCCTCCCGCCGCTCGGCCCGGAGCCCGAGCACGAAAAAGACCGCCCCGCCGAGAACTGCTCCAACGAGGACGGCCACGATCGTGACGAGCTGATCGGCTGTCATATGTATGACCCCAGCGGCGGCCGTCGCTCGTGGCGTCGGCGCTCCGCACTACTCGGAAGTTGGGAGGTACAGACGTCACTAACCCGTGACGTCCAGTGAATTTACCCGCCGTCCTGCGAGGAGGCAAACGAGCCCGGGGCCCGGCCCCGCCGCTTGGCGGGTGGGAGCAGGCGCGACAACTCAGCCGTCATGGCCCGCAGCCGCTCGGCCAGCTCCGCCTGCGAGCGCTTCGCCTGAAACAGCTCGTCCGTGATCGCCAGTGCTGCGAGGATCGCCGCCTTGTGGCTCTCCACGATGGAGCCGACCTGGAGCACCTCCTTCAGGGCCCGGTCCACGTGCTCTGCGACCGCGCGGGTGTACTCGGCGGGGCGATCGGACTTGAGCGTATACTCGTCGTTGCCAATGGCGACCGTGACGACAGTCTTCTTGTCGGTCATCGGCTCTGCTCCTCCAGGGAGACCTGCTCCTCCAGGAACCGCAGGCGGCCGACCAGGCTGGTCACCCTCTGGCGGGCGGCGTCGAGGCGGGAGACGAGCGCGGCGTTCTCGGTCTCGAGCTCGAGAATGCGCTCGCGGGTCGCCACAGCATCGTAGTCGGCGCCCATCTGCTCCCGCTCACCCTCTGCCTTGAGGGCGCGGCGGCGCCACGAGGACAGCTCCCCTGTCAGCTCGTCGAGCACCCGCTTCAGCTCTTCGAGCGCCTCGAGCTCAGGCCTCTCGTCGTTCGACACCCAGCCGCTCCTTTAGCGCTGTGAGCAATCCGTCCAGCGCCTCGTCGGCGTCCCGGTCTCGCAGGGTGCGGTCCGGCGCGCGGAAAACCAGCCGCCAGGCGACGCTCCGGCCCGCCATCTGCTCCCCGCGGTACTCGTCGAACACCCGTATCCCGACGAGCAACGACCCCCCGGCCTCGCGCATCGCATCCTGCACGTCCGCCGCCGTCACGCCCTCCGGCAACACTAGCGCCACGTCCCGCTCCACCGGAGGCGTGGTAGGCAGCGCCCCGTAGCGCACGTGCGGACGCTCCCGTACCACGACGTCGATCTCAAACCCAAACAGCCGACCCGCCCAGGCCGGACGGTCCGCCGCTAAGGCACCGGCCCACCCGCGCCGCGCGCCGTCGCTCCCGCGCAGTTCCCAGCCGCCCCCCCCAGCGACGATCTGCCCCTCCGGCCCCGCCACGCGAGCGGCTTCCTCAAACATAGCCTTCACGTCCCACACGTCGTAGTCGGACGACTTCCCCTGCGCTGCCCAGTGTGGCGGCGTGCGCTCCCCCGAGATCACCGCGGCCAGGCGTTGCGTCTCGGCCGGACGCCCCTCCCCCGTGGCATGGAACACCGTGCCCACCTCGAACAGCCGCACGTCGCGCTCGCGTGCCGCCCAGTTGCGCTCGGCGGACCGCACGAGACCACTCAGCAGGTCGGTGCGCAGATACGCATCCTCTGCCGACAGCGGGTTGATCACTCGCCAGGCCTGCTCGCCGCTCGCGCTGGTGAGCGAGAGGGAGCGGGCTTCATGCAGACCCATTCCCGTCATGACGCGACGGATCGCCGCCTTGAGGGGCTCGATGGGATCGTCGGGCACCACACTCGGCCGAAACGGGCGCAGCTCCGTCGGGAAGGTGTCGTACCCCTTGGCGCGCGCCACCTCTTCGATGAGGTCGATCTCGCGCGTTACGTCGGGTCGCCAGCCCGGCACCTGCACGTGCAGCCGCTTACCCTTGGGCGCTACCGGGAATCCGAATCCGACGAGCAGGCGCTCGATTTCCTCCCGCTCGAGCGGTGTGCCCAGCAGGTGCTCGACCCGCTCCGGCCGGAGGACCACGGTGCGGGTCTTGAACGGCTTGGGGTAAACGTCGACCGCCGCATCGCGCTCCTCGCCGCCGGCCACGGCACGGATGAGCTCCACCGCCCGGCGCACCGCGTCGGGCATGGCCTCGATGTCGGTCCCTCGCTCGAACCGGTACGACGCCTCGGTGCTCATCTTGAGCGCCTGGCGCGTGCGGCGGATGCGCGGTGGATCGAAGTACGCGCACTCCAGCAGCACGTCGGTCGTCACCTCCGAGACCTCGGAGTCGGCGCCGCCCATCACGCCGGCGATGGCAGTCGCGCCTTCGGCGTCGCAGATCATCGTCATCGCGGGGCTGAGCTCACGCTGTTCGCCATCCAGGGTGGTCAGCTGCTCCCCGGGCAGCGCGCGCCGTACGATGATCGCGCCGCCCCGGACTTTCTCCAGGTCGAAGGCGTGGAGCGGCTGGTTGAGCTCGTAGAGGACGTAGTTCGTGGCGTCCACCACGTTGTTGATGGGGCGCGCCCCGATGCTGCGGAGCCGCGCCTCCAGCCAGGTTGGCGAGGGACCAACCTGCACTCCGCGGATCACCGCGGCCATGTAGCGCGGGCACCCCTCCGCGTCCTCGATGATCACGTCGACGCCGTCCACTCTGCCCTTCGTCTTGACACGCCGTGGCGCGCCGGCTCCGTCGGCCGGGGCGTCGGGAATCGCCGGCAGCTTCACAGGGATGCCGTACACGGCTCCCAGCTCGCGGGCGACCCCCTTGTGGCACAGGAGATCGGGCCTGTTGGGTGTTACTTCCAGATCGAGCCGGGTGTCCTCCAAGGGAAGCGTGTCCAGGAAGCGGGTGCCCGGCGCAGCCGTGGTACGGATCTCCATGATCCCCTCGTGCTCGGTGCCGAGCTCCAGCTCGCGTGCCGAGCAGAGCATCCCGTGCGACACGATGCCCCGGATCTTGCGGGCCTCGAGCTTGAAGCCGCCGGGCAGCACGGTCCCTTCGGGGGCGTACGGGTACTTGGCGCCCACCCGCACGTTGGGAGCACCGCACACCACCTCCACCACCTCGCTCCCGTTGTTCACGTGACACAGCGTGAGCCGGTCGGCGTTGGGGTGCTTCGCCGCGCGCTCCACGAGCCCGACCACCACCCCATCCAACTGCGGCCGCACCTCTTCCTCCGCCTCGACCGGCGCCCCAAGCATGGCGAGACGGCTCGCCACGTCCGCGGCGTCCAGATCGCGGCCCAGCAGCGCCGAGAGCCAGTTGAGCGAAACGATCACGGCTACTCCACGAACTGTGAGAGGAACCGCATGTCGTTCTCCCACAGCAACCGGATGTCGGGTACCCCGTGCCGCAGCATCGCGACGCGCTCCACCCCCATGCCGAACGCCCACCCGGTGTAGCGCTCGGCGTCGATGCCGCAGTTCTCGAACACGGCGGGGTGTACCATCCCCGCACCCATGATCTCGAGCCAGCCCGTCTGCTTGCAGGTCGAGCAGCCGCTCCCCGCACACATCTGGCATTGCGCGTCCACTTCGGCCGACGGCTCGGTGAACGGGAAGAACGACGGACGGAAGCGCACGGCAGTGTCGCGCGTGAAGAACAGCTTCACGAACGTGTCGATCGCGGCCTTGAAATCCACGAAGCTCACTCCCTCGTCGACCGCGAGCCCCTCGATCTGCTCGAACACCGGCGAGTGCGAGGGGTCGAACGAGTCACGCCGGTACACACGCCCGGGAACCACGATGCGGATCGGCGGCGAGTACTGCTCCATGACGCGTGCCTGCACCGGCGACGTGTGGGTGCGCAGCAGCGTCCCGGAAGCGAGGTAGAACGTGTCGTGCTCGTCCGCGGCCGGGTGGTCCAGCCCGATGTTGAGCTTGGTGAAGTTGTAGTCCTCGGTCTCGGCCTCGGGGCCCGTCACCCGCGTGAAGCCGAGCTCGCGGAAGATCTCGCAGATCTCGTCGACCACGGCGGTCACCGGATGCACCGCCCCGCGCCACACGGCACGGCCGGGCATCGTCCAGTCGAGGGCCTTGGGCGCGCGGGCTTCCTCCTCGAGGGCCCGCTCCCGCGCCGCGATGGCCTCCTCGAGCTGCCTCTTGAGCTGATTGGCGCGGGCACCGACGGCACGGCGCTCTTCGGTGGGCAGCGCGGCCAGCGAGCGGAGGATGAGGGTAAGCCTCCCGGCCTTGCGGCCGAGGAACTCGGTCTTGAGCTGAGCCAGGGCCGCCGCGTCCACTGTCGAGGCACGGTCGACGGCGAGGGCGACGGCTTCGAGCTGTTCCTGAGGGGTGGAGGAGTTTGGCATCGACGGCCCGTCCCCTAGAGACTCTTCTTCGCCACCTCCGCCAGTTCGCCGAACGCGGCCGGATCCCGCACGGCCAGGTCCGCCAGCACCTTCCGGTTGATCTCCACCCCGGCCTTCTTCAGGCCGGACATGAAGCGGCTGTAGGACAGGTCGTGCGTGCGCGCCGCGGCGTTGATCCGAACGATCCACAGCCTGCGGAAGTCCCGCTTCTTCTGCCGCCGGTCGCGGTACGCATAGCGCAGCCCGCGCTCGACGTTCTCCTTGGCCGACTTGTACAGTTTGCTGCGCCCGCCGCGCGCGCCTTTCGCGGCGCGCATGATCTTCTTCTTGCGCTTGAGACGGGCGACGTTACTCCGAACTCTCGGCATCGCTCTCTCCTATCCTTGCAGCAGGCGCTTGATGCGACGTGCTTCCTGGCTCGAGACCACCGCAGCCTGGCGCAGGCGCCGCTTCCGCTTGGGGTGCTTCTTCGTGAGGATGTGACTCTTGAACGCCCGGCGCCGCTTCACCTTGCCTCTTCCGGTGAGCTTGAACCGCTTCGCGGCGCCGCGTTTCGACTTCATCTTAGGCATTGTGCTTCCGTCCTGATATCCGTCCGTTACCGGAGGGGTGAGGCCGCTCTACCCTGTACCACTCCGCTGGGCTCCAGCCGCCACGCCACCCGGCGGGTCGGCGGTCGTCGTTCTCTGAGACTCTGGTCCTGCTTTCGAGGTGCCGTCTACTTCGGCGCGAGCACCATGATCATGTTGCGGCCTTCCAGCTTCGGCGCCGCCTCGATCTTGGCGACGTCCTCGACGGCCGCGTAGACCCGGTCGAGCACGTCCTGTCCCAGCTCGGGATGCGTTACCTGCCGGCCGCGGAACATCATGGTGAGCTTCACCTTGTTTCCCTCTTCCAAGAAGCTCCGCGCGTGCCGGGTCTTGAACTCGAAGTCGTGCTCGCTGATCCCAGGCCGGTACTTCACCTCTTTGACCTGAATGTTGTGCTGCTTCTTTCTCGCTGCCCGGGCCGCCTTCGCCTGCTCGAAGCGATACTTCCCGTAGTCCATGATCTTGACCACGGGTGGGCGGGCCGTAGCCGCCACCTCGACGAGGTCGAGCCCGGCTTCGCGGGCTGCCCTCTGTGCTTCCTCGATGGGGACCACACCTACCTGCTCCCCATCGGCTCCGATCAGCCGCACCGGGCTGATCCGGATCTGATGATTGACCCGTACCTTCGGTCTATCGTCTTGCGAGGCCAGTGACGCTCCTCCTTCGCTTGAGTCCAACAAAAAAGCGGATCCGAGCCCTCCAGATCCGCACGATACCGGAGACACTGCCGCTCCCGGTACTCTCGTGGGAACCCTGAACACGCGCTCGGTTCGAGACCGGCGGCAGGAGGGTGAAGCGCTCGGGCGCTTACTTACCGTATTGTGACGGCGGAACTTACGCCTACCTCGGGGGAGTGTCAAGCGGCTGGTAGCCGTACGATTTCCCCTGCCGGACCACCCGGCCCAGTCCACGCTCGGCGTCGTGCTCGAACACCAGCACCCAGCCTTCGGCCGCCGCCCGTCCGAGGATCTCCCGCTTGGTCTCGAGGGTCACCAGCGGCTCCAAGTCGTAGCCCATGATCCAGGGCAGTGGCAGGTGCGCCGCGGTGGGCACCAGATCGCCCAGGAAACAGGCCGTCTCGCCGGCGCTCCGCACGAGGACCGACTGGTGCCCTGGGACGTGTCCCGGGGTGGGCACCAGCTGGATCCCGGGGAGCAACTCCGTCTCACCCCGGAGGGTCTGCCACCGGCCGGCCTGCGAGATCGGATCGAAGTTGGGCGGCAGATAGCTCGCCGCGACGCGCTCGTTGCGCTGCCCGGCAAACTCCAGCTCGCGCTCCTGCACCACGTAGGTAGCGTTGGGAAAGGCGATCAGCGCTTGCGGCTCGCTCGGTTCCCGCTTCCCGCTCCCCACTCCCCTACCGACCAACCGGTCCCCGTTTCCCGTTTCCCGTTCCCCCTCCACATACGTATTCCCCCCCGCGTGGTCGAAGTGCAGGTGCGTGTTGATCACGTAGCGGATGTCCTCGACGGTGAGGCCCGCTTCTGCCAGCGCGTCGTCGAGCCGCGTCCGCCCGCGCCGCCCTTCGTTCTCGACCCCATAGATGTCGAGGAACTTCCCCGACTCCTTGTTGCCGAGCCCCGTATCGACCAGCACCGGACCCACGTCGTGCTCGATCAGGAGACAGCGCATCCTGAGCGCGATGCGGTTGCGCTCATCGGGAGGGAGCCGCTTCTCCCACAGCGGCTTGGGAACGACGCCGAACATGGCGCCCCCGTCCAGCCGCTGCAGCCCGGCGTCGAGGGTGTGGCACTTGAGGCTTCCGATCCGAAACGTGGTTACCAGGCTCATAGCTGTTCCATCGACGTGGGAAGGGCGCTCTTCTTGCGGCGCTTGCGGCGCCCCAGGCGCTGGAGGTCAGACAGGGTAACGGCACCCTGCTCCTCCGCGCGCGCCAGCAGGTGCTTCAAGATGTGGGCCGTCGCCAGGGCGTCGCCCCGGGCGCGGTGGCGCTCGGCGATCTCGATCCCCAGATACGCAGCCACGCTGTCCAGGCCCCTCGAGCGGAGCTCCGGCAGCAGGCGGCGGGCCAGCCGGACGGTGCAGACGCGCGGGCCCTCCAGGTCGAGGTCCCGGGTGCGCCGCACCTCGCTGGCGAGGAACCCCCAGTCGAACGGGGCGTTGTGGGCCACGAACACGCGTCCCGCCAGGGACGCCAGCACGTCATCGGCAATCTGCTCGAACGTCGGCTTGTCCTGCACCATCTCGTTCGTGATGCGGGTGAGAGACTGCACGAAACTCGGAATCGGCCGCTGCGGATTGACCAGCGTCTCGTAGGCAACCTCCACGTTTCCCCCCGAGAGCGTCACCACGGCCAACTCGGTCACTCGGTCGCCTTTGCTGGGGCGCGTGCCCGTCGTCTCCACGTCCACCACGGCAAACGTGCAGGATCCGAGCCTCGGTGCCCCGTCGGCGTGCGCCGCGAGCGCCCAGCGGCCGTCGTGCATCTGACGCACGCGGGGGTCGGAGCCCAGCAGGGCCACGGCCACCCGATCGGCGATGGCCCGGGTGGCGCGCGCCAATCCCAGGACCTCGCGGGCCAGCGTGAGGCTGTCGGCGGCACCGTGCTTGAGGCGCCGCAATGCGCGATCCACTAGGGTGCCGCGCGGGGCAGCCCGGATCCCTTGCGTTCTCAGGGTTCGTCCCTCCGCAGCGGCATCGTCATGCACCGGGGCCCGCCCCCACCACGCACCAGCTCCGCCCCCTCGATGGTGATCACCGCACGATCGTCGTCCCACAGCTTGGCGTCGTCGTCGAGCAATGCGTCGGCGTCGATGAGCCGGAACCCGGCGCCCTCGAACTCCCTCAGGGTAGCTTCGTTGCGCTTGTAACCGACGGCCACGCCGGGCCTGAGCGCCACCAGGTTGCATCCCGAGCCCCACTGCTCGCGCTCCTGCACCGCCCGGTGCCCCCCGCCACAGAGAATCGGCTCGAGCAGGAAGTCCACAGCCTCCAGGGCCGAGAAGAAATCAGCCATCTCGCGCACGCCCTGCTGCCCCTTGCGACGGTGCAGCACGCCGAGCCGCTCGGGACCGATGAAGTAGGGCGGGTAGACCACGCCCAGTTCCCGGTCCACCTGCGTGAAGATCATGTCGAGGTGGATCGCGACGTGCTCACCGGGCATAACCACCACCACGACGTCCGTGACGGGGGTGCGCTCGAACAGGATGTCGCACAGATGATCGAGCGCCGCCGAACTCGAGCGAGAGCTGAACCCCAGCAGCACGAGATCGGGGCGCACTGGATGCACGTCCCCGCCCTCCAGCGTGTAGGTCACGCGCCGCTCCGCCGTGCCGTCGTACAGGATTCCGGCGTTCTCCAGGGCCGGATGGTAGGCGAGCAGCGCCTTGATGAGCAGCTCCTCGCTCCACCTCGCGCCATGGCGCATCGAGCCGATGACCACGTGGTCTCCCACCACGATCCCGATGTCCCGCGTGAAGAATAGGTTGGGGACGGGCGGCAGCGTATAGGTGACCTCGTTGACCGCCCGCGCGATGGCACCGCCCTCCTCCTCCGCTCCCTCGATCAGGAGCCTGACGAGCTCCGCGCTGGAGAGATCGCCGAGGCGACGCGCCAGGGCGTCGGACGGCACGATGTCCATCGTGCAAGCGACGAGGTAGTCCCGCACGTCCTGTCGCTCCAGCACCTCGCGCAGCAGATCGCTCACCTCGTAGACCTCGGCGAACCGCCGCAGCACCGCGACCAGACGACGGTGCTCCTGGCGTGCGAACTCGATGTCGATGATGTCGTCGTACAGGTAGTCGCGGCGGGTACCCGGGGTGACGGCCCTGAGCTCCTCGCCCGGGGCATGTACCAAGACGGCCCGCAACGGGCCGATCTCGCTGGTCACGTGCACCGGGCTCATGTCGCGCAATCTACCGGGGTCGTGCCGTCCCGCTCAACGCCCCAACTCGCTGAACAGCCGGGCAATCGTCACCGGAGGGAGCGTCTCACAACGAGCCGTCCCGTCGATCTCCAACTCTGCCAGCTGGGCTTCTATAGCGGCGCGGTCGCGCCGCGTAACGTCGCGCAGCACGCCCACCAGCTGCTTGCGGCGCCGTCCGAACAGGGCCGTCACGAACCGGCGGAACGCGGGCTGGTCGGCCACGGCCACCAAGGGCCGCTCCAACGGCGTGAGCCGTACCACCGCCGAGTCTACCCTGGGGGGCGGCCGAAAGGCGCCGGCGGGGACGTCGCACAGACGCTCCACTCGCACGAGCGTCTGCACGCCCACCGAGAGCGCGCCGTACGTCTTGGGGCCGGGCGCCGCCGCCAGGCGGTCCGCCACCTCCCGCTGCACCAGGAAGACCACCACCCGCGGCAGGGGTGGCTCCAGCGCCTTGTCGATCAACGGAGTCGTAATGGAGTAGGGGATGTTGCCTACCACCTTCCACCCCGCCGCACCGGGAACCGGCCGTCCCTCACGACCGCCGGCTTCCGCTATTGCGTGCGCTGCATCGGCGACGAGCCGGTGCCAGTCTTGCCTGAGGGCATCCCCCTCGATCACCGTCACGTTGCTCAGCCGCGGCGCAAACCGTTCCCCGTTCCCCGTTCCCTGTTCCCCTCTCAAGAACGCCGCCAATCCCCGATCCCTCTCGATCGCCACCACCCACCCCACCCGCTGCGCCAGCCTCCCTGTGAGCGTGCCTCTCCCGGCGCCGATCTCGGTCACGATATCGTCGGGGTGCGGACCGAGAGCATCCACGATCCGGTCGAGGATCGAGGGATCGAATAGGAAGTGCTGGCCGAGGCGACGCCCCACTTACGTCCGCAAGGCGAGCAGCGTGCGGTCGTCCTTGGCCGCCGCTTCGTGCGCGTCCGCTTCGGCGAGAACGGCGTCCACTATCTCGGCGGCCGGGGCGGTCCTGCGGGCTGTGACCAAATCGAGCACCCGCTGTTCCCCGAACTGCTCCCCCTCCTCGTTGCGGGCGTCAACGATCCCATCGGAGAAGACCAGCAGCAGGTCCTCGCCGCCCGTCCACGCGGTCTCCTCCGCATGGATCGCGTCGGCCGTGGTGAGCCCCAGGGGTGGCGAGGTCGCGCCGAGCCGCTCCACACCGCCCGGCCCGACGCGGAAGGCGTGGGGGTGGCCCGCGTTGGCGTAGCGCAGCACCCCGGCCCCGGGGTCGAGCACCCCGTAGAACAGGGACAGGTGCATCTCCGTCTCGGCGAGCTCCTGCTCGACCGACTCGAGCAGCCGCCGCAGCATGCCATCGGGGGAGGCGATCTCCGCCGCGTGGATGCCCGCTGCCGAGAGGACCAGCGCCATGATGAGCGCGGCGGGGAAACCGTGGGACGACACGTCGCCCAGCATGACGCCCACCCTCCCCTGCGACAGTCGCACGAAGTCGTAGAAGTCGCCTCCCACGCTGCGCGCCGGGACGCACTTCGCCGCCACGTCCACTCCCGGCCGGAGGATCTCCGGCGAGGGGAGCAGCTTGAGCTGCAGACCGTGTGCCAGCTCCAGCTCCCGGCGCACCCGCTGCTGGGCGAGGTCCCGCTCCACCAGGCGTGCGTTCTCGATGGCAGCGCCGATCTGGCTCGCCACGGCACCCACCAGGCGGCGCTCGCCGCCACTGAACGCGTCGGTGCCGAGCCGGTCGGTCAGGTTGATCACGCCGATGGGCCGCCGCATGCCCTCCGGCGTGGGGTAGATGATGGGATACGACAGGAACGCCGAGCCACGGTAGCCGCGGTCGGAGCCGATGCCGGGGTTGGGATCGTCGTGGCGGCGCGGGTCGTATGCCACCGGCCGCCCGGAGCGGAACACCCGAGCCGTGATCGACTCGGGGTCATCCACCGGGATGCTGTCCAGCGACTCGATCTCCTTGCCCAGCGAAGCCACGGGCCGCAGCAGGCCACCCGCCTCGTCGTGCACGAAGATCGAGGCGCGGCGGGAGCCCACCACGTCGCTCACCTCCCGGAGGATAGTCTCCGCCGCCCGCTCCAGCCGAATGGTGCGGCCCAGAATGCTGGAGATCGTGTAGAGCAGCTCGGTCTCCTCGTACCGTGAGGCCAGCTGCTTGGCGAGGTTCAGGGTGTCGCGCTCGCCGTCGATGAGCCGCGCCAGCAGCGGGGCGAGCGTGCCGGCCACCTCGTCGGGATCGCGCTGCGGCTCGACTATCTCGTACCAGTAGCCCTCCATCTCGGGCACCGGTGCCACCCAGCGGTCGGCATTGACCGGGGTCACCACGCCCTCCTCATCCACCTTCACCTGCGGAGGAGTGACGGCACCCACGTCCAGCACGGGCCGGAGCCGGCCGCGGCCGTACCGCCACAGCCGGAGTCGGCACCCCGCCATCGCCCCGAGCGACTGTAGAATCCCGTCGAAGCGGTCTAGGCGCGGTGCATGATCATGCAGATGGCGTTTCCTCGATCGTTGAAGTGCACCTCGTCCACCAGCTGCCGGATGAGGAAGAGGCCGCGGCCCTCGCTCAGCTCGATGCGGTCCGGTTCGGTGGGATCGGGAATCTCGGAGGGATCGAACCCCTCGCCCTCGTCGCACACGTGGAGAGCCACTGACTCCTCGCCCACCTCGACTCGCACGTCGACCCGCTTGGCGGGATCGAGGCGGTTGCCGTACACGATGGCGTTGGCGAGAGCCTCGCACAGCACGACCCGAACGACGAAGCGCGCCGCCTTGGGCGGCACGCCGCTGGCGAGGCAATGGCGGGCGACCAGGTCAACCGCCTCCTCCACGACGTCCAGGTCCGTGGGAACCCGGACCGAGATCTGGATGCGGCGGGTCTCGGAGTCCGGGGCCGCGGACTCGCTACGACGGACGTAGAGCCTGAGGGGAGCCGTCACGTCGTCAGAACGAGGCGGTTGCCTCCTCGGCCGAGCCCATGATGGTGAAGAGGGTGTCGAGCTTGGTCAGCTCGAACAGCGTCCGCAGGTCATCGTTGAGCCCGGCGAGTCGGAGATCGCCGCCCGATTCGCGGATCTTCTTGGAGAGAGACACCAGCACGCCCAGCCCGGACGAGTCGATGTAACCGGTCTCGGCGAAATCGATCACGAACTTCCGTTCCCCCTCCTCCATGGCGTCCATGACCTTCTTCTTGAGGTCGTGCCGGTTGCCGACGATCAGCTGACCATCCACGCCGATCACGACCACGCCCTTAGCATCGTCCTTCCGCACGGTGAAGCTCATGCTCCCTCCTCCAATGAAAGCCCGGTGGATTCGCCCGCCTGCAGCACACCCACGGCTGTGACATCCACGATGTCGTCGGCCGTGGCGCCGCGGGAGAGATCCATCATCGGGCGCGCGAGCCCCTGCACCACGGGACCCGTTGCGGTCGCACCGGCCAGGCGCTGCACCAGTTTGTATGCAATGTTGCCGCTGTCAAGGTCGGGGAAGATGAGCACGTTGGCGCACCCGCCCACGGCGGATTGGGGCGCTTTCTGCTCCGCGACGGAGGGGACGATCGCCGCGTCACCCTGTAGCTCACCATCGCACTGGACATCGGGCGCCAGCCGGCGGAACCGCTGCACCGCGTCCCGCACCTTGTGGACCTTCGGCCCCGCGGCGCTCCCGTTGGTGCTGTACGACAGAAAGGCCACCACCGGGTCCTCACCCACGACCAGCAGGTAGTCCCGCGCCGCTGCCACAGCGATCTCGGCGAGCTGCCCCGCGTCGGGATCGGGCACCACCCCGCAGTCGGCGAACGTGAGCACGCTGGCTGCCTCCCCGCAGGGCCGCCGAGCGAGCTGAAACAGGGCGTGGCCGGGCGCTTCGTCGAACGCCATGTAGAACGCGCTGCTCACGGTGGAGATGCCCGGCGCGCGACCGATGGCCCAGAACGCGGCCCGCAGCACATCGGCCGTCGGGTGCACGGCTCCTCCCACGGCGGCGTCCACCTCTCCCAGCGCGACCAGGCCGGCCGCGAAGAACAAGGGGTCGGCAGCCAATTCCCGCGCCCGGGCCGCACCACTCACCCTGTCGGGACGCCTGGCAGCCAGTAGCTCCGCGATGCGGCCGAGGCGCGGGTCCCCCGCCATGGAGCGCTCCAGCAACACGGGCTGCGCGATCCCCTCCCGCTCGAGCGTCGCGGCCGCCTCCCGCACCCGCTCATCCCATCCCTCGGCGAGCACCACCGAGCGGCCCATCACGGCCGCCCGCTTGCGCAGGTCGGTGCGAAAGCTCACGCGGTGAACTTCGCCTGGAGCGCCTGCTCGACAGCCGGGTGCACGAACGGACTCACGTCGCCGTCGAGCCGCGCCACCTCCCGCACCAGGCTCGAGCTCAGGTAGGTGAGGTGCAGCGCCGGCACCAGGAACACCGTCTCCAGGTCCGGATAGAGCTCCCGGTTCATGAGCGCCATCTGCGACTCGTAGTCGAAGTCGCTCACGGCCCGGAGACCCCTGATCACCATGCGCGCACCCTGCTCTTTGGCGAACGCGGCGAGCAGCCCGTCGAACGAGCGCACCTCCACCCGCGGCTCATCCTGCAGCACCGTCTCGAGCAGGGCGATGCGCTCCTCCAGGGCGAACAGCGGGGCCTTCTCGAGGTTCACCGCCACGGCCACGACCACCTTGTCCGCGAGGTGGAGCGAGCGGCGCACGATGTCTTCGTGGCCGCGCGTGACGGGATCGAAGGAGCCGGGATAGATCGCGATGCGTGTCATGGCGCGTAGCATAAGGTCAGGGCGACGTCCCCGTAGCGCCGGGTCTCGTCGCCGGGTAGCGCGAGGGTGACGCGATGCTCGACACAGAGCACCGCCGCGAACTTGCGGGCCTGGTAGATGTCCACGAGCCGCTCGGCATGATCAGTAGTATACGGTGGGTCCGCCAGCGCCACATCATAGGCGCCCTTGGGCAGGCGCTCGGCGATGCGCAGAGCATCGCCCCGCCGGATGCGCACGCGGTCGCTCACCCCGAGGGCCGCCACGTTGGCCTTGAGGGCGGAGAGGGACGGCGGCAGCAGCTCCACGAACTCCACATGCTCCGCTCCGCGGGACAGCGCCTCGAGCCCCAGCGCTCCGGAGCCGGCAAACAGGTCGAGCACCCTGGCGCCCGCGAGCCGCCCTCCGAGAATGCTGAAACACGCCTCCCGCACCTTCTCGGTGGTGGGACGCACCCGGGCATCCTGCGGCTCCTCCAACCTGCGTCCCTTGAACTGGCCAGCGATGATTCTCACGAGGCGTCACCCGTTGCCCGTTCTCCCGTAGGCCTAATCCCCACCACCCTCGCCTGCAGGTTACTCCTCCCCCGCCACTCATTCCGCTCCAACTTCAGCGCGACATCCACGGGCGCGCGCCACCACCCGGTCTCGAGGCGATCGGCCCAGTTGAAGGCGATGGCCTCAATGCGCCCCGTGCCGTCACCCAACCTGAACTTCAGGCGGTTGGCTCCCACCGTGTTCTGGTCCCGGGCGCTGGCACCGCTCACGCCAAACACCGGCGCTGGATTGCCCGGCCCGCACGGCTCGAGGTGCCGCAGCAGCCGCTCCAGCTCATCATCCATCCGTTCCAGGGAGACCAGCGCATCGATCCGCTGCGTGGGCACGAGATCCTCAACGGTGAGACGCTCGCGCGCCACGTCGTTGAACGCCTGGCGGAACCCGTCCAGCCGGTCCCGCCCCAGCGTGAGTCCCGCCGCCATCTTATGGCCGCCATACCGCTCGAGGTGGGGCGCGCACGCCTGCAGCGCCGCGTGCAGGTCGAACGCTGGGATGGAGCGCCCCGACCCTCGACCCTCGCGGTCGTCCAGGGCCACGAGGATGGCCGGCCGCGCGTACCGCTCTACCACCCGCGACGCCACCAGCCCGATCACCCCGGGGT
>CAYGBV010000062.1:0-33760 GCA_964348295.1 uncultured Gemmatimonadaceae bacterium
AGGAGCTGGCACCCGTTGCAAACGCCGAGGCTGAAGCTGTCGGGCCGGTCGCGGAACCGCTCGAACTGCCTGCGCAGCCCCTCGTTGAACCGGATCACCCCGGCCCACCCCTTGGCCGAGTCCAGCACGTCGGCGTAGCTGAAGCCACCGACCGCGACCAGTCCCCGGAAGCCCTCCAGATCGATCCGCCCGCTCAACAGGTCCGACATCACTACGTCCCACGGCTCGAAACCCGCGGCGAAGAACGCCGAGGTCATCTCCCGGTCCCCATTGCTCCCCTCCTCGCGGAGGATCGCCACGCGGTGCTTCGTCCGGGACTCCAGTATGGCGGGCGCGGTGGGTGCCGGATCGAACGGTACCGCGAACTTGGGGCCGGTGCGGTGGCGCAGCCCGGAGCGTTCCTGCTCCACCTTGTCGGGGTTGGCCTGCAGCCGATCGAGCTGGAAGCTCGTCTCCTCCCACAGGTCTCGCAGATCGCGCACGTCGCCAGCGAGCACCTCCTGCCCACCCACCCGGACGCGCACCGCCGGGTCGGCGAGCGTGGCACCGACGCTGAGGCACGGAACCTCGGCCCGACGGAAGGCTTCGAGCGCGCGCGCCTCGTGCTCGGGGCTCACCTCCAGCACCAGGCCCAACTCCTCGCAGAACAGCAGCGCGAGGGGATCCACACCATCCCCGCCAAGCTCCACGTCCACCCCGCAGTTGCCGGCAAAAGCCATCTCCAGGAGCGTGGTGATGAGCCCCCCGTCGCTGCGGTCGTGCCCCGCGCTGATCACGCCCTCGACGATGAGCCCCTGCACGGCATTGAACGCCCGCTTGAGGAGCGCTGCATCCTCCACGTCGGGTGACGCGTCGCCGATCTGGCCGTATACCTGCGCCAGCGCCGAGCCACCGAGGCGGTGCCTCCCGCCGCCCAGGTCCACGTACAGCAGCTTGCCCGCGCCGGGGAGCTTGAGGTCGGGTGTGACGGTCTGCGTGATGTCGGGGCACGTGACGTAGGCCGACACGACCAACGAGCCGGGCGCCTTCACGGTCTCGTCGCCGCCCCTCCCGTCGGGGGCGTGGGCCGCCATGGAGATCGAGTCCTTGCCGCCGTCGATCGCAACACCGAGCTGGATGAGAATCTCCCGCAACGCGGCGGCGGCATCGTACAGGGCCGCACCCTCTCCCGGGAGCTTTGCCGCCCACATCCAGTTGCCCGAGCACTTCACGTCTTCCAGGGCGCTCACCCGCGCCCACACCAGGTTGGTGAGCGCTTCGCCCACGCACATGCGGGCCATGGCAGCGTCGTCGACGAGCCCCTTGATCGGCTGCTCCCCTATTGCGGTGGCCGCACCGGTCGTGCCGAAGTGGCTCTGCGCGATCACCGCCACGTCGGACACCGTGAGCTGCAGCGGGCCGGTGCACTGCTGCTGGGCGATCAGGCCCGTGACGCTGCGATCCACCTTGGTCGTGAGGAACCGCTTGGAGCCGACCGAGAGGAGACGCAGCACCCGGTCGAGCGCACCGCGCACGGTGAGACCGTCGGGGAGATCGAGTGGCTCGAGCTTCGGCGGAACGCGCTCCAGCTCGAACGTCTTCTGCGGCATGTCACCCAACACGGCCTCGAGCTCGAGGTCCACGGGCGTGGAGTCGTCCGCCGAGTCGTGCACCACGATTCGGCCGTCCCCGGTGATCCGGCCGACGTAGGCGAACGTGACCTTCTCGCGCTCGCACAGCGCGCTGAATTGAGCAGCGTGCTCGGTCTTGAGCAGCAGTGCGTTGTTCTCCTGATACTCCGCCCCCCAGATCTCCACCACCGAGAGCGTCGCATCACCGAGGGGAACCTCGCGGATCTCGATCTGCGCCCCCGCCGGGTCCACGATCTCCTTCAGCACGTTGCAGTTCCCGCCGGCGCCCTGGTCGTGGATCGAGACGATGGGGTTGCGCTCGCCCAGCTCGATGCACGCGCGGATGACGCGGTTCACCTTCTGCTCCATCTCGGCGTCGCCGCGCTGTACCGCGTTGAAATCGAGCTCCTCCACGTTCTCGCCCTGCACCATGCTGGAGGCCGCGCCTCCACCCATCCCGATGCGGTAGGCCGGGCCGCCCAGCTTGACAACCAGCATATCCGGCTCCGGCCCACCCTTCTCGGTGTGCCGGGCGTCCATCTGGCCGATGCCGCCCGAGAACATGATGGGCTTGAGCCACTCGCGGCGCTCGCCGCTGGGGAGTCGCATCCCAAAGGAGCGCGTGTATCCCGCGATCACCGGCTCACCGAACTTGTTGCCGTAGTCGGAGGCACCGTTCGATGCCTCGATCTCGATCTCCAGCGGAGAGGCGAGGTTGCCGGGGTAGGCGAAGCCGCAGTCCTCCCAGGGGAGCTCATAGCCCGGGATCCCGAGGTTGCCGACGCAGTAGGCGGCCGTCCCCGCCACGACCAGCGCCCCCCTGCCCGTGGCGTGCACGTCGCGGATGCGCCCGCCGGTGCCGGTCTCCGCACCGGGGAACGGCGCCACACCCGATGGGAAGTTGTGGGTTTCGGCGGTGAAAATGACGTTGTAGTCCCCATCCGAGAGGACGAACGGCGAGGGCTCGCCGGGCCGCGCCGGTACGATGGTGCGGATCGCGTAGCCCTTGATCGCGCTCGAGTTGTCCCTGAATGCAATCGTGCTGTTGTTGGGGTTCGCCTCCAGCGGGTCCTTGATCAGCGCGATGAGGTGTTTGGGAACCTCCCTACCCTCGACCACCAGCCGGCCCTTGAAGAACCAGTGGCGCGAGTGCTCGCTGTTGGACTGGGCGATGTCGAAGCACTCGACGTTGGTCGGATTGCGGCCGACTCGCTGCACGAACAGGTCGGTGTAGTAGTCCAGGTCCCACTCGTCGAACGCCAGGCCCATCTCGCGGTTAGCCCGCTCCAGGGCCGCCCTACCCTCCTCCAGGACCGGGATCTCCGACACGGGCTCCGGCGTGAGTCCCGTCTCGAAGCTCTGCAGCGGCTCCGGATAGGGAGTCTCGGTCATCCGGTCGTGCACCAGCCCCAGGAACGCCGCCCGGGCCGGCTCGGTGAGAGCAGTGCTGGCCCGCAGCAGGTAGCGCCGCGACCGCTCGATACGCCGCACCCTGGTGAGCCCGCAGGCGTGGCACACGGACACCGCGTTGGTGGACCACGCGGTCGTGAAGTTCATCCGTGGGCCGACCTCCAGAACGTCGCCGGCACCGTCCAGCATGCTCTCCGGCCCCAGGCCCTCCGGCTCGAACGTCTCCCGCAAGAGCCACGTCAGCGCCTCCAGCTCAGATGCTGCGAGCCTGCCGTCCGCCTCGATGTTGAAGCAGAACTCGGTATCGATGTCCTTGATGTCGTGGGAGATCCGCTGCCGGGCAGTCAACAGGAGCGCGTTCTTGCGCGCGGGTGAGAGCCCTGGAGCGCGGTACAGGTGAAGGAGGGGCATGGATCCTTGCCTCTATTGTAACGAGGGGGGCAAGTCCGGGCCGCCCCGTCTCTCCAGCGCCACCGCCGCGTCGGCCGCTACGCGTCAGCCGGGGTCCGGCAACGGCCTCACAACAGAACGCGCCGGCCATTCGGCCGGCGCGCTGCACTACCCCAGGAGGAATCCCACTAGCTGGAGGTTACCGCCCCCAATCACGCTTCAGCAGGAGCGTGGGAGCGTTGCGGCCCAAGGTCGGCCTGACGAGCGCCGTAGGAATGGTGCCCAGCCGTCTTCCTCGCTCGTCCAACAGGCAGTAGTCCTTGCCCGCCGGCGCCAGCTGCGTGCGCACACGCCGCCTCACCCCGGTAGCGGCGGGGCACTTGCCAGACACGAACACGGCATCGAATGCAAGGTTTACTGCGGTCATCTCAACGCTCCCACGCGTTCCTGCGTTTCTACCTGGTTAGACTCCTGAACCACGCGGACCGTTGCATGCCGCTCCCCACGCCGAGGGCCCTGACATGTGCTCCTGGCGTAACACATTGCAAAACAATATCTTGGCGCGATCTTCACAGCCACCGAGACGCCGGGAGGAACGCCATCGGCCCGACCCTCGTCATCCTCGCCGCCGGCCTCTCCACCCGCTACGGCGGCGCGAAGCAGCTCGAGCCCGTCGGCCCGAGCGGCGAGGCGCTGTTGGACTACGGGGTCTGTGACGCGCTGCGCGCCGGCTTCTCGGACGTGGTACTCGTGATCCGGCGCGATCAGGAGGCATCGTTCCGGGAGCACGTCGAGCGGGTCCTGGGCGGCGGCGTGTCGTTGCGCTACGCCTTCCAGAATCTGGAGTACCTGCCTGCGGGCCGCACCAAGCCGTGGGGCACCGGACACGCGGTCATGGCGGCCGCGGGGCAGGTCGACCGTCCGTTCGCCGTGATGAACGCAGATGATTTCTACGGTGCCGGGTCGTTAGCGGCGTTGGGCGACTACCTGCGCGGCCTGGACGCCACCGATCGCGGCTTCGCGCTGGTGGGGTTTCGTGTGGGCGACACTCTCTCCGACGCCGGCGGCGTGTCCCGCGGGGTGTGCGTGTGTGACGCCGAGGGGCGCCTGGAGTCCGTCACCGAGGTGCGGCACATCCGCCGTGGCGCGACCGGCATAACCGGAGTGACAGCGGCAGGGGAGGCGCATCCCCTGACGGGCGACGAGATCGCCTCGATGAACCTGTGGGGATGCACGCCCGCAGCGTTCCCGCTGGTGGAACAGCACTTCGCGCGCTTTCAGGAGACGTGGGGCATGGATCCCGAGGCGGAGTTCCTCCTGGCCGGCGTGGTTAGCTCCGAGCTGGCGCAGGGCACCATCACCGTTCAGGTGCTCGAGTCACGCGACGCCTGGTTCGGCATGACGTTCCCGGCCGACCGGGAGCGGGTCGCGGCCGAGCTCGCAGGCCTCGTGTCGCGGGGCCGCTATCCCGCTGATCTGTCGGCCTGGTTCCACACACACCGAGGCACGCACTAGCCGATGCAGCTCACGAACCTCGATTGGTTGGTCGTCTCGCTCTACGGCGTCGTCGCGCTCGCCGTTGGGCTGCTGTTCGCCCGGCGCGCCGGGACCGGCACGACCGAGTTCTTCCTATCCGGCCGCAAGCTGCCGTGGTGGCTCCTGGGTACCTCCATGGTCGCCACCACGTTCTCCACCGACACGCCCAACCTGGTGACGGACCTCGTGCGCAACGGCGGGGTGGCCCAGAACTGGCTGTGGTGGGCGTTCATGATCACCGGCATGTGCACGGTGTTCTTCTATGCCAAGCTGTGGCGCCGCTCCGGTGTGTTCACGGACATGGGGTTCTACGAGCTGCGCTACTCGGGCAGACCTGCCGCTTTCCTGCGCGGATTCCGCGCCGTCTACCTCGGCGTGTTCTTCAACGTGATGATCATGGCCACGGTCTCGCTCGCGGCCATCAAGATCGCCGGCGTGCTGCTGGGCGTCGACAAGTACACAACCGTGGTCGTAGCCGGGGCCGTAACTGTGCTCTACTCCGCCACGGCGGGGCTGTGGGGCGTCGTGGTGACCGACCTGCTGCTCTTCACCATCGCGATGATCGGCTCGCTGGCGGCGGCGTTCTACGCCCTGCAGCAGCCGGAAGTTGGGGGGCTCACCGGCCTGATTGCCAACCCCGCCCTGGCCGACAAGCTCTCGCTGCTCCCGGACTTCACCGACTGGCGCACGGCGCTGCCCATCTTCGTCGTCCCGGTGGCGGTGCAATGGTGGAGTACCTGGTATCCCGGCGCGGAGCCGGGCGGGGGCGGCTATGTCGCTCAGCGCATGCTCGCCGCGCGGGACGAGAATCAGTCGATGCTCTCGACCCTGTGGTTCAATGTCGCCCACTACGCGTTGCGACCGTGGCCGTGGATCATCGTGGCACTCGCCTCGCTGGCGGTCTACCCGAGCCTCGACGCGATCCTGGTGCGATTCCCCGACCTCGATCCGTCGATCGTGCGGCACGACCTGGCCTATCCCGCCATGCTGGTGTTCCTGCCGCACGGGCTCCTCGGCCTCGTGGTGGCCTCGCTCGCCGCCGCGTACATGTCCACCATCAGCACGCACCTCAACTGGGGAGCCTCTTACGTGGTGGACGACGTCTACCGCCGCTTCATGGCGCCCGGCCGCGACGAGCATCACTACGTGCGGGTGGGGCGGCTCTCGACGGTGGCGCTCATCGTGCTGTCGGCGATCGTGGCGCTCTGGCTCGAGAACGCCATGCAGGCCTTCCAGATCCTGCTGCAGGTCGGGGCGGGCACCGGGCTCATCTTCTTGCTGCGCTGGTACTGGTGGCGCGTGAACGCGTGGAGCGAGCTGTCCGGGATGGTCATCTCGTTCACGGTGGCGATCTACTTCCAGTTCGCGCACGAGGCGCTGGGGTTCGCCCCGCTGCACCCCTCCCTCATGCTGGTCGTGGGCGTCGCGATCACGACGGTGGGCTGGCTCGCGGTCACGCTGCTCACGCCGCCGGACGACTCAGAGACGCTGCAGGCGTTCTACGACAAGGTTCGCCCGTTCGGCCGCGGCTGGCGGGCCGCCGTCGCAACGCAGCCGGTGGCCGGCAGCGTGAGCGCTTCCATGCTGGGGTGGGTGTTGGGGTGTGTGGCGGTCTACGGCGCGCTGTTCGGGACGGGACTCCTGCTCTACGGCAACGTGCTCGCGGGCATCGTGTATCTCGGTGTTGCCGGCGCGGCTGGCGTGGGGATCTTCCGCGTCTTGCCGAAGGTCGGTCTCGTGTAGCCCGAGGGGCTGGCGCTAGCCGTGCGCCCCGCCCTCCCCCCCGCCCTTCGTCAGCAGCCGCTCGGCGAAGTCCACGCGCTCGTGCAGGTCCGCCAGCGACTCCCGCACCTGATACACCTGGTCGTGCAGGCTCTCCACCGTGTCGCTTAGCCGCTCGAACTCCTGCCGGTCCACCTCACCGCGCCGGCGTCCCCGTGCTTTGAGAACAATGCTCAGCCCGCCGAGCGAGAAGCCGCCCAGCATGCCGACCAGGATCAGGATCAGGATCGCGACCTCGTTCGTCATGGATTCCTGAGTCTCCTCTCGTGTCGCCGCACAGGTCCCTACGGGGCTCCGTGCGGCGGGTTTCGACCTGCTACAACGGCTCGACGGAGGCGCCGCCGGAGGCCTCGGCGATGAACAGGTGCTCGTTCAGGTCCGAGCCCGAGTTGCGCGACCGGTAGAAGTCCTCTGACAGGCGCTCGACCACCTGCGACGCACGGTCTGCGGCACACACCGCCACGATACAACCCCCGAGCCCCGCACCCGTGAGCCTCGCGCCGGCGGCGCCTCCCGCCCCAGCCAGCTCCGTGAGCTCGTCGAGCTCTGCGCAGCTCACCTGGTAGTCGTCCCGGAGGCTGGCGTGCGACTCGTTCAGCAGCCATCCCAGCTCGGCCAACTCGCCGGCCGCGAGCGCGGCCTCGGCCAGGTGAACGCGCCGCGCCTCGCTCACGACGTGGCGGAAGCGGCGACGCAGGTCCCCTTCGAGCGCCGCCTCACCGGCGTCGAGCAGCTCCGCCGTGTCCACCCGGTCCAGCAGCCCGCGGTACGAGTCGACCCGGCGCGCGGCACCGAGATGGCGCAGCACGGCCTGGAGCGCCTCGCGGCACTCGCGGGTGCGCCGGTTGTAGATCTCCCCGGCCGCGCCGGATTTCTCCGCCGGCAGCATGCTCGAGGCGACCACGAATGTGATACTGTCGGGGACCGGGATGGTGGTGAGTTGCAGGGGGGCGAAGTCCACGCGCAACGCGGCGCCCCGCGTGCCGCCGAGACACACGGCCTGGTCCATCCCGCCACTCTGTATCCCCACGTAGCGCTCCGCGTGGGCCAGCAGCTCGGCGAGCTCGACCCGATCCACCTGGAGTTGGTTCACCTGGGCCAGCGGCAGGGCGCTCGCCACGGTGAGTGCCGAAGAGGAGCTGAGACCCGCCGCGGCGGGAATGCTGGACGTCATCACGGCGTCGTAGCCGCTCAGGTTCCCGAATCGCTGCACCAACCCCTGACCGGCCGCTTTGAGGTAATTGCCCCAGTCACCCTCCGGGTATGGCTCGATCGCCTCACTCAGCGCGAAGGCCCGGGTCGGATACTCCTTGTCCGTGTTGGCGACCCGGACGATGGCGCCGTCGCGGGGCCGGAACAGCAGGGTCACCCAGCGTTGGATCGCCATCGGAAGCACCGAGAGACCGTTGTAGTCGATGTGCTCCCCAATGAGGTTCACGCGCCCGGGCGCGCGTACCACGTGGGTCGGCGACTCGCCGTAGCGCTCACGGAATGCCGCTGCCAGATCCGCCAACTCGATCACTCGTCAGCTCCCTCGTTCCATCGTGGGTCCCCGGAAAACGGCCTGTCGCCAGGCCGGGCCAGATGATAACTTCCCGGCCTCAACACGCGGGAGCAAGCCCTCCATGCGTCTTACTGCCTTGGCCGCGATGCTGCCTGCTTTGATCGCCCTGATGACACCCGACGGTCTTCACGCCCAGAAGAACGTCGAGGAGGCGATCGCCGACTTCGTGAAAGTCGATGCCGGGATTCAGTGGTGGTTCGAGAACGCCTATGGGTACGCAATCTTCCCGTCCGTGGGCAAGGGTGCCATCGGCATTGGCGGCGCCCGGGGCTCGGGGTGGGTCTACGAGCAGGGGGAGGTCGTCGGGAAGTCGACGCTGACGCAGGTGACTATCGGATTCCAGCTGGGCGGTCAGGCCTACCGCGAAGTCATCTTCTTCAAGGATGAAACCGCGCTCGACGACTTCAAGCGCGGCAACTTCGAGCTCGCTGCCCAGGCGTCCGCCGTCGCGCTGACGGCTGGTGCGTCGGGTGACATCGCGTACAACAAGGGCGTAGCGATCGTCACGATCGCCAAGGGCGGCTTGATGTACGAGGCGTCCGTCGGCGGACAGAAGTTCGACTACGACCCCCTGGACGAGAACAAGTAGCGCCTACCGCCCGCTTCCGCCGGCCAGCTCGGCCTCGATGTACGCTGCCACCTGGTCCTCCAGTACCGTGAGCGGCACGGTCCCATTGCCGAGGATCACGTCGTGGAATTGCCGCACGTCGAACCGCTCACCCAAGGCCTCCTCCGCCCGCCGTCGCAACTCGCGTATCTTGAGCTCCCCGATCTTGTAGGACAGCGCCTGAGCAGGCCAGGAGATGTAGCGGTCGGTCTCGGTGCGGACCTCGTGCAGCGACAGGGCGGTGTTGGCGCGGAGGTACTCCATTACCTGCTCCCGGGACCAGCCCATAGCGTGGATCCCGGTGTCCACCACCAGCCTGCACGCCCGCCACATCTCGTAAGTCAGGCGGCCGAAGTTGCTGTACGCGTCGGTGTAGATGCCCGCCTCGATCCCCAGCCACTCTGAGTAGAGGCCCCATCCCTCGCCGAAGGCGTTGATGTAGGTGGCCCGCCGGAAGGAAGGCAGCCCCTCCAGCTCGCGCGTCAACGCGCCCTGCAGGTGATGTCCGGGAACCGCCTCGTGCAGCGTCAGAGCCGGCAGCGTGTACAGCGGCCGACTCGGCAGATCGTAGGTGTTCACCCAGTAGTATCCCGGCTCCGTGGTCCCCACCGACGGCGGCACGTAGCGCCCACCCGTGTACTTGGGCGCCAGGTGGTCCGGCACGGGAGCGACGCCGTAGGGCAGCCGCGGGAGCGTCTTGAACAGCGAGGGGAGCTTCCCGTCCATCCGCTTGGCGATGAATGAGGCTTCCCTGAGGAGCGCCTCCGGGGTCTCCACGTAGAACTGGGGATCGGTACGGAGGAACTCGAGGAAGTCGGCGAAGCTGCCCTCGAACTCCACGTCCTCGATGATGGCCTCCATCTCCTGCCTGATGCGCTGCACCTCCCGCCGCCCGACCTCGTGCACCTCTTCCGGTGTGATGTCGAGCGTGGTGAAGTGGCGCACGAGGTAGGCATAGTACGCCTCCCCGTTCGGCAGCTCAGAAGCGCCCAAGGTAGTCCTCGTGTTGGGGATGTACTCACGGGTCATGAACTCGAGAAACGCCCGGTAGCCCGGCACGACCGCCTCGACGATCGCTGCCCGCCCCTCCTCCTCCAGCCGGGCGTGCTCACTGACTGGCACCGACGGCGGGAACGACGCGAACGGCACGTAGAACACGCTACCCGTGGGATCGTCCACCACATGCGACGCGATCGTGACCTCGTAGCCGTCGAGCACCACACGCGGCAGCGAGAAGCCTCGGGCCAGCCCCGCGCGCATGGCCTCGATGTGCTGGCTCACGTAGCCTGGAAAGGCGCGGAGCCGCGCAACGTAGTTCTCGAAGTCCCGTACAGTGACAAGCGGGACTCGCCGCGGGAGTCCTGCAAAGGCGATGTGGAAGCCGGCGTCCACCGTGAGCGGGATCTCGTAGGCGCGGAACTCGAACTCGGTGAGGTCGTCTTCGAGCTGCCGCGCGAACATGTCGTAGCTGACCCGGTCGACGACATCCAGGACCGATCGGTCGATGGCCCTCAGTCGCTCCAGGAACGCCCGCCGCGCCGCCGCTCGGCGCGCCTGGTCTTCGGCCGCCACCGACGGCAACCGGTCATTGTAGCGGTGCTCGCCGACCGACGTGGCGAACAGCGGGTTCTCCTCGAGCTCGAATGCCCACGCCTCGTCGAACAGCGCATGGAGCAGTGTTCGGGCATCCTCCTGCGCGCGCAGCGCTGCCGGCACAGCCAGCACCAGACCGCACGTCGCGGCAATCAGCAGACGACGCATGCTTCTCATGCCCTCACCCTTCTTTGGATATCTCACGTTCTCACGCTCTCACTGCGTGACCTCGGTCAACAACACCCGTTCCAGCTCGACCAGCGTCGGCCCGATAGAAGTGAAGTTTCGCTCCCGGTCCCGCAGCGCTGCGAGCCTGCCGGTCACGGGCACCGGCCTGCCAATGACCGCCTCCACGACCTCGGCAAACTTGGCCGGGTGGGCAGTCGCCAGAATGATGGTCCGGGCATCGGGTCGTTCCTGCAACACCGCCCGCGAGGCCAGGTATCCCACCGCGGAATGGGGGTCGAGCACGTAGCCGTGCGTCTCGAACACGTGTGCGATGGCTTGGCGGGTGGCCTCATCGGTATGCGGCGACCCCGTGACGTCGCCTCTCATGGCGCCTAGGTCGTGGCCGTACAGCGCCGACATGCGGGCGAAGTTGCTGGGATTCCCCACATCCATGGCGCTCGAGATCGTGCGCACCGAGGGGCGCGGCCGGAAGGCACCAGTCGTGAGATACTCGGGCACGACGTCATTGCGGTTGGTCGCCGCTACGAAGCCGGCCACGGGAAGCCCGAGCCGCTTGGCCATGAGACCGGCCGTGAGGTTGCCGAAGTTGCCCGAGGGAGTGCACACCACCACGTCGTCGCTGCCCTGCGGCAGCTGGTTCCAGGCGTGGAAGTAGTAGAAGATCTGCGGCAGCAACCGTCCGATGTTGATCGAGTTGGCGGACGTGAGGTGCAGGCGTCGCCGCAACTCCCCGGCGGCCAACGCCTCCTTGGCGAGCCGCTGGCAGTCATCGAACGTGCCCGCGACTGCCAGCGCCTGGACGTTCCCCCGCAGCGTGGTGAACTGGCGCTCCTGAAGCGGGCTGACCTGCCCCTCGGGATAGAGCACCACGACACGGCTGTGCGGCAGCCCCGAGAAGGCGTCGGCCACCGCACCGCCCGTGTCGCCGGAGGTGGCCACGAGCACGGTGAGCGCCCCCTCGCCGGCGCGGTGGTAGCCCGCCATGAGTCGCGCCATGAAGCGCGCCCCCACGTCCTTGAACGCGCACGTGGGACCGTGGAACAGCTCGAGCACGAACGTGCGCTCGTCGAGCCGTACCAGGGGGATGGGGAAGTTCAGCGCCGCGGCGATAACCTCCGCCAGGTGCGCGCCCTCGGTCTCTTCCCCCCATAGTTGCCGCGCGACCGTGAGCGCGGTCTCCCCCAGCTGTCCGCCCCGCAGGCCCCGCACCGTTCGCTCGTCGAGGGGCTCGAGCCGGGCCGGCAAATACAGCCCGCCGTCCGGGGCTAGCCCCTCGAACAGCGCAGTGCGGAGATCGACGAGGGGAGCTGCGCCTCCGGTGCTAACGAGCCTCATTTGCCGAACCGGTCCACCCGAAACGCCGAGAGGTCGAGCGACGGCGCCCCGTCGAGCACGTACTCGCTGATCAGCTTGCCCGTCACTGGACCGAGCGTGAGCCCCAGCATGGCGTGGCCGGTGGCGACGAAGGCATTGCGGTAGCCGGGCACCGGCCCCACCGCCGGCAGACCGTCCGCGATACAGGGTCTGAGCCCGCACCACTCGGATCGCGCCTCCGCATCTCCCACCCCCTTGAGGTACTGCCGTGCCGACGCGGTGAGCTGCTCCAGGCGGGACCGCCGCAGCTCGTGGTTGGCCCCCGAGAACTCCAGTGTCCCGGCGAAGCGCACGAAGCCGTCCATGGGCGTGCAAAACACCGATCTCTCCCCCAGCATGCAGGTGGTGCGGAGCGCGGGGGTCACGCCTTCGCTCGGCGTGCGGTCACGGTGGTAGCCCTTGGCAGCCTGCAGCGGATAGCGGCAGCCCAGGCGTCGCGCCAGCTCGATGCTGTAGGCCCCGGTGGCGAGGACCACCACATCTGCGGGAATCGTCTCGCCGCCGGCGGTCTCGACGCCGGTCACCGCGCCGCCCCGCGTCGCGACCGCCGATACCTCTTCGCCGGTGCGGACCGCGGCTCCGTACCGGCCGGCGCGTTCGGTGAGCTCGGTCACGAACCGGTGCGGATTGACGCTGGCACCGTCGGACAGGAAGACGCCCCCGACGACGCACTCGTTGAGCGCAGGCTCCCGCTCCCGCAGCGCGTCGCCCCCGAGCGGTTCGGCGCCGAACCCGTATTGGCTGACGAGGGTAGCTTCCGCTTTGGCCCCCTCAAGCGCCCGCTCGGTGAGGAAGACCTCGTAGTATCCCTCCGGCCGGTAGCCGCAGGCGATCGCCTCACCCCGGACGAGCTCCCGGAAGAGCCCACTGGTCTCGTGGCTCAGCGGCGCGAGCGCCGCAAGGGCGTGCTCCTGATGCGCGGCGCTACAGAACCGGCGGAACGTCCACAACCAGCGAGCCAGCTCGGGATCCCAGCGCGGAGCGATGTACAGCGGGCTGGTCTCGTCGCGCAGCGACTTGAGCGCCTGCTTCACGCGGCCCGGCTTGTTGATCGGCCCGTGCCCCGGGGCGACCAAGCCGGCGTTTCCGAAGGAGGCACCGCTCCCGATCTCGTCGCGCTCCAGCACGGTGACCCGCGCGCCGCGCCTGGCGAGGAAGTAGGCACAGCAGACGCCGATCACCCCGCCGCCGACCACTACAACATGAGGATCAGCCACCATCACCATCCTCCCCACTGCCTGCTCACCCTGCGATGCTGTACTCGTACTGGCCGCGGACCGGAGCGTTCTCCTCGTACCGGCTCGCGCGGAAGAGGTCCGCCGGAAACTCGGGGTCGCTCACCTTGGTGATGAGATCGGCCGTCATCAGTCCCACCGCCGGACCCAGCTTGTAGCCGTGTCCGCTGAAGCCGGAGCAGAGGTAGCATCCACTCCCCGCCGGCACCTCGTCGATGATGGGATGCCAGTCGGGCGTGATGGCGTACAGCGAGGCGTAACCGCCCATGCTCTCGCTCAGGTCCATGGGCGGGTAGCGGCGGACGAACTGCTCGCCCATCTGCGCCTCGAACTCCGCGTCCGAGTGCTCGGCGTAGTCGTCGGGATCGACCACCGCGGCGGCCTCGCCGGGATCGATGGATCCAACCAGGGTGAGGTTCCCGGTCTCGGCCCGCAGGTACACCCCGTTGATCAGGTCCATTACCACGGGATGCGTCACGAAGCGCGGCGGCCGCCGGAACACCGCCACCTGGACCCGGCAGGAGTCGATGGGGACGTCGAGGCCGGCCAGCACCGCCACTCGGGCACCCCACGGCCCGGCGCAGTTCACCACCACCGGAGCATCGAACCGTCCCTTGGTGGTGTCCACGCCGACTACCTGGTCGCCCTCCATCCGGATGCCGGTCACCATGCAGTCGACCACTACCTTGGCGCCGTGCCGCTTGGCCGCGTCGGCGTAGCCGTTCACCGTCAGGTGCGGATCGGCATAGCCGCTCTCCGGCTCGTGCGCGACGGCGCCCACGTCCGCGACCCCCAGTCCCGGCACCAGTTCGCGCAGCTCCTCGGCTCCGATGAGCGACGTGTTGATCCCGAAGCCCTGCTGCAGCTTCACATTGGCCTCGAGCCCTGCCTTGTTGCGGGCGTCGGCCAACGCGACCCACCCGGTCTGCTCGAACCCGACCTCGCCACCCACGCGCTCGTCCCACTGCTGAAACACCCGCAGTGAGTGCAGTGCCATGCGGGCCGTGAGCTCGTTGGAGTAGTGCTGCCGGATGATGGCGGAGGAGCGTCCCGTGCCGCCGGCGCCCACGGTGTCCTTCTCCAGGACGGTCACCTTCACTCCCCGTTGCGCCAGATGGTAGGCCGTGGCGCACCCCATGATCCCGGCGCCGATGATCACGACATCCGTGGTCTGTGCCATGTGGTCCCCCGTCATCCCCTCAGGTCGTCACGTGAAGAATACGTGCGGGGCGGGTGGCGGCCAGAGTCAGCAGCGACACTGGCGATGGCAGCGACGGTGACCGCGGTAGCGTCGGGTCGAGACCGGCGTGCCCGTCGCTACCGCAGCTACCGTCTATCCTACTGACGCTCCCACTCCTCCTTCGTCAGCAGTGTCAGCAGCTCCTGCCGGCTCCGCTCGAGCTGCCGATTCAGGTTCTCGAGGTCGCGCCCGGTGAGGCTGGTGAACCGCTCCTCGGCCTGTGCCAGCTGGGACTCCAGCACCTCCACCCGCTCGAGCTGCGAGGTGGTAGGCCGACCCTCGTACGCGTTTACCGAGCCGTACAGGTCTACGAGCTTCTCGCGCAGGAATTTCTCGCCCGCCCAGAACCCCGCCTCCGACGTGGAGACGAGCCCCTCGCGGAACGCCTCGAGCCCGTCCGCGTACTGGTTCAACCGGTCGACGGTGCGCCCGCGGCCCAGGGCGGCGGCGCGCTCGCGCGCTTGGTCCCTCAGGTCGACGAGGGCGCCCACCACGTACCCGAGACGGCCCACCATGTCATAGAGCCGGAGCGCCGTGCGGTACTGCGCCGCGCGGTCTTCCGGCGTCGCCGTGGAGCGCGGGTCGGGCACGAGCTCCACCATACTCTCATAGGTGTCGTTGCCCTTGATCAGGCGTACCGTGTAGGTCCCCTCCGGCAGCCGCGGTCCCACGAACGACCCCGGCGACTGCACCAGGGAGCTGGCCGGGGGGACCTTGGGCGGCTTCAGACGGGTGGGGAAGGGCACGCGGTTCAGGCCGCGTCGCTTGCCACCCGGCGCCGAGTTGATCAGCGTCCCCTCGGCATCGTAGACCTCGACCATGAGGTCGCCAAACATGTGGCGGCGCTTGAGATAGTAGACGATGTTCGCCGCGTCGCCGGGGTTCCGACCCACGAACTCGTCGTCGCCCGGGAAGTCCTGCACGGCGGCGAGGATGGTCAGCTCCGCCGGGCGCGACGGCAGCAACACCACGGCACTGTCCAGCGCCGCCTGGGTCAGGTGTCGGATCGGGGTGATGTCGTCGAGGATGTAGATGCCGCGCCCGTGCGTGGCAATGATGAGGTCGTGCTCCCGCGGGTGGATCCGCAGATCGTGCACCGGAGCCTTCTTCGGAATCCCACCCTCGAAGCGGGCCCAGCTCGCGCCACCGTCCAGCGTGAGGTAGAGCCCCAACTCCGTGCCCACGAACAGTAGCCCGGGGTTCACGAGGTCCTGCCGCACCACGAGGGCATGGCCCTCCATGTCATCGGTGACCAGCGACTCCCACGTCTGGCCGAGATCGGTGGTACGGTACACGTAGGTCCGCATGTCACCGCTGCGGTGCCCGTCGAACGTGACGAACGCCGTGGCCTCCTCGTGAACGCCGGCCTCCACGTGCGACACCCAGCTGCCCCTGGGGGCGCCGGGCATGTTGCCGAGCACGTTGGTCCACGACTGGCCGCCGTCCCGCGTGACCTGGACGTTTCCGTCGTCGGTGCCGACCCAGATCACCTGCGCGTTCAGGGGTGACTCCGCGATCGTGTAGATGGTGGTGTTGTTCTCGGCCGTGGTGTTGTCCACGGTCAGCCCGCCCGACTGCCGCTGCCGCTGCCTGGCCGGGTCGTTCGTGGTGAGGTCCGGTGAAAGCCGGTCCCACGACTCACCCTGGTTCGTGGAGCGGAACAGGAACTGGCTGCCCACGTAGATCGCGCCGCTGGGGCCGACATGGAGGGGCGCGTTCCAGTTGAAGCGGAAGTCGGGATCCCCGGCCTGCGGGTACGGCTTGATGTCCTTGAGCTCTCCGGTCGACCTGCGGTAGCGCATGAACATCCCGCCCTGGTATTCGACGTAGACGATGTCCCGATCGCTCGGATCCGGGGCGGCGTGGAACCCATCGCCGAACCCGATGTTGCGCCAGTCCCGGTTCTGGATCCCGGCCACGCTGCGCGACGGCCCCATCCAGGAGCCGTTGTCCTGGAGGCCGCCGTACACGTTGTACGGGATCTCCATGTCGTACGCCACCTCGTAGAACTGCGACACGGGCAGCGCCTTCACGTGGCGCCAGTTGCCGCCGCGGTCGAACGAGATGTACACCCCGCCGTCCGTACCGAGAACCAGATGATGCGGGCTGGTCGGATTGATCCACAGGGCGTGGAGATCGCCATGGTAGCTGCCGCCGCCGGGCTTGAACGACGTCCCGCCATCATCCGATACGGCGAGGAACAACCCGGGCTTGTACACTCGGTTGAAGTCCTGGGGATCGACCACCACCAGCGAGAAGTAGAACGGCCGTTGCCGCACGCTGTTCGACGCGTTGACCTCGCGCCAGTGCTCGCCGGTATCGTCGGAGCGGTACATGGCCGTGCGCTCCGCCTCCACGGTGGCGTACAGCACGTTGGGCCGCGACGGCGCGATGGCCACGGCGATCCGTCCCTTATCCCCGGCCGGCAGTCCGTTGGTGAGCTCCTTCCAGGTCTCGCCCCCGTCGCCGCTCTTGTAGAGCCCGCTGCCCGGGCCGCCGGAGGTGAAGAAGTCCGGGGCGCGCCGGAACTGCCACATGGCGGCGTAGAGGATGGCGGGATCCTGTGGATCCATGGCCAGGTCCGCGCAACCGGTGTTCTCGTCCACGTACAGCACTCGGGTCCACGTCTCCCCACCGTCGGTCGTCTTGTAGACCCCCCGCTCCTCGTTGCTGTCCCACAGGTGGCCAGTGGCACAGACGAAGACGACGTCGCCGTCGTTCGGACTCACCCCGATCCTGGCGATCCGCTCGGAGTCGCCGAGCCCAACGAGCTCCCAGTTGTCGCCGCCGTCGGTGGTCTTGTATACCCCGTCGCCGATGGACACGCTGTTGCGGGTCCAGGTCTCGCCGGTACCCACCCACACCGTGTTCTCGTCGGAGGGATCAATCGCGATGGCGCCGATCGACTGCACGTAGTCGTCGAACACCGCCTCGAACGTGACCCCGCCGTCGGCCGACTTCCACACGCCGCCGCTCGCGGCCCCGACCCAGATGGTGACCCGATCCCCGGCCCGCCCGTCCAGCGCGGCGATCCGTCCGCTCATCACGGCCGGACCGATGGAGCGCGCCTCGAGCCCACCGAAGGCCCCCGCGTCCAGCTCGACCTGCGCCGCTGCCGCTTGAGGAAATGCGAAGGCGGCGGTGACCAGCACCGCCGCCAGGTTGAGTGTCTGATTGGTGCCGTTCCGCATGGCTTCCCTACCCATCCCTAGTTCTTCGGAGGAGCTTCTCCTGCCGGCATCGCGAATTTGGCGTCGTCGATCTCGGGATTGAGCTCGACCTGCTCGATGAGGATGGTTTGACCCACGGGGCCCTGGCTCCTGACCTCGACCGAGTGGGGGATCATCAGACCACCGACCTCTTTGTAGTCGGAAAGCACCGTCGTGTACTCCACCTCGGTCCCCTGGATGGTGCGCTTCGACTCCGTCATGATGACGAGGAAGTACTCGGCGTCGAGGTAGTAGTAGGTGACCTCGCCGTTCTTGAGCATGAGCTTGAGCTTGTAGGCTTCGGCTCCCTCGGCCTCGTCCTTGCCCATGAGCTCGACCTGGTGGCCCTTCTCCTGGTAATCCACCATCGGGCCGTCCATGTCGGCCTCCTGCTCCATCTCGCTGGCAAGGTCCGCAGGCATCATCTCGGGGGCGGTCTGGCCCATGAACGGCATGAGCATCCAGGCGGTCTCGCCGTCGTATGCCTGCACCCCGGTCATACCCTGAACGGAGATGTCCATGCGGAGCATGTTGGGCCGCTTGGCGTACCGTGTGAACGGCGCCTCCACGCCGTGCCCAAGCGTCATCTTGCCGGTGACGGTCATCGACTGGATCGACTTTAGCGTCTCCAGCCCGCCCGAGGCCTCGTAGTAATTGCCGAGGATCTCCTCGAGACTCATGTCCTGGGCCTGAACTGGCAACACGAACAGTGTACCGACCGCCGCCAGGAGCATTGCACTGCGAACCATAGGTCCTCCCTGTCATTCCGGGGTGTTGAAGCTCGATGTAGGAGCAGAAGAAGGATAAGGAGCGGTACCGCTGCCTACCAGGGCCCGCCTCAGCGAGCGGCTGTCGCGGTGGGGCAGTAACTTTACAGTCCATCGAAGGTCCTTCGCGCTACGACGGGAGGCGGGAATGCGTGCGGTGGAACGCGACATCGAGCGCCGTGTCCGCGGTCTCAAGTGCCTGGTAGGGAATACGCCGCTGCTGGCCATCGACTTCACCTTCCGCGGCCGCAAGCGCACGCTTTACGCCAAGGCCGAGAACATCAACATGACGGGGAGCATCAAGGACCGCATGGCCCTGTTCATCATGCAGCGAGGCTATGCCAAGGGCGAGCTGCGACCCGGCGACCTCATCGTGGAGGCCACCAGCGGCAACACGGGCATCGCCATCTCGGCCATCGGTCGGGCAATGGGCCACCCGGTGACCATCTTCATGCCCGACTGGATGAGCGAAGAGCGGATCAACCTGATTCGTAGTCTCGGCGCCAAGGTCAACCTGGTGAGCAAGGCAGAGGGTGGGTTCCTCGGCAGCATCGCCCGGGCCGAGGAGCTGGCCGCGTCCGCCGAGCGGGCGTTCCTCCCGCGTCAGTTCTCCAACGAGGACAACTCCGCGGCCCACGCGCAGACCACCGGCCCCGAGATCTGGTGGCAGCTCCGGTTTCGCAACATCAGGCCCCACGCCTTCGTGGCGGGGGTCGGCACCGGGGGCACCATCATGGGGGCGGGACTGTTCCTGCGCCATCACCAACCCAACCTCAAGGTGCACCCGGTAGAGCCCGCGAGCTCCCCGACCCTTTCCACCGGATGCAAGGTGGGCAGGCACCGGATTCAAGGAATCTCGGACGAGTTCATCCCGCCGATCGTGGATCTCACCGTGCTGGATCAGGTCATCAGCGTGGACGACGGGGACGCGATCCTCATGGCCCAGAAGCTGGCGGCGGAGCTGGGGCTCGGTGTGGGGATCTCGTCGGGAGCCAACTTCCTCGGTGCCCTCGAGGTCCAGAACCGGCTAGCGGACGACGCGGTGGTGGTGACCGTCTTCCCCGACGACAACAAGAAGTACCTGAGCACCGACCTGTTGCGCGACGAGCCGGCGCTGGACGGGTTCCTCGCGCCCCACGTGAAGCTGACCGACTTTCACGGGCTCAAGCGGGTGTGCCACACCTGCTGTGACCCGGCGGAGTGCCTCGAGAGCGTTCCCGCCGACTTCGTGGCGGCGGAGGAGGCGCTGCCGCCGTGTCCGAGAAGGGTCGGGGCGGGGTAGTCAGCGCCGTTGCAGCGTTCGCGCCGGTTTCGGAGTCTGCGCCGCGCCTTCCGTCACGCCGGCAGTCTCAGCCGCGCGATGCACCCGCGCGCGCCGGCTCGGTTCTCCAGCGTGAGCGACCCGCCGTGGCCCTCGGCGATCTGACGGCTCAACACCAGGCCGATCCCGCTGCCCATCGTCTTGGTCGTGTAGAACGGCACGAACAAGTTGGCTGTGTCGGCCAGGCCCGGCCCGTCGTCTTCGACCCACACGTCCGCCTGGCTGTCCGTTCGGCCCCACCCCACCCGCACCGCTCCACCCGTCTCCAACGCAGCGTCCACCGCGTTGCCAAGCAGGTTGATGAGCACCTGATCGAGCTGATCGGCGTCGGCCTGGACGGTGACGGCAGGGCCGCCTACGATCTCCACGTCCATCCGGGTCTCCAGCTTCGCGATGCGACGGACCCACTCGTCGAGGGGTACGGGACGTCGCGTCGGTGCTGGCAGGTGCGCCAGCCGCGCGTAGGACCGCATGAAGCGTACGAGGGCCTCGGCGCGGCCGCCGATCGTCTCCAGGCCTCGCGCCAGATCTGACACGAGGTCGTCCTGCGGCTCGCCGCGCCGCAGCTGCTCCAGCAGACTCTGACTCAGCGACCGGATCGGTGCCAGCGAGTTGTTGATCTCGTGGCTCAAGACGCGCACCAGCCGCCGCCAGGCCTGGCGTTCCTCCTCGCGAAGTGTGCGGCTCAGGTCCGACAGCACGACGAGCTCGTGCGGTCGTCCCTCCTGTCGGAACGTGCACCGCCTGAGCTCCCATCGGCCCCGACCGGGGGCGAACGGCAGGTCGACGATGCGGGGCGTCGGTCCCTCGAGCGCGTCCCGGAGCCCGAGGCTCCAGGCGGTCCGTCCCAGCAGCGTGTTCCCTTCCGCGCCGAGCAACCGGGCGCCGGCGCGGTTCACGAGACGCAGCTGCTCCTCGCCGTCGAACGCCAGGACGGCCACGTCGATCTCCTCCATCACCGTCGCCAGGAGCGCGGTGGCCTCGACGGCATCGATGCGCTGCCCGCGCAACAACTCGGTGAGATGGTTCACTTCCCAGAACGCCAACCCGAGCGCGTCGTCGCTCCACGCCCGCCGGGCGCGGAGCGAGAAGTCGCCCTCGGCCAGGGCCGCGATGAGGTTGGAGAGCGTCTGGAGGGGATACACGACGCGCTCGCGCACGGCTCCGAGGAATCCGAGCAACCAGACCACGACGAGCAGCGTCACGGTCCATTGGAGTCGCGCGGAGTACTCCCCGGTCCAGAGCAGGCCGAGCGCGAGGACCAGCGCCGGCGCGCCGGCCATCGCGACCAGCAGCAACACGCGGTGCTCGTGACGCAGGCGAGGGCTCATAGCCCGTACCGCTGAATCCTCCGGTAGAGGGCGCTGCGACTCACTCCCAACGCGTTGGCCGCCTCGGTGACGTTGCCGTCGTGCCGGGCGAGCGCCTGCACGATCAGGCGCCGCTCCGCCTCCTCGAGCGACATGTCCCCGAGCGCGGGCAGGCCGTCCATTGTCGTCAGGCCGAGGTCGGCCACCCCCACCGCGGGTCCCTGTGCGAGCAGCACGGCGCGCTCGACGGCGTGGTCCAACTCGCGCACGTTGCCGGGCCAGTCGTGGTCGAGCATGGCCTGGATCGCCTCCGGCGTGAAGCCGGTGAGATCCTTCCGATACCGCTCCATGTAGCCGGTCAGATAGTGGGCGGCGAGCGCCGGGACGTCTTCGCGCCGGTCGCGCAGCGGAGGCAGCCGGATCTGGACCGTATTGAGGCGGAACAGCAGATCCTCACGGAACCGCCCCTCCGCCACCTCCCGGCGCACGTCCGCGTTCGTCGCGGAGAGCACGCGCACGTCCACCCTGGTGGTCCGTGACGAGCCGACCCGCTCGAATTCGCCGTTCTGGAGCACACGCAGGAGCCGCGCCTGCAGGCCGTGCGGGATGTTCGCGATCTCGTCGAGGAACAGGGTCCCCTTGTCGGCCAGCTCGAACCGCCCCACACGGTCGGCCTTGGCGTCGGTGAACGCGCCCCGGACGTGGCCGAACAGCTCGCTCTCGAACACGTGCTCCGACAGGCCGCCGATGTTCACCGCGACGAAGGATCGGGCGGCACGCGCGGACGCGGCGTGCAGCCACCGCGCGACCACCTCCTTGCCGGTCCCGTGCTCGCCCAGGATCAGCACGTTCGCCTCGGACGGCCCCACCCGCTCCATCAGCTCGAGTGCCGGACGCATGGCAGGGGAGGCCGCGATGAACGTGGGGTGGCCTTCGCGTCGCAGCAGGATGTTCTCGGCTTCGAGGCGCCGACTCTTGCGGAGCGCCTGCGCCAGCTCGATCTGCGTGCGGAGGGTCGCGACGAGCCGGGTGTTGTCCCACGGCTTCTCGATGTAGTCCCGCGCGCCGCGGCGCATGGCTTCGACCGCCCCTTCGACGCTCCCCCACGCGGTCATGACCACGATGGGCAGCGTCTCGTCCATCCTCCGCATGCGCCCGAGCAGGTCCAGTCCCTCCTGACCCGACGTGGTATCGCGTGTGTAGTTGAGATCGATCAGCGCAGCGTCATAGCTCTTCTGCTCCACGGCCTGGAGCACCGCGCCGGGCGAGGACACCGTCTCGACGCTCATCCCCTCGGCCTTGAGCAGCAGCCGCAAGGCCTCCAGAACATCCGGCTGGTCGTCGGCGACCAGGACGCAGGCCTTCATGAGCCGGTCGTGGGTGTCGGGTCTCGGCTCGTCATGATAGGAAAAGATACCTGCCGGGCTGGGAGAGGTTAGGCACTCGGTGCCCTACCGGAGCCGCTCGCCCACAGCTTCCTCCGGCAGCACGACACCCATCTGATACCCGTACACCGCGTTCACGTAGTCGCGCTCGGCCGTCCGGGCGATGACCTCCACCTCAAGCATGGTCTCCAGTGCCGCGGCGGGGCGCAGCACCTCCTCCCAGCAGCGGCCGGCGGACTAGGTGGTGGACGCTGCGGCCGCGGACGGTTTCATCCACCCGTCGAACAGCTCGACGATCCGCTCACCGTAACGCGCCCATTCCTCGTTGTGCGTCACCTGGACGATCGTGGTGCCCTGCCCGTGCAGCTCCTTGAGCAGCTCCATGATCATGCGTCCCTGCGACGAGTGCAGGCTGCCGGTTGGCTCGTCGGCGAGGATCAGCGCGGGCCGCCCGATGACGGCCCGCGCCACCGCCACGAGCTGCTGCTGGCCGCCCGAGAGCTGCGAGGGGAAGAGATCTTTCTTGCCGACGATGTTGAACCGGTCGAGCGTGTCAGCGACAAGCGCCTGGCGCTCCCTCTTCTTCACGTCCCGATACGAGAGTGGCAGATCCAAGTTCTCGGCGACCGTCAGGTCGTCGAGAAGGTGGTACTGCTGGAAGACGAAGCCGACGTACCGCTTGCTCAGCGCGGTGCGGGTCTTCGGCGCGAGGCGGTGCACGGCTTCGTCCCGAAAGTAGTACTCGCCTTCCCACTGCGCGTCGAGCATGCCGAGAATGGAGAGGAGTGTGGTCTTCCCGGCGCCGGACGGTCCCATGATCGTGAGGAACTCACCTTCGCGGATGTCGAGCGCGATCTGGCGCAGGATCCAGACCCGGCCGTTCCCCGCCGGGACCGACTTCTCGAGATTGCGCACGCGAATCATGGGTCGGCCAGCTCACTGATGCATGTCGAACCCTTGCCCCCGTAGCTCGTGCGCGCGCCGGCCGTCCTCATCACGCACGATCTGGCCGTCGAACAGGTGCACCGTGCGGCTCGCGTGCTCGGCGTAGCGCGGATCGTGGGTCACCATGCAGATGGTGGAGCCCTCCTGGTGCAACTCGTCAAGCAGGCGCATCACCGCCTCGCCGTTCTTGGAATCGAGATTGCCCGTCGGCTCGTCCGCCAGCAGGATCGCCGGCTTTCCCCCGATCGCCCGCGCCACCGCCACGCGCTGCTGCTGGCCGCCCGAGAGCTGCGAGGGGTAATGCTTCGTGCGGTGCACCATGCCCACGCGCTCGAGGGCGTCGTGCACGCGCCGCCGGCGCTCCGCCGCCGGCATCTTCCGGTACGTCAGGGGCAGCTCCACGTTCTCGTATACCGTGAGGTAGCCGATCAGGTTGAACGCCTGGAAGATGAACCCGATCTGACGGTTGCGGACATAGGCGCGCTGCGTGGGCGTCAGCGACTGCACCGGTTCTC
Organism: uncultured Gemmatimonadaceae bacterium; assembly: GCA_964348295.1. Lineage (GTDB taxonomy): Bacteria > Gemmatimonadota > Gemmatimonadetes > Gemmatimonadales > GWC2-71-9 > WVYX01. The sequence goes on from CAYGBV010000062.1 coordinate 23,983, forward strand.
CGGCGAGCGAATAGTCGCCCTCCGTCGGCGTGTCCAGCAGCCCGACGATGGAGAGCAAGGTCGTCTTGCCACATCCCGATGGGCCGGCGACCGCCACGTATTCGCCTTCGTTGATCTCGAGGTGGATGTCCGAGAGCGCGTGAGTCTCGACCTCATCGGTGTAGAAGACCTTCTTCAGACCTTCCAGCTTGATCAGTGAGCCGTTGCCGTTGGCTGCCATTGGAACTCCCGAAATCGGTCTTGGGTCCTGGTTCACGGGTCTTGGGTATTGGGTCTTATGTTGGGTCGCGCAGCCCCAACACCCAACACCTGAGACCCAACATCTATCGGATTCTCACCCGCTCGTATTGATCCCACTGCGACATATCGCTCAGGACGATCACGTCACCGACCGTCAGCCCATCGATGACCTGGATCGTGCTGACCGAGCTGCGGCCCAGGCGGACCCGCACGCGTTCCGCGTGCCTGCCGTCGCCCGTGAGCCGGAACAGCCCGACACTGCTCTCGGCCTGGCCGTACGTGGGCCGCCCGACGTAGAGCACGTCCCCCAGCCGCTCGATCTCGATGGTGCCGTCCACCGCGAGATCGGGACGGGCGCCCTGCGGCAGGTCGCCTTCCAGGTAGACGTCGACCGCGACCGCGCCGGCCTGCACGGCTGGATCGATGCGGGACACGCGCCCGATGATGGTGTCGCTCCGCGTATCCACGAGCACCGTCTGCCCGATGACCACTTCGCGCGCTTGGACCTGCGGCACCCGCAGCACCGCCTTGAGCCGCTCGGGATCCACCACCGTGGCGAGCGTCTGCCCCGGCAACACCCACTGCCCCTCCTCCAAAGCCATGTCCCGCAACACCCCCGCCATGCCGGCGCGGACCCGCATCGAGGCGATGCGGTCGCGTTGAAACGCGACGATGTCGCTCAGGCGACCTACCTGCCCTTGCTGCACTTCGAGTTGCGGCTCGATCGACTCGGTGTGGATCCGGAGGCGCTCCTGCTCGATCTCGAGCCGCGTCTCCATCTCCTCGGCCCGCTCCCCGGCGGCCTGCGCCTCAGCCTCGGCCATGAGGCCGCGCCGGACGAGCGTGTCCGCCGCCGCGGCCTGGCGCCGGGCGTCCAGGTACTCCCGCCGCACCGACGCGACGACGCCTGCCTGGTCGAGTCGCTGCGTTTCTAAGCTCGAGCGAAGATCGAGGAGTTGCTGCTGCGCCGCCGAGTGTTGCCGCTCGGCCTCGAGCAGCTCGAGCTGGACGTCCGGGTTGCTCATCTCGAGCAACACCGTGCCCACCTCGACCGGCGCACCCGGCTGCACCAGCTTGCGCTCGACGCGTCCGGCCGTGACCGCCGGCACGAACCGAATCCGCTCAGGCACGAGACTGCCCGGTGCCCGCACCTGGCGCACCATCGTGCCGCGTTCGACCGTGTCGAGCAGGACGATCGCGCGATCCACCGAGGGGACCGCCGGTTCGAGCGAGCTGATCGCGACGGTAGCCACGACGAGCGTCACCACGGCCCCGGCGGCGTAGACGACTCTCCTCGTGTTCCGTTTCGGCTCTCGTGGTATGTCCACCGTCGCTCCCTGCGCCTACGTGCCACCCACGCGTCCACCCCACGGACGTCCGACAGACAGCGTTCCAGCGACCGGGAAAGGGAAGAAGCGTGCCGCCACGGCGACAGAGCTTAACCGACTGAGTGACAACGACTTACGCGGCATGCACCCGGATCTACCGACCGGGGGCAGTGTGCGTCCCCGGGACCCGGCGTCCCAAGAACGAACACCTCCGACCATCCAGCCCCTACTCCGCCTGCAGCGCCCGCGCCGGATCCACGCGCGTCGCCCGCACAGCGGCCAGCCAGCTTGCCGCCAGCGCCGTGGCGATCAGCACGGCGATCGCGCTACCGAAGGTCAACGGATCCGTAGCGCTCACACCGAACAACATGCCGGACATCACGCGGGTCATCGCCACCGCGCCCGCCAGTCCGAGGCCGACGCCGCTGAGCACGCTGACGCCCGCTTCGCGTAGCACCATGAGACGCACGTCGGCCGCCTTGGCGCCCAGCGCCATCCGCACGCCGATCTCGCGAGTGCGTTGTGCGACCGCGTAGGAGAGCACTCCGTAGATGCCCATGGCGGCGAGCAGGAGTGCAACCGCCGCGAAGGTGGTGAGGAGCGTGGCGGCGAATCGCCGCTCGGCGACCGAGTCTTCGAAGATCTGGCTCATGGTGGTAAGCGAGGCCAAGGCGACGTTCGGGTCGAAGTCACGGACGGTGGCCCGAACCGCGCCGGCCACACTCTCCGGGTCAGTGTCGGTGCGCACGGCTACAGCCATGAATCGCCACGCGACCTGCCGGTGCGGAATGTAGACGACGCTGCGGGTCTCGTCGCCGGCGCCGAAGTAGCGCACGTTCTCCACTATGCCGACGATCTCGCGGTAGACATTCTCGTCGCGCCACGAGCGGACGCGCGCACCAAGTGCATCACCCACCGATCCGAACATCATGCGCGCGAACTCGCGGTTCACGATCATGACCGGGATCGAGTTCTCGTCGTCCGCCTCGCTGAAGCCGCGGCCAGCTATGAGCGGCAGACCCAGGGTCGCGAAGTAGCCGGGGTGTACCACGTCCCAGTTCGCGCGCACCTCCTCACCCTCCGGCGGCTCGGGCCGCCCTTCCGGCAGGTGCGTCCTGAAGAGGATGAACCCGCCGCCGCCCAGCGGCAGCGCCGATGCTACCGTCGCCGACTCGACGCCGGGTACGGCCTCCAGCCGCTCGCGCAGCCGCGCGTAGGCTTCCACCACCGGGCGCCCCCTTTCGTAGCGTGCCGGCGGTAGGTTGAGCTTGAAGGTGAGCATGTTCGCCACCTCGAAGCCGGGATCGACGTCGCGCAGGCCGGCGACGCTGCGCAGCATGAGCCCCGCACCGGCCACCAGCACCACGGCCAGCGCCAGCTCGGCGGCGACCAGCGCGCCCAGGGTGCGGCGGCCGGGCTGCCCGCGCGTGCTACCGAACGTAGCGTCGGCCAGCGCCCGGGAGGGACTGAGCCTCGTCGCGCGGATCGCAGGCAGCAGGCCGAAGACCAACGCCGAGGCTAGCGACACCACGAGCGCGAAGCCAAGCACCACTGTGTTGAGACCCACGCCGTCGATGCGCGGTACATCGGCGGGCGCCAGCGCGACCAGCACCCGGATGCCGTGTACCGAGAGGAGCACGCCCAGCACGCCGCCGGCCAGCGCCAGGACCACGCTCTCTACCAGCAGCTGCCTGACCAGTCGCACCCGACCGGCGCCGATCGCCGTGCGGATCGCCAGCTCGCGGCCACGCCCCGTCGCCCCGGCCAGCAGCAGGTTCGCCAGGTTCACGCAGCCAATGAGCAGGACGAACACCACCGCGCCCAGCACGACCCAGAGGAACGTGCGCGTCTCTTCGCCGATCATCTGCTCGCTCAGCGGGACGAGGTCGGCAGAGACACCCTCGCGCAGCTGCGGCCAATCGCTCTCGATGCGGGCCGCGACGGTCTGCAGGTGGACGCGCGCCTCGTCGATCGTCTGGCCCGGCCGCAGCCGCCCCAGCGCCGCGAACATGTAGTTGTCCGGATCACGCCAGTTCTCCAGCGCCCTGGGCGACGGCCGCAGCGGGACGAAGAGCGGAGTCTGCAGGACGTCCAGCTCGGCCGGCATGACACCGATCACGGTGACCGGCTCGCCGTTCATCCGCACCGTCCGGCCGATGACCTCGCGGTCGCCGCCGTACCGGCTCTGCCACAGCCCGTACGACAGGAGCGCCACCGGCGGCGCGCCAGGTCCGTACTCCTCCGCCGCCGGTAGCCGGCCCAGCGTGGGTGCGACGCCCAGGGTGGCGAAGTAGTCCTCGCTGCACCCCGTCACGCCTGTGCGTTCAGGCTCACCGGATCCATCGGACAGATCGACCGAGCTGCCGAAATACACCGCGACGTGCTCGAAGACGCCGGCCTCGCGCCAGTCCTCGTAGTCGCCGTAGTTGATCGAACTCCACACCTGGCCCTGCGTCGGCCGGGTCGCTAGGGGGACGACGAGTCGCTCCGAGCCGGGGAACGGCCAGGGTCTGAGTAGCGTGCCCTCGATGACGCTGAAGATGGACGTAGTCGCTGCGACACCGACCCCGATGGTCAACAGGGCAACGGCGGTGAAGCCGACACGTTTGTGGAGCAGGCGCAGACCATGTCGTATGTCCAGGAGCAAGCCGATCATGCGGAGATCTCCGTTGTGGAGGTGCTCACGGGCCTGGTTGAACTGTTGTGTTTCCGGGCTTGAGCCACGAGACGTGCCCCAAGGACCGGTGTTCAGGGTGAGCCGAAGCCGAGCATCGAGCCCCCTACTCCACCCGGAGCGCCCGCAGCGGATCCACGCCGGCGAAGAGGGCGCTCAAGAGTCTTCTCCCCGGCGTCGGGCGTTCGACGGACAGGGTTCACATGTACGATTGGAAGATCCGTGCCACGGCCGCCGACCTGCCTAACCGCTTCATTCGCACGTAGCTAGGCGCCGTTCCGCCGTCACCGCGTCGCCGGGGTCTGTGCCCGATTGCGGGACGCGGCGTCCCGCGATCGAACGGAGCCGTCGCGCGGATGACGGGCCACGCCACCAGCCGGAGCTCTCGGTGATCGGTGCCGCATGTCCCGGGGGCACTTGCTTGACACCGGCACAGCTACGGTATATATAGCTAGTTATGCATAGCTAGACAGGGACCGTGCCGCGCCACCGGAACGACATCCTCCAGGGCACCCTGGCCCTGCTCGTCCTGAAGACCCTGGCAACCCGCGGGCCGCTGCACGGGTACGCCATCACCGCCCACATAAAGCTCAGCTCCGCCGACCTGCTGCGCGTGGAAGAGGGCTCGCTGTACCCGGCGCTGCACCGCATGGAGCAGGAGGGCTGGGTGCGCGGAACCTGGGGACTCACGCAAAAGAACCGGCAGGCCCGGTTCTACACCATCACCGCGGCGGGGCGGCGAGAGCTGGCCGCCGAGCAGGAACGGTGGAGGAAACTCACCGAGGGCGTGCAGCACGTGCTGCGCTACGCCTGATCGTCCCACGCGCCCCCGGAGGACTCTCATGGGCCTGATCCGCCGCGCGATCAATCTCCTGCGACCCACGCGTCTGGCTCGCGACATCGCGCGCGAGGTGGAGTTTCACGTGAAGGAAAGTGTCGACGAGCTGGTGGCGGCCGGGATGCCGGAGGCCGAAGCGCGCCGGGAGGCACGCCGCCGCTTCGGCAACCCCGAGGTGCTGACGGAACGCATCCACGACGAGGACGTGCTCACGTGGCTCGAGTCCGTCCTCGACGACCTGCGCTACGCACTGCGCGCCCTGCGTCGCAACCCCGGCTTCGCGCTGGCCGCTGTCCTGTCCCTGGGGCTCGGCATCGGCGCCAACACGGCCATCTTCAGTCTCGTGAACGCCGTGATGTTGCGCTCCCTCCCGGTGACACGGCCCGATGAGTTGGTCTGGATCACGATGGGGGACAGGGGGCCCACGTTCACCAACCCCCTGTGGGAGGCCATCCGCGACCGGCAGGGCGACGTCCTGGCTGGCGCATTCGCCTTTTGCGACCAGCGCTTCAACCTGGCCACCGAGGGTCCCGTCGCGCGGGCCGGGGGCGCCCTGGTGAGCGGCGACTACTTCCGTGTCCTCGGGGTCCGCGCCGCCGTGGGACGCGTCCTTCAGCCTTCCGACGACGTGCGTGGCTGTCCCGGCGCGGTCGTCCTCAGCCACGACTTCTGGCGCAGCCGCTTCGGCGGGGCGCGCGACGTGGTGGGCCGGACCCTCCCGCTCGACGGACATCCCTTCACGATCGTGGGCGTGGCCCAGCCCGGCTTCTCGGGGGTCCACGTCGGACACGCGGCCGGCGTGTTCGTGCCGATCTGCGCAGTGGCCATCCTGCGCGAGGGCGAGGGCCAGGACTACCTCGACGCGCGGAGCACCTGGTTCCTCGAGATCTTCGGCCGCCTGCGGCCGGACGGCTCGCTGGCCCAGGCGCGCGCCGGGCTCGCGGCCATGGCAGGCCCTGTCTACGAGGGCACCGTGCCCACGGAGTGGGCGCCGGACAATCAGACGGAGTACCTCGGCAGGACGCTCAGCGCGATCCCGGCGGCCAACGGGCTCTCGAGCGTGCGCGGCCAGTATCGGGACGCCCTGTACACGCTCATGGTGGTGGTGGGCGTGGTGCTGCTCGTCGCCTGCGCGAACGTGGCGCAGCTCTTGCTCGCGCGTGCCAGGGCCCGCCAACACGAGATCGCCGTCCGGATGGCCATCGGCTCCGGGCGCGGCCGCCTGATCCGGCAGCTCCTGACGGAGAGCATGCTGCTGGCCGGCCTGGGAGCGGCCGTGGGCCTCGCGTTCGCACAGTGGTCGAGCAGCCTGCTCGTGGGATTCCTTTCGACCAGCACCCACCAGGTGTGGTTGGACCTGTCGCTCAACTGGCGGGTCCTCGGCTTCACCGCCGCGGTGGCCACCGCCACGGGCCTGTTGTTCGGCCTGGCGCCGGCATGGCGATCAGCCCGCGTCAGCCCCCAGTTGGCCATGCGAAGCGGCACGCGCGGCGTGGCGGGCGAGTCGCGTCAGCGGGTGGCGCGGGTACTCGTCGTGGGACAGGTCGCGCTCTCCCTGGTTCTGGTCATGGCCGCCGGCCTGCTCGTGGGGAGCTTCCAGCGGCTGGCCACGCTCGATCCGGGATTCCGGCGCGAGGGGGTGTTGATCGTCGAGGCGGACTGGGCGCGGGTCCCCCGTCCGGATAGCCAGTCCCTGGCCGTCGGCCGGGAGCTGCTCGAGCGGCTGCGTGGTGTTCCGGGCGTCCGGAGCGCCGGCGCGTCGTTCATCACGCCCATCAGCAGGACATCGTGGAGCGACCTCGTGGTCGTGGACGGCTTCACGCCGGACCGGCCGCGCGACGCGCTCGTCTGGCTGAACGCGGTCTCCGAGGACTACTTCGCGGCCATCGGCACCACGCTGCTGGCCGGCCGCGCGTTCGACCGGCACGACGGCCCCGACGCGGCGCGCGTGGCGGTGGTGAACGAGACAGCGGCGCGCCGGTTCTTCGGGGAGCCGCGCCCACTGGGGAAGCGGCTGCGGACGGAGGAAGAGGAACACCGCGTACTCAGCCCCTGGATCGAGATCGTGGGGATTGTCGAGGACGCGAAGTATTGGAGCCTGAGCGAGGAGATGGCGCCGGCAGCCTATGTACCGCTGGAGCAGGCCGAGCCGTGGGGGCCCTCCCTCGAATTCTCTCTGCGGTCCGACGGGCCGCCGGAGGCGCTCATTCCGTCGGTCATCGCCGCGGTGCGGGAGATCAGTCCGCTCATCTCCCTGGAATTCACCACCCTCGACAACCAGGTGAGCGAGTCGCTCGCCGTCCAGCGGTTGCTGGCCACGCTGTCCGGGTTCTTCGGCGGACTCGCGTTGCTGCTCGCTGTGATCGGCCTGTACGGGACGACTTCGTACAGCGTGACCCAGCGCCGTATCGAGATCGGCGTCCGCATGGCGTTGGGCGCGACCCGGGTCGGCATTCTGCGCATGGTGGCGGCGGAGGTCGGTCTGCTTGTCGTGGCCGGCCTCTCGCTCGGCACGCTGCTCGTGTTCGCGTTGACACGAACGATCGGCGCCTTCCTCTACGGAGTCGCGGCCAACGATCCGGCCACGCTCGCCTTCTCCGCGGCCGTGCTGGCGGCGGCCGGCACCACAGCCGGGCTGGTGCCGGCGTGGCGCGCGGCCAGAGTGGACCCCATGGCGGTGTTGCGAGAGGAGTAGCAGCGGCGAGCCACACCTCACGCCTGGAATCCCGGCAGACCGCGCGGTCTGTCAACGCTTAGCAGAAATGGTGCCGGATTCCAGGCGTCTTGGCGCCGGCCTGACAAGCGTGAGGTCGGTGGTTCAACTCCACCCAGGCCCATCTGCTTGCAGATGACCTGTGTCTCATAGATCTGTCGTTCACGTTAGGCACGGCGACTTAACGGATCGCGGCCTCGGTGCACCATCATGCGAAGCGCCTTCGGCTCGCAGCTTACCGCTTCCTGGCGACGATCCAATGAACCGCTTTCTTGCGGTCCCATACCTCTGATTCAGCAATATCAAAGCCCGCACCCGCAATTGCTGCTTCGAGCTCCAGAGCAGTAAAACTAAGAAAAGGCGGCGCGATGTTCACCTTCTGGGCCAAACCAACGAACAACTTGAACAGGAAGCTACTTTCACTCAGACACGGTGTTTGCGAGATAAACAACCCACCCGTTGGCAAGAGCTCGTTGACCCGGCGCAAGACGGAGCGGATTTCCTCGACCAAGTGCAGGAGACTGAAGGCAAGCACCGCGGTATAGCGGTGTGCATCTAGCGATCGATCGAAAACATCGGCCGGCTCAAAGGTTACATTGTCGATTGAACGGTCACTCGCCTTCTTCGTTGCCAGGGCGATCATGTTGGTCGATGTGTCGATTCCATGGACGCGCTGTACGAAGGGTGCGATATCAAGACTGTACTCACCCGATGCACAGCCAAGATCCAACACGACATCTGAGGTCGAGAGCAGCGATTTCGCGCTCGCGATTGTCTGGTCGTAAACGGCGCAGTGTTTTTGAACGGCGTCGTCGTATTTCTTAGCCCGCTTGTCCCAAAACTCCGCTGTCACCGTTTCGGCTCCTCATTTGATGACACTGCCACATTCATCCGTCGCGAGAATTGGGTAAGGCCACATAACGGATCGCACTTCTCGGTCCGGTGGCCGCGCCCAGTCACCTTGCGCGGAGCCGCACGATTGCGCCGTCCATCGGCATCTCGCGCTCGCGCACCTCAGGGTCCCAGAACTCGACATTTCTACCGAGGCGTTGGCCGATGACTTCAAAGTACTCGAATACGTAGGGCATGCCCTCGCCACCTAGCGGCGAAGGCCGGTCTACGATCTGGAAATGAAGATGATTCCCCATCGAGTTCCCGCTGTTGCCCACCAGGCCGAGCACATCACCTGCTTCTGCGCTGTCGCCCTCTCGCACAGGGAGCCCAGGCTGCAAGTGGGCGTACACGGCATATCGTTCGTTACCGATGTCCAGGACAACATAGTTCCCGAGAAGCGTCTCCATGGTGATGGGAACCGCCCGCGTTGTCATGCTCTCGTTCTCTGCAATCCCGTCCTTAGTCTCAATCACGACCCCGTCGGCTACGGCGACCACTTCTTTCCCTCTCGTATCCCCTATGACTACCGTGTTCCAGTCCCTGGCGAAACGCTGGGCGATCGGAGCCCGTCCGCTAACGGACATGCGAGCTGCTCGCCGATGTCCGTGGTCGTTTTGCCGACGGCCGTCCCAGCTGGTCACCCACCAGTCTCCATCGCGGAACGGCGGAGAGATTACGATCGGCTCGGGGCCGAGCCCGAGAGGTTCCGTGTCCAACTCGTGGTGGATAGTGTCGCCCTCCGAGGATACCTGGAAGAGGCTGATCCGATGAGCGATCCCATCCGGAACTGTGCCTGGTTCTAAGGACAGCCACATGTACACAATTGCGCTACCGCCCCCCGGGAGAGAAATACCCTGGTCGACGGGAGGAGCGCCGCGACGCCCGAGGATCCGCAAGTCGCCGGCAAGTTCTTCGCCTTCGAGGGTTAGCAGATGGTTACCTCTACCTGCTTCCCTCGCCTCGACACGCATCAATGTCGCCGCGTTGTACGACAAGTTGGTGATACGGAGTTCATAGACGAGGTGGACCTGACCGTCGGCAGGAACCGGCGACGGAGCTACGGGAATTCGCACTTCGACGAAGTGGCCACC
>CAYGBV010000063.1:0-38398 GCA_964348295.1 uncultured Gemmatimonadaceae bacterium
TTGCAACGGGTGCCAGCTCCTGGCTCTCCTGGGCTGGGTGCCGTGGCACGGGATCGATGACGCAGAGCAGCCCCGCTTCATCCAGAACGCGTCAGGGCGCTTCGAGTCGCGGTTCACTACGGTGCAGGTGCAGCCGAGCCCAGCCCTCATGCTGCGGGACATGCAGGGCGCCACCCTGGGCATCTGGGTGGCGCACGGAGAGGGGCAGGCGTTCTTCCCCGAGGCGGGGATCCTCGACCGGGTGCGGAAGGAAGGTCTGGCACCGCTGCGCTTCGTGGACGACGAGGGCCAGATCAGCGAGGCTTATCCCTTCAATCCCAACGGCTCGCCGCAAGGAATCGCCGGTCTCTGCTCCTCCGACGGCCGGCACCTTGTCATGATGCCACATCCGGAGCGTGCCTTCCTCAAGTGGCAGTGGGGCTGGATGCCGCCGGAGTGGAAGCGCTCCCTCACTGCCTCGCCCTGGCTCAGGATGTTCCAGAACGCCCGGGAGTGGTGCGACGAGACCGCGAGCTAGGCGCGGCCTAGCCAACTCGGTCCCCACCGTTTAGAATCATCGGCTCCTACGGCTGACCACACTTTGGAGTACGAGCATGCCCGAACGCGTTTCGCTCCAGCACTTCGTGCAGAAGATGGAAGATCTCCACACCGACATGACGTCGGGGGGGCTCAAGCACGGGGAGTACGATCAGCGCCTGGCCCGCATAATCGGCGAGCTGCGGGACCGCAAGATCGACGCCGACCGGGGTGATATAACGGCTACGATCGCGGATATGGAGTCCCGCGGCGTGATCACTCCGGCGGTGAAGGATCACCTCATCAATCGGCTGGGGCTGACGTAGCACCCACGAGGGCCGCCTGCCGGCTCCCTCTCACCCGTGGTCGGGCGCCCGCACCCCGCCTGCGGTCTCACGGCAACACATGCCGCGCCCACCCTCGCTGATCCCACGAGAGTACGGCGCCTACGCCGAGCTCCTCTTCCCGGTCGCCACGGGCCTGGCCGCCGGCCGGCCGGGCATCGCGGCCTGGGGCCTGGCCGGCTCGGCGCTCACCTGGTTCCTGCTCTACGAGCCGGTGGCCGTCCTTACCGGTAAGCGGGGCGAGCGGCTGCGGCAGGCGGTCGGGAGCCGCGCCCGGCGCCGCATACCGGCGTTGGTGGTGGCCGGAACGGTGCTCGGCGCGCTGGCTGTAGTCCTGAGTCCGCCGCCTGCCCGCCTGGCGGTCCTGGTGCCAGTGGGGCTCGCCCTGCTCCTCGTTCCGATCGTCCTCGCGGGACGGCAGAAGACGCTGGGAGCCGAGCTCCTCGTCGTGGCCGCGCTCGCGTCGGTGCTGCTTCCCGTAGCGGCCGCCGCCGGCGTGGACCGGCGCTTCGCGTGGATGGCTCTCGGGGTGTGGCTCGTGAGCTTCGCCCTCATCACGCTCGTCGTCCACGCGATCAAGCGACGCCGTGGGTGGACGGTGTGGGTGGCACCGACCCTCGCTGGGCTCACGGCCGCAGCCGGGGCCGGGTTGGCGGCCACCGAGGCCGTACCGGTTGCGGTAGGTCTCGCGCTATTGCCGGCCGCGTTGTTCGTGCTGGTGGTTGCGTTGCTCCGGGTTCACCCGAGGAAGCTGCGCGTGGTGGGATGGTCGGTCGTGGGGGCGAACATCCTGACGCTGATACTCCTGCTTCTGGCGTAGCTGGGCGGAAGCCGAGTCCTGGCTGGCGCTCCCGCGCCCCTCACCCCCCCGGGAGTTTGCGCTGCTCGTCCGCCACCTTGGCGAGAACCCGCTCGGTGAATTCCAGCCGGTCGGAGATGTCGCCCAGCTCGTCCCGCATGCTCTCGACGCTCTCGCGCAGCCTGTCCATCGACTCGGCGAGCTTCCTGACGTCCGCGCCGCCCTTGCCGATGCGTGTCTGTATCCAAGTGCGACTCACGATCCACAGGCCGGCGATGACGCCACTCGTGAGGATGAGCGTCTCCAGCACGGCCCTGATCTGGTAGTCTTCCATGGGACGGGGCTCCCCTGATCGGTCCGACTAATATAGCCCGCGGGGCTCTTGATTCACGATTCCTTCACTCTCGATTCATGCGTGCCCGTCGAGTTTCGCTCACGCAACCGGGCAACGTAGCTCAGGCGTTTCGTACGTGGTGTCTCCGGCATCAAGGAGGTCGACTCATGACCGGTGCTCAGGACTTCGATTCGGGCGCGCCTGACACGGCGCCGCTGTCTCGTTGGCCCCGCGTGCTCGGGACGATCGGTGTCATCCTGGGCGTCATTATGTTCATCGACAAGCTCGACGACTTGGTGACGCGTTTCGGTTGGAGCGAGGAAGACTGGCGGCGCATGTTCGCGCCGGACGTGGCGGACCTCATCGTGCAGGCCATGCCGCCGGTGGGGTGGCTGGTGTTCTCGGCGGTGGGGGGCATGGTTCTCGCCCTGCTCCTGTTCATCGGATCACTCGTACTCAGGCGGCGCCGCCGGTCGGGAATCTCGCTGTGTCGCGCATGGGCGTGGCTCGCCATCGTGTGGACCTTGTTGGAGATCGGGCGGGCGATCTGGTGGCTCGAGCGCTATGCCGGAGACATCCCTGGGGTGCCGCTGGCCGCGTGGCAGGGGTTCGCCGCCTTCGGGATTGCCGTAGCGCTGGTGATCATGCTGGCCTATCCGGTGTTCTTGCTAGTCTGGTTCGCGCGGGGCGACATACGAGCGGAGTACCAGGAGTGGCCTGACTGACCGATGTACTCCACCTGCATCTTCTGCAAGCGCTCGCTCGGCCGGAACGAAGCGATCGAGTCCTTCCCGGTGGGGCGTCGCCTTGCATTCGATCCGGCCAAAGGACGCTTGTGGGTGGTGTGCCGTCGGTGCGAGCGCTGGAACCTGACGCCGCTCGAGGAGCGCTGGGAGGCCCTGGAGGAATGCGAGCGGCGCTTTCGCGCGACGCGGCTGCGCATGTCGACCGACAACATCGGGCTCGCCAAGCTCAAGGAGGGCCTGGTGTTGGTGCGCATCGGCGAGCCGCTCCGTCCCGAGTTCGCAGCGTGGCGCTACGGCGATCAGTTCGGCCGCCGCCGCCGCCGGGCGATCATGTGGGCCGGCGCGGGAGTCGTCGCGGTGGGGGCGGTGGCCGCGGGCGCAATCGCGGCGGGTGTGGGGGCCGCCTTCCTGGGGCAGATCCCCAACCTCGTCATCAACCTCCCGGTGCGTGCCAGGGTGCGGACGGGTGACGGCAAGGTCCTGAAGCTGCGCACAGCCGATCTCAACCGCGCGCGCTTCCTCATGGAGCCCGGTTCCGCCGCGTGGGTGGTACAGGTCAAGAAGCGCACGTTCGAGGGTACGGAGGCGAAACGCGTCGCGGCCCAGATCCTCCCGGGTCTCAACCTCATGGCCGGCTCCAGGCAGGCGGTGGCCAGCGCGGTGGCGAAGCTCGAGGAGGCGGGTGATCCCGAGCGGTACCTCGCGCGAGCATCGCACGAGTTCGACCCCAACAACTGGCAGCGGGGCTACCCCAGGCCGCTCTTCCCGGGAAAGCCGGGTCTCATGAACAAGCTGCCCGCTCCCACCAGGCTGGCCCTCGAGATGGCGCTGCACGAGGAGCGGGAAATGCGGGCGCTCGCGGGCGAGCTGCTGGAACTCGAAATGGCGTGGCGCGAGGCGGAGGCGATCGCCGCCGTGGCCGACAACATGTTCGTGCCCCAGGAGCACGCGGCATTCATCGAGCGCCACCGGCCGCAGGCAGCGCCGGGGGAGGCGGCGGTGGTTGGCCAGGCGGACGGGGAGGGCGAGCCTGGCTGAGCTGCAGCGGTAGCCGGCCCGGCTGCCGGGGTGTATCCTATCCTCTCACCATCCAATCCCTGTAGAGGTGTTCCATGAGCGTTCTTCGATCCCTCGTGCTCCTGCTCTGCTCTGCCGGTGTCCTCGCGGCGCAGGAGACGGTTGCCCCGAACCCCGAGACGGTGCGTGATGCCCAGATGCGCCAGCTGGAGCTGCAGCGCACCATGCTCCTGGCGATGGCGGACTCCATGCCCGAGAACCTGTACCGCGACAAGGTGATGCCGGTGCAGCGCGATTTCGCTCAGCAAATCCACCACGGCGCCTCGGTCATAGCGTTCATCTGCACGCGCTTCATGGGTGCTGAGCAACCCTCTCTGCCCGATACATCGGTCGTTTTCAACAGCCGTGAGGGTCTCACCGGGTACATCAACGCGGTCTACGACCACGCGGCCCAGGTCCTGCGGGAGCAGTCGGAGGAGGAGCGTGCGGTGGTGACCGGTTTCTTCGGCGGCCTGGAGATCCCGAAGTGGCAGATCTGGGACGAGATCCACCAGCACACGGTGTGGACCGCCGGCCAGGTGGTGGCCAACTTCCGCAAGCATGGCATGGCGCCACCGGGGTTCGGGTTCTTCTAGGCTAATCGCTGCGGGCGGCCCCGAGTCGGGGGCCGCCCGCCTTGTCGTCGGTCGGCGCCTGGCTCGGCGCCAGGTGGCGCCCAAGGTCAGGAGCCGACGAACTCCCCACCGAGACACCCTGCGGTAGTAGTGGGGTCCAGCGGCACAGCCGTCGCGCTGTGGTGTACCGACTCGGGAGGCGATAGGTCGATGGCCGGCATCGATTCGGCCGAACCGGGGCGGTATCTTACCCTCCAGCGATGGCACGGGGGTAGTAAGGGTGGCGGATCCCTTCCCGCACTTCAGAGACGTAATTCACGACCAGTTCGCGATCGAGCGTGAGCTCGGTCGGGGCGGCATGGCCGTCGTGTTTCTGGCGCGCGACCGCAAGCTCGACCGGGCGGTCGTGCTCAAGGTCTTGCGGCCCGAGGTCTCCGTCTCGCTCGGGGCCCAGCGGTTCGTGCGCGAGGTGCGCATCGCTGCCAAGCTCTCGCATCCCCACATCGTGACCCTGATCGACTCGGGAGAGTGCGAGGGCTTCCTCTACTCCGTAATGGCGTACGTCGAGGGAGAATCATTGCGGGAGCGCCTGGTGCGGGAGGGAAGGCTGTCGCTGGCGGATAGTGTGGACATCCTGCGCCAGGTGGCGAGCGCGCTGGACTACGCCCACAGCCGGGACGTAGTGCACCGCGACATCAAGCCGGAGAACATCCTGCTGTGCCGCGATGCCGCAGTAGTGACGGATTTCGGGATCGCCCGCGCCATCTCGGCGGCGACCGAGGGCGAGCGGCTGACCGATCCGGGGATCGCGGTGGGAACCGCCATGTACATGAGCCCGGAGCAGGCGAGCGGCGAGCTAGAGCTGGACGGGCGCAGCGACGTCTACTCCCTGGGCTGCGTGCTCTACGAGATGCTCAGCGGCGAGGCACCCTTCCACGACCGGAACCACCAGGCCATTCTCGCAGCCAAGGTACGGGGGGAGTTGCCGGGACTGAGAGAGCTCGGCGCCGCCATCCCGCGGCGGGCTGAGCAGGTGGTCGTCAGAGCGCTCGCACCGGAGCGGGGAGACCGCTTCGACAGCGCCGTGGAGTTCGTGGAGGCGCTGGAGGGAGCGGTGCCGACACTTGCCGTCGGGGCGAGGCACGCCCCGTCGGTCGCGGTGCTGCCCTTCGCCAACATCAGCGCCGATCCAGAAAACGACTATATGGGCGACGGCATCGCCGAGGAGATCATTGCCGCGCTCGCCAAGGTGCCAGGGCTGAAGGTGGCCGCTCGCTCCTCGGCCTTCGTGTTCAAGGGACAGAGTCGCGACATCCGGGAGATCGGGCGGGAGCTCAGCGTCGGGACGGTGCTCGAGGGGAGTGTACGACGCGCTGGACGGAAGCTCCGCGTCATGGCACAGCTCATTGACGTGGCCAACGGTTACCATCTCTGGTCCGGGCGGTACGACCGCGAGATGGAGGACGTGTTCGCCATCCAGGACGAGATCGGCCGTAACATCACGCAGGCGCTGAAGGTCGTGCTGACCAAGGAGGTGCAGCAGGCAATCGCCCGGGCCCGCACCAGCGACGTCGAGGCGTACGACCACTATCTGCGCGGCCGCCAGTTCTTCAACCAGTTCCGCCGCAAGAGCCTGCAGTTTGCACGCGAGACGTTCGGCCGCGCCATCGAGATCGATCCCGACTACGCGCTGGCCCACGCGGGGCTCGCCGACTGCTGCTCGTTCCTGCACATGTACTGGGGCTCGCAGCCCGAGGATCTGGAGCGCGCGGAGGAGGCTAGCCGCCGGGCGCTTGAGCTCGCCCCGGAGCTCGCCGAGGCGCACGCGGCGCGGGGCCTGGTGTACTCGCTACGGGGCGAGCACGAGCAGGCCCGCCTGGAGTTCGAGACTGCCATTCGTACGAACCCTCAGCTGTACGAGGCACGGTACTTCTACGGGCGAACCTGCTTCCAGGAAGGCAGGCTCGAGGAGGCCGCCCGGCTCTTCGAGGAGGCGGCGGAGCTCCGCGAGGATTACCAGGCGCGGTTCTTCATGGCCCAGTCGTATGCGGCTCTGGGTCAAGAGGAAGAGGCGCGGGACGGATACCGTCAGGCGCTGGAGGTGACGCAGCGGCACGTGGAGCTGAATCCCGATGACGCCCGCGCATTCACCATGGGTGCCGTTGCCCTGTGCCGGCTAGGCAACAAGGCCGAGGGACTGAACTGGGCGGAGCGGGCGCTGGCCGTCGATCCGGACGACGCCGGAGTGTCATACAACGTGGCGTGCCTCTTCTCCCTCGAGGGAGAGAGCGACCGGGCCATCGAGAGCCTAGAGCACGCCATTCAGGGTGGGTTCGCGCGGAAGGACTGGTTCGAGAAGGACCCCGATCTCGATCCAATCCGGGACGATCCCCGGTTCCGGGAGTTAATGGCCGCACTGTGAGGTCGCGGACGAAGTGAGCGAGCGGCCGACGCGCCTGGCCTCTCTCGATGCGTTCCGGGGCATCACGATCGCCGGGATGATCCTGGTCAACAACCCCGGCAGCTGGAGCTATGTCTACGCTCCGTTGCGGCATGCCGAGTGGCACGGCTGGACGCCCACCGATCTCATCTTCCCCTTCTTCCTGTTCATCGTCGGTGTGGCGATGGCCTACTCGCTGGTGCCCCGTCTGGAGCGCGGCGAGACCAAATCCACGGTATTCCGCAAGGTGTTGTGGCGCAGCCTGATCCTGATCGGCCTGGGACTGCTGCTGAGCGCCTTTCCCCGGTTCGACCTGGCCACGATGCGCTTCCCCGGAGTGCTGCAGCGTATCGGCCTCGTGTATTTCTGCGCCTCAATGATCGTGATGCACACCTCCGCCCGCGGGCAGGCAGCGGCCGCGGCGGCGCTGCTCCTGCTCTACTGGGCGCTCATGATGCTGGTGCCCGTGCCGGGACATGGCGCCGGTAACCTGAGTGCCGACGGGAACCTCGCCGCCTACATCGACCGGGCGGTGTTCGGCAGCCACATCTGGCGCGATACCTGGGACCCCGAGGGCCTGTTGAGCACACTGCCCGCCATCTCCACGACCTTGCTCGGGGTGCTCACTGGGCGGCTGCTGCGCTCGAAGAGGGACGGGCGGGAGATCGTGAATTGGCTGTTCGTGCTCGGTTGGGCCGGTATCCTCGCCGGCCTGGTGTGGCACGCGGCCTTTCCCATCAACAAGAACCTGTGGACCAGTTCGTACGTGCTGTTCACCGCCGGGGCAGCACTCCAGTTCCTGGCCGTGTGCTATTGGCTGATCGAGGTCCGCGGATGGAGGCGGTGGGCACATCCGGCGGTGGCGTTCGGCATGAACGCGATCGCCGTGTTCGTGCTCTCCGGGCTGTTCGTCAAGGTCCTGCTGTGGGTTCGGTTCCCCGCCGCAGATGGCGGTACCACGTCGCTCTACCGCTGGATCTACCAGTATCTGTTCGCGCCCTGGGCCGGGCCGCTCAATGGCTCGCTGGCCTTCGCGCTGGCCAACATTCTGCTGTGGTACGCAGTGATGGAGTTGCTCTACCGCAAGCGGATCTTCATCAAGATCTGACGGCAGTCGCGTGCCGCCTGGATCAGCGCGGCGCTAGCTCGGCGACCCAGACCCGATCCGACACGCGCTGCCCCGAGGCCATCCCGCCCGTGACTACGAGCCGGGCTCCCGCCACGACGATCCCCCGCAGGTCCATCACGGGCTGGCGCAGCTCGCCCCACCCCTCCCAGCGGTCCGCTGCCACGTCGTAGCGGAAGACGGCCCGCCGCGGCTCCGACGGCCAGCTGTTGTAGCCGATGCCGTCGTAGTTGTAGGGGTTGTTGGTGCCGCCGGCGAAGATCACGTAGCCGTTGAGCCCCACGGCGCCGGCGCGATAGAGCGGGGGACCGGGGTGATCGGCGATGCGTCGCCAGCTGATGTGGGTTGGATCGTTCGGGTCTATGTCACCCCGCCATGACCCACCCTGCATGGTGAACCGCGGCCGGTCGGCGTTGGTGCGCACACCGTCGATGTACACGATCGCATCGCCGGCGACGCCACCGGCGTGACCGAACACGGCCTGCCCCGGGATGGGAGTCGCCTGCCGCCAGGTGTCGGTCGCGGGATCGTAGAGCTGCACGTTGGGCACGTTGTCCCGGTCGTGCCATCCGGAGATGAGATAAACGAGCGAGTCGCGCCACACCCCAGAGACGGCATCGTCGACCGGAACGGGGATCGGCGCCCCGGCGCTCCACTCGTCGGTCTCCGGATCCAGAACGTCTACGTTTGGCAGGGACTGCTCGGTCCCATCCTCGGCGACGGTGTACCCGCCGAACACGTAGATCTTGCCGCGCACCGCCTGTGCGGTCGCCGCCAGGCGGCCCGGGCCGGGCACCTCGGACACCTCGTGCCACCGAGCGTCCCGCACGTTCCAGCGGAATGCCCAACTCACGACACCGTCCCACTGCCTGGTCGAGTCGAGTCCGAGCAGCGAGTAGACCGCCGCGCCGTGAGACGTCTGCACCGCCACCACGGCGTTGTTCGTCACCGGGTGCGGCAGTCGCGGAGCAGCCTGCCAGGCCGGTGCCTGAAAGGCGAGCGAGAGGACGAACGGCCAGAGCACGTTGGAGAGCGTCACTCAGATGAATACCGCCGGCTGAGCTTGCGGTTCCGGAAGACGAGGCCGGAGCAGGCGGTGAACAGGGCCACGGCCCCCAGGACGAGCGCCAGCCGGGTCCACGACTCCCCCGCCGCCTGGCGCCGCGCTACCAGCACGGCGGTGGTCCGGAGCCATTCCACCCCGGCGAGCACCAGCAGTATCTGGAACAGTCGCGGCACCCACGGGCGGCGCACCAGGAGCAGGAAGGGGAGGACGAGACTCGCCACGGTCAGCGGGGCGACGTCGTTGCGCGAGAAGTGAGCCGCCAGCAGCAGGAAGCTGACGAGGACCGGGAGCAGCCGGACGAACTGCATGGAGGGAAGTGCGACTACGGGTAGAGACGCGTCACCTTCCAGCCGTCGCCGTCCTGCGTGTAGCACAACCGATCATGGAGCCGGTTCAGGCGTCCCTGCCAGAACTCGATGCGCTGCGGGATCAGCCGGTACCCGCCCCAGAACGGCGGGAGCGGCACCTCCTCGCCCCGGTACTGCTCATCATGTTCCCGATATCGCCGCTCCAGTGCTTCGCGGCTCTCGAGTTCCGCGCTCTGCTGGGAGGCCCAGGCGCCGAGGCGGCTGCCGCGGGTCCGGGTCCTGAAGTACGCCTCCGACTCCTCGTGCGAGAGCTTCTCCACGGTTCCCTCGACGCGCACCTGCCGCTCCAGGATCGGCCAGTGCATGACCAGCGCGGCCTGAGGGTTCTCCAGCAGCTCAGCGCTCTTCCTGCTCTCGTAGTTGGTGTAGAACACGAACCCGCTCTGGTGGCCGAAGTCCTTGAGCAGCATCATGCGAGCCGATGGCACGCCGTCCTTCGTGCTGGTGGCCAAGGTCATGCTCTCCGGCAGGAAGATGCCGGACCGGCGAGCGGCGGCGAACCAGTCGGCGAACAGGGCGATGGGGTCCGGGCCGGCCCTCAGCTCCGTCAGGCCGGTTGCCATGCCCCTGCCCAGTGTGAAGAGGGTGCGAATGCGTCCGATCAGCGACATGCCGGCGTCGGTCCGTGCGCGGAAGCGTTGTTCACTGGATGTCAGGCCGCTGAAAGGAACCGGGTTCGTCATGCGTCGGCAAGGGGCGATGAACCGGTCCCGCTCTCGCGCCGCCTCGCTGGATCTGCCATCTTTCGTCTCCCATGGTCGAGCTCTCGCAGCGTCTCCGTGAAGCGCTCGCCGGCCGGTACGTGATCATGCGGGAGATCGGCCGGGGCGGCATGGCCACCGTCTGTCTTGCGGAGGATCTCAAGCACCGGCGCAAGGTGGCGGTGAAAGTGCTGCGCCCGGAGCTGGCGGCCACCGTGGGAGCCGGCCGGTTCCTGCGGGAGATCGGGATCGCCGCGAAGCTCGCCCACCCTCACGTTCTCCCCGTGTACGACTCCGGCGACGCGGACGGTCTGCTGTACTACGTGATGCCGTTCGTGGAAGGGGAGTCTCTGCGGGACAGGCTGGACCGGGAGGAGCACCTGGAGGTCGGCGAGGCCCTGCACATCACTCGGGAAGTGGCGAGCGCGCTCGACTATGCCCACAGCCATCATGTTCTGCACCGGGACATCAAGCCTGCCAACATCCTGCTCTCCGGTGGGCATGCCGTCGTCACCGACTTCGGAGTGGCGCGCGCCATCAGGGGTGGGAGAGGAGGAGCGGAGGACGCCATCACCGAGCCGGGGATCGCTGTGGGAACGCCCACCTACATGAGCCCGGAGCAGGCCAGCGGTGAACAGGTGCTCGACGGCCGCAGCGACGTCTATGCCCTCGGCTGCGTCCTCTACGAAATGCTCGTGGGTGAGCCTCCCTACACCGGAGAGACGCCGCGCGCCGTAATCGCGCAGTGTTTCAGTGCGCCGATCCCCTCGGCGCGTCGCAAGCGGCCCGCCGTACCCGACCACGTTGACGCCGCGCTCCACAAGGCGCTGGCGAAGACGCCCCCGGAGCGGTTCGACACGGCCGAGGAGTTCGCAGCGGCGCTGGTCACACCAGGCACGGTCGCGCTGCCGCAGCCGGAGGCGACGTCCATCGCGGTCCTCCCGTTTCAGAACATGAGTCCGGAGCGTGAGAACGAGTACTTCAGCGACGGGATGACCGAGGAGATCATCAACGCGCTGACGAAGCTGGAAGGGCTCCGCGTTGCGGCGCGCACGTCCGCATTCGCATTCAAGGACACTAACCTGAGCCTGCGAGACGTAGGGGCACAGCTGGGGGTGTCGACGATTCTGGAGGGGAGCGTGCGCAAAGTGGGGAACCGCTTGCGGATCACGGCCCAGCTGATCGACGTGGCGGATGGCTACCACCTCTGGTCGGAGCGGTACGATCGGGAGCTAGAGGACGTGTTTGCGATCCAGGATGAGATCGCTGCGGCCATCGTCTCGACTCTGCGCGATCGCCTCGCCGAAGTCCAGCGCACCCAGGTCGTGAAGCGCTACACCGACAACGTCGCGGCGTACCAGCTCTACCTCCAGGGACGCTATGTCGAGAAGACGCGGCGGCGGGCCGGCTTCGCTAGGGGGATCGAGTATTTCGAACAGGCCATCGCGGAGGACCCCAACTACGCTCTGGCGTACACCGGCTTGGCCGACTCCTACAACCTGCTGGCGTGGTACCGCCTCCTGTCGCCCCGGGAAGCCTTCCCCAAGGCGCACGTGGCGGCGCTCAAGGCGCTGGAGATCGACGAGATGCTGCCCGAGGCGCACACCTCACTGGGAGTCGTGCGGTTCTACTACGACTGGGAGTGGCACGGGGCGGAGCGATCCCTCACTCGGGCCCTGAGGCTCAATCCCGAAGACGGCACGGCGCTGCATGCCTACTCCGAGTACCTCGCGGCGCGCAACCGGCTCACCGAGGCCACCGAGCGGATTACGCGGGCGCAGCAGCTCGAGCCCCTCGGGCTCAGCATCAACGCCGGGCTCGGCTGGATACACTACTTCTGCCGACGCTACGACGAGGCCATCGAGCGATTTCAGAGGACGATCGAGCTCGATCCGGAGTACGTCTTCCTCAACTGGTTTCTGGGCCAGGCCTACATCAAGAAGGGAATGCTGAAGGACGCTCAAGCAGTGCTGCGGCTCGGGATGGCGGCCTCGGGCGACCATCCCGGGATGGCGGCGTATCTGGCGTACGCCTACACCAAGGACGGTCGGCCCGACGACGCGCGCGACATCCTCAAGGCGCTGAAGGTGCGGGCCAAGGAGACCTATGTCCCCGCCGACTATTTCGCGGTGATCCACATGGGGCTCGGCGAGCTCGATCAGGCGTTCGAGTGGCTGGGTAGGGCGGTCGAGGAGCGGGCACTGCACGCCGTCTTCCTGGCGGTGGATCCGCTGTTCGATGACCTGCGGGATGACGAGCGGTTCGCCCACGTACTGGGCAGCATCGGATTGGATCGGGGGTAGCATGGGTATTCGTGCGGCGGTGATGACGGAGCCACGGGCGCCGATCGCCCAGTGGGAGATCGACGAGCCCGTCGTGGAGCCCGGGGGCGTCATGCTCGAGACGCTGGCGAGCGAGGTCTGCGGCACCGACGTGCATCTCCACCACGGACGTCTCGACGGCGTGCCCTACCCGATCATTCCGGGTCACGTGAGCGTGGGCCGCATTCTGGAGATGCGAGGGGTCGAAACAGACGGACTGGGTGAGCCGATTAGCCCAGGAGACGTGGTGACCTTTTACGACGTGCACGAGGTGTGCAACGCCTGCTACCACTGCACGGTCGTCGGGCAGCCGAACCGCTGCCCGGAGCGCCGGGTGTACGGTATCACCTACTCCGCTCACGACGGCCCACTGGGCGGGTGGGCCGAGCGGATCTACCTGCGGCCGGGTGTCCGCGTGCTCAAGCTGCCCACGCCGCTCAGCGCCGACGACGTGATTGGCGGCGGCTGCGGGCTGTTCACCGGCTTCGCGGCAGTCGAGCGCAGCGGCCTGACGATGGGTGACACGGTGGTGGTGCAGGGCTCGGGACCGGTGGGGCTCGCCGCGGCGGCGTTTGCCCAGCTGCGCGGGGCAGGTGCCGTGTTCGTCATCGGAGCCCCCAGGGCCCGCCTCGAGCTCGCGCGCGAGCTCGGTGCCGACCTGGTGCTCTCGGTCGACGAGGATTCGATGGAGAGCCGGCTGGAAACAATCTGTGGCGCGACCGGCGGGCGGGGCGCCGATGTGATCATCGAGGCGAGCGGCAACCCCGCCGCGATCCCTGAGGGACTCGACCTGCTACGCGACGGAGGGACGTACGTGGTGGGTGGGCACTACACCGACACCGGTACCGTCGCTATCAACCCGCACATCCACATCAATCGACGCCACGCAGACATCCTGGGACAGTGGGGCACCGACTTCCGCCACGTCGTGCGCGCCCTGCACATGCTGGCACGGCACCGTGATAGTCTTCCCTTTGACAAGGTGATCGGCGCGCGCTACGGTCTCCGCGAGGCCGGCCAGGCGCTGGACGACGTAGCGAACCTACGGGTGACGAAGGCGATTATCGATCCGTCTCGGGACTAGAGTTCGCGGATCGCCTCGATCGGGTCCAGCTTGGCGGCTCGACTCGCCGGATACCAGCCAAACAGAACTCCGACGACCAACGCGAATCCCACGGCCATCATCGCCCCAGGGATGTTGACGGCGATCACGAACTCCCGGCCGAAGCTCTGAGCGATCAGCTCGGTGAGGGTGATGAGCCCGATGCCGCCGGCGATCCCGATGGCCGCACCCAGCAGGGCGAGGGTCAGAGACTCGGCAAGGAACAGCTTGCGGATGGCGCGATCGTCGGCGCCGAGCGCCTTGCGGATCCCGATCTCCCGCACCCGCTCGCGCACCGCAATCAGTAGCACGCTGAACAACCCGATGCCGCCGACCACGAGCGTGACGCCGGCGATAGTGAAGAGCACCGCGTTCCAGCCAAGCAGGATGTTGTCCGCCATGGCGAGAGTGGATGCCACCTCGGCGGCCTCGTTCTCGATGGCGAAGTCCTCGACCCCGTAGTGCCGCTGCCGCAGCCGGGCCGTCCCGGCCTCCATGACCGTTGCGAAATCCGATCCCTGTGCCACGTCGACCAGGACGTTGTCTACCTGGCCGGCGCCCTTGTGGTACAGCGTCACGTAGGTGTATGGCACGTACACGCGCCGCGCGAGGAACGACTGGTCTGCCGGGATCATCTCGAACTCGATCGGCGCCACCACGCCGATTACGCGGAATCGGACGCCATCGATCTGGAGGGTGCGTCCGACGGGGTCTGCCGCGCCGAAGAACGGTTCTACCAGGTGCTCGCCGATCACGGCCACGCGTGAGGCGTTGATGATGTCGAGCGGGACGAACTCGCGGCCCCTCATCACCGGCCAGTTGCGGTAGCGCAGGTAGTGGGCGTCAATGCCGTCAACCGGTACCGAGCGCTGATCTCTCGGGGTGGTGACCAGGTGCCGCCCCGTGAAGTTGCGCCCGTAGGTCGTGCGCACGCCGGGTACCTGCCGCAGGGCGGCGACGTCTGAGAGTCTGATCCCGGCGTGCCGCAACTCGGCGGCGCGCGTCGCATCCGACCGCGGGCCCCGGTCGAAGAAGCCGAACGTGCGTGGCATTCCCAGCCGGGTGATCTCGCTGGTGGCCATCCCCTCGACGGCTGCGGACAGGGAGGTCATCGAGACCACGGAGGCAGCGCCGAAAACGATCCCGAACAGCGTGAGGAGCGAGCGGGTCTTGTGCGCTCGTACCTCCCGCACGGCGTCCAGGGCGAGTTCCGCCCACTCGACGGCCCACCGGCCGAGCCGTCCGTTAGCCATAGCGCAGGGCCTCCACCGGAGGGAGCCGGGCTGCACGGATCGCGGGATAGACACCGGCTATCACCCCGACGCCGAGTGACGTGGCGATCGCCACCGCGGCCATCGGCCCGGTCACGACGGCCGGCATGCTCATCAGGTGGGCGACGGTTCCCGTGAGTGCGGCACCGAGCGCGAGCCCGAGCACGCCGCCGAGCGTCGCGATCACCAGCACCTGGGCGAGCACCTGGCGGAAGATCTGGAAGCCGGTGGCGCCGAGGGCCATCCGCGTGCCGAACTCCCGCACCCGCTCGACCACGGACGCGAGCAGGATGTTGGCGATCACGACGCCGCCCGCAACGAGTGACACGATCCCCACGACGAGGAAGATGAAGTTGAACAGCATGAAGAACTCGGCGTCGTCGTTGGCCGAGCTGCCCGAGCGCTCGATCGAGAAGTCTTCCACGCCGTGCCGCAGGGCCAGCATGGCGGAGACCTGCCCGCGGGCAGCTCGCACCGCAGTCGGGGACGCCGCCTTGAGAGTGAGGAACACCAGGTGGTCGTCGTCGCCCGTGTACTGTGTGAAGGCGGTCGTGATGGGGATGTAGGCGCGCTCGTTGCGGTACTCGAGCTGGTTACCGCTCCACGGCGCGAAGTAGAACTCTTCCCGCTCCATCACGCCCACGACGCGGTAGTTCTTGCCGGCCAGGTTGACCAGCTGGCTGAGGGCATCCTCGGCGTGGCCGAACAGGGAGTCCGCATACTTCCACCCGAGTACCATGACCCGAGTCTTGCGCCGCACATCGAGATCGCCAATGTACCGCCCGACCTGCGGCCGAATCGCATTGATCACGGCGTAGTCGGGTGTGGTTCCGACCACTGGACCGGTGAAGTGGATATCTCCCACGCGGTATTCCATCCGGTCGTAGAAGCCCGGCGCGACGGCGGAGAGCATGGTGGCGTTGTCCTTCAGGTACTCCGCGTCGCGGTACGTCAGACGGTCCGACGCCAGCTCCCGTGCCGTGGGATGCTCCGACATCTCGCGGTCACGCACGATGATCGTTCCGAATCCTCCGACCTCAGCCACGAACTCCTGGGTGATCTTCGTCTGGCCGCCGAACAGCGCGAGCACAGTGACGATGCTTCCCGTACCCAGGATGAGCCCCAGCAGGGAGAGCAGCGTTTGGCCCAGGTGGCGCCGGGCCTCATCGAGCCCGACGAGTAGCGACTCGAGGAAGCTCACGCGGCCACCCGTCCGTCGGCGAGGTAGACGGTCCGCTGCGCCTCGGCGGCGACGTGCGCGTCGTGGGTGACCAGCACGATGGTGTTGCCACCCCGGTGGACCTCACGGAACGTCTTCAGCACCTCCGCGCCGGCCGCGGAGTCCAGGTTGCCTGTGGGCTCGTCCACCAGCAGGATGGCCGGCTGTCCGATCAGCGCCCGGGCGATGGCCACGCGCTGGCGCTCGCCGCCCGAGAGCTGGTCAGGGCGGTGCCCGATGCGCTCCCCGAGGCCGAGCCGCTCCAGCAGCTCCCGCGCCCGCTTGCGGCGCGCCCGCCGCGACAGCCCGCCACGGTACTGCAACGGCAGGGCCACGTTCTCCTCGACGTTCAGCCGGGGCATGAGGTTGAAGGTCTGAAACACGAAACCGACCTTCTGGTTGCGTACGCGGGCGAGGGGCCGACCACGTAGCGTGCTCACGTCGGTCCCGTCGAGGTGGTAGGTACCCGAGGTCGCCGAGTCGAGGCAGCCCAGGATGTGCATGAGCGTGCTCTTGCCCGAGCCCGACGGCCCCATGATGGCTACGTACTCGCCCTCCTGCACATCCAGGTCCACCCCGCGCAGTGCGGGGACGTCGACCTGCCCGAGCTGGTAGACCTTGGTGATCTCGCGCGCTTCAAGCAGTGCCATGGCTCAGCGCCCCAGGCGCGCGCGGCGGGCTGCCTCGGCCGGGTCCTCCAGTGCTACGGAGTCGCCCGCCGCGAGACCCTCGAGGATCTCGACGTACGAGAGATCGCTCAGTCCCAGCGTGACCGGCGTGGGTTGTGTGGAACCGTCTACGAGGCGGTAGGCAGTCGGGCGTCCCTCGACGTAGAAGACGGCTTCCACCGGGAGCCGCACGACGTCATCTCGGGTGGGCCCCGAGATCTGCACGTTTGCGGTCATGCCGGGACGCAGGATGGCCGCTCCCGTCTGCACCTCGATCTCGACGTCGAATACGCGGACCCGCTCCTGTAGCCGTGCGGCCGGAGGCACGAGGCGGACGAGACCCGTTGCCGTGTCGCCCGGGAAGGCATCCACGGTGATCGCCACGATGTCGCCGGCGCTCACCTTGCCGATGTCCACCTCGTTGATCGCGGCGTTGATGAGGAGCGCGGACAGGTCGGCGATGGTGAAGAGCTCGGTGCCCCCGCCGAAGGCGCTGGTGCCGCCGACCACGGTCTCACCCTCCTCCACGCCCCGCAGGATCACCACGCCCGTAGCAGGGGCCGTGATGCGGGCGGACTGTGCCTCATCCGTGGCGCTGACACCGCTCTCCTCCATCAGGCGGAGCTGCTCACGGGCGGCATGCAGCTGGTTCTCGGCCTGCTCCAGCGCTACGCGTGCCGCCTCGACGTCGGCGTCGGAGATGAGCGAGCGCGCTTCCAGCTCCTGGGCCCGCTCGTACTCCCGTCGCAGGTTGTTCACCGAGATCTCGGCACCGCTGATGTCGCTGCGCAGCTGCGCCAGGAAGTTCGCCTGCGCGATGTCGGGCACGATCGTGGCCATCAGCTGGCCGGCTCGCACGGAGTCGCCTTCGCGGACGTGCAGGTTGCGCACCACGCCCGAGATGGGCGACTTGACCACGATCTGGCGCTCCGGCTCGACCACGCCGGTCTCTTCGATCGTCACCCGGATAGCGCCGCGCTCGGCGACGCCGACCCGGAAGGGGTAGGTGGGAGTGTTCTCGTCGCCGCCTGCTGCGGAGCAGCCGACTCCGGCCGCGGCGAGCAGCGCGAGCGCGCCACCGACGGACATGGCTTGGGATGGCATGTGTGAAGACCTCGGTTCGCCCTGATTACCCCCAATACGCCGGGTCGGCAGGGTGGGTTTCGGGTGGGACGAGATCCGGCCGCCGCGGTATCTCAGACCAAAGGTATCCCGAATATGTGAGGCCTGCGGGGCACTGCGGAATGCGGCCAGGCTCGGGCCTGCTCAGAACAGCTTCCCGGCCAGCGTCGGCTCCTTGTCGGTCCGGGTGCCGATCTTGATGTGCGTCGAGAGGCGCGAAGTTCCCGCGGCATGCAGCGCCTCGTGCACCCTCACGATCGCCGCGAAGATGTCCTGCAGCTCGCCCTCCAGATTCGTGCCGTTGGAGTGGAGCTGTGCGTTGAGGCCGGCCTCCTCCAGCAAGCCGTGGGCGCGCTTCACCTCCTCGCGCACGGAGACGCCGGAGCCGATGGGTATGACTTGTACTTCCGCGATGGCCTTCATGGTTGCGCTACCCTCCACCACATCGTGTAGGCGCAGGGGATCGAGTCGGACTGCCCCGTCACGGCGGCCCAGCACCGGCCCAACATGGTACCGGCATCGTGCCCGCCGAGGTGCTTCACCACCGCGCCCGAGGCTTGGATCTGCATGTGAACCAGGCCGTTGCTCTCGACCCAGCCCGCAACCGGAGCGGTCGTGTCCAGGGGAACCAACTCTGAACTGGAGGCCGTGAGATTGAACGTTCCACCGAACGACGTGTCGGCGTGCTGCTGGATCTCTATCGTCCCCTCGACCACGTCAGCGTCGTAGCCGGCACGGTACTCCCACTCCCCGAGCAGCCGGTCTGGATCGGGTCCCGAGCCATTGCCGCAGGCGGCGGCCACGAGCAGCCAGCCCATGAACCGCAGGGAGTCCCTCGGCCTCAACCCTTGGCGTGCTCCTGCTGGAACTCCACTGCGCTCCGCACCCCACGCTCCAGCTTGTCGCGGTACTGCCCGAGCGGCCCCGCGCAGGCGTCACGCAGCCTGGTCAGGCGCGCGACCATCTGCTCGGCGTCGAGCGGGGGGTCGGTCGAGAGCGTGTCGCGCCACAGTGCTTCGGCCTGGTCGTGGAACGCGACCACCGTCTCCATCTCATCGTCGTTGAATTGCCTGCGAACGACCTGCTCCCGCACGTCGTAGACGATGCTTCCCAGCAGCACGTGAACCGACTCGCGCGTGCCCATCCCGACGGAGGACAACCGTCTGAGAAACTGGTCGCGGTGGCTCTCGGTCATGACTTGGCCTTGGCCAAACGCGTCGGCCCGGCCGCCACTACCTCCGGTGGGCAGCCGTCGGCGAACAGCTTGAAGTTCTCGACGTAGCGCGCCGCCAGGGCGTCGTACTTCTTCCAGTACTCGTCCTTGTCGCCCCAGGACTTCGCCGGGTCGAGCACGTCGTCGGGCACGTCGGGACACTTGGTTGGCACCTCGAAGCCGAAGAGCTTGTCCTTGCGGTACTTCACCTTGTCCAGCTTGCCCTCGAGGACGGCATTGAGCAGCGCGCGCGTGTGTCGGATGCTGATCCGCTTCCCAACACCGAAGCGCCCACCCGTCCAACCGGTATTCACCAACCAACATGTGGCGCCGTGCCTGGCCATCTTCTCGCCGAGCAGCCTGGCGTACTTGAAGGGATGGTGCACCATGAAGGGCGCGCCAAAGCACGCGCTGAAGGTGATCTGCGGCTCGATTCCCAGGCCGATCTCGGTGCCGGCTATCTTGGAGGTGTAGCCGCTGATGAAGTGGTACTGGGCCTGCTCCGAGTTGAGCCGGGCGATCGGCGGCAGCACGCCGGATGCGTCGCACGTCAGGAAGATGACGTTCCTGGGATGCGAGCGGGCCATGCGCTCGGGCACGGTGTTGGGGATGAACTCCAGCGGGTACGAGGCCCGGGTGTTCTCGGTGATGGCGTCGTCATCCAGGTCCACCCGCCGGGTCGTGGGATCCCAGATCACGTTCTCGAGAATGCAGCCGAAGCGTCGCGTAGCCTCCCAGATCTGCGGCTCGGCCTCGGCCGAGAGGCGGATCACCTTGGCATAGCAGCCGCCCTCGAAGTTGAACACACCATCGTCACTCCAGCCGTGCTCGTCGTCTCCGATGAGTCGGCGGGTGGGATCGGCCGATAGCGTGGTCTTGCCGGTGCCCGAGAGTCCGAAGAACAACGCTACGTCGCCGTCCTTGCCCACGTTGGCGGAGCAGTGCATGGCCAGCACGCCCTCCAGAGGTAGCAGGAAGTTCAGCACCGTGAAGATGCTCTTCTTGATCTCCCCGCCGTAGGCCGAGTTGCAGATGATCGCCATGCGCTGGGCGAAGTTGAGGATAATTGCTGTCTCCGTGCGCGTGCCGTCGACCCGCGGGTCGGCCTTGAACGACGGTGCCTGGAGGATCGTGAACTCCGGCACGTGCCGCTTGTGGGCATCGTGGCTCTCGAGGGGGATGAACATGTTGCGGGCAAAGAGGCTGTGCCACGCCTTCTCGGTGATGATGCGGATCGGCATCTGGTAGTTCGGGTCCGCACCGGCGTAGCAGTCCTGAACGAACAGCTCCTCGCTCTGGAGAAACGCCTGCATCCGGGCGAGCAGCGCGGCGAACTTGTCCGGCGCGAAGGGACGGTTGTACTCGCCCCACCAGACCTTGTCGGCCGTAGAGCTTTCCTGGACCACGTACTTGTCGGCCGCGGCGCGGGCCGTGTGCTTGCCCGTGTCTACCAGGAAGGGGCCGCCGGAAACCATGTGCCCCTCGCCGCGGAACACCGCCTCCTCGTACAGGGCCGCTGGCGGCAGGTTCCAGTACACGCGATCCAGGTCCACGAGCCCGTGGTTCTTGAGCCCGAAGTCGCTCTTCAGGTCCGTCGCCTGCTTTATCGCGGGCGTGTTGAACTTGAGGTACTTCGCCATGGTGTCTTCCTCTATGTCCAGTCGCGCACCAGCTTGCGATCGCCGATGTACAACTCGTTCGGAGAGTTCGGGTCGAGGGCCCACTTAATCCGCTCGATACCGTCCTTGATGTCCTTGATCGAGCCGCAGGTGGAGAGCCGCAGGTGTCCCTCCGCGCCGAACTCCACCCCCGGCACCGTGACGACGCGGACCTTGTCCACCAACAGCTCCGCCAGCTTGGTCGAGTCCTTCTCGTAGTAGCTGAAGTCGGCGAAGCAGTAGAACGTCCCGTCCGGCTTGGTAGCCTTCACTCCTTCGAATGAGCTGAGCTGCGCCATCATGACATTGCGGTTGTTCTCCAGCGTGACGCGCAGGCTCTCGACGCTCGTCTGCACGCCGTTGATCGCCGCAACTGCCGCGTGCTGCAGCAGCGCCGACGGCCCGGAAGTCTGATGGCCCTGGATGTTGGTCATCACTTCCACGAGCTTCTTATTCGCTACGGCCCAGCCGATGCGGAAACCCGTCATCGCGTACTGCTTGGAGACACCGTTGATCACCACGAGCTTGGAGTTCTCCGACAGGTCCTTGGCGTAGTCGTAGCAGTTGATCGAGTTGCGGCCGTCGAAGATGAGCCGGTGGTAGATGTCGTCCATGAGCAGGTAGAGCCCGCGCTTCTCGCACAGCTCCACGACCGCAGCTATGAACTCCTCCGAGTACATCGCGCCCGACGGGTTGTTGGGGCTGTTGATGATCACGGCCTTGGTGTACGACGTGATGTTCTGCTCGATCTCCTGGATCCGCGGGTGGAAGGAGCCATCCTCCGGTCGCACGGGCACGGGTACCGCGCCGCAGAGCTTTACCATCTCCGGATAGCTCACCCAGTAAGGGACGGGGAAGATCACCTCGTCCTGCGGATTCAGGATCGCCTGCAGGCAGACCATGACCGATTGCTTCGCGCCACCGGAGGCGATCACGTGCGCCGGCTCTACCTTGCGGTTGTAGAACTCCTCGGTGTACCGGATGATGGCCTGCTTGAGAGCGGGAATGCCGTCCGCGGGCGTGTAGCGGACCTCGCCCGAGCTGAGCAGGGCGGCCGCCGCGACCAGGGCGTCGATGGGCGGCTTGGTCTTGGGCTCACCGCCGCCGAGATGAATGACCGGTTCCCCTTTGGCGCGGAGAATCGCCGCGGTCTCGTTGAGCTTCAGGGTCGCCGATTCGCCGATCGACTTCCCAATCAGGCTGATGGTCATCGGACTTCCTTTGGCATGTACGTCACGTGCAGCCGAGTGTGTTGTGGGAGGCGTCACTTATCTCCCGGCAGCAGAGAAGCCCACCCTGCCACTCTGCCAGGGAATCAGCAAACCTATACCCACCGACCATCGAGGGGAATTGCCTGCGGACGACATCCCCGCGGCCCGTCACCGGGCCGCGGGGATGCAATTCCATCGACTGAGGTCGTGTTTCACGCCCTCGCGAGCTTCAGCAACTCCTCCTCGATCACCCCGCGGAACAGCGGGATCTTGTACCCATTCCGCTTCAGCGGCACCGCGTTCTGCACGGCTGCCGCCGCCGCGGCCTGCGCGGTCGTCGCGTCGAGGCGCTGGCCGATGATGGCTTGCTCCGCCTCGCGGGAGCGCCACGGTACCGGGGCCGCGCCGCTCAGGACGACGCGGCCGGCGGTAGCCCGATCTCCGTCGAGCTGGAGCGCCAGCGCCACGCCCGCCAGTGCGAAATCCCACGCTCCGCGGGCGCGCACCTTGCGATACGAGCTGCGGAAGCCGCGTGCGGGAACCGGTAGCGTGAGCTCGGTGACGATCTCGTCCGGTTCGAGCACGGTCTCGCGGTGCGGGTCCGTGCTGGGCAGGACGTAGAACTCCTCGAGCGGCACCAAGCGGCCTCCCTCGGGACCCCTGATCCGGGCGCTGGCCCCGAGGGCCATCAGTGCCGCAGCGGTGTCCGATGGGTGCACGACGTAGCACCGCGCGCCGCCTAGGATGGCGTGGAACTGATTCTCACCGGCCAACGCGTAGCAGGTCGTGCCGCCCTTGCGCAGGCAATGGAACTCCCCGCGGTAGTACCAGCAGCGCGGCTTCTGGCAGATGTTGCCACCGATGGTGCCCTGGTTACGGAGCTGGGGGCTGGCCACCTCGCCCGCCGCCTGGGCGAGACCAGGGTAGAGCTCCTGGACGATCGGGCTGGCCGCCACCTCGGCAACGGGAGTGAGAGCGCCGATGCGCACTCCGGCGTCGGCGATCTTGCTGATTCCCTTCAGCTCGTCCAGACCCGAGATGCTCACGACCTTGCTGCACTCGAACACCTCATCCCGCAGGCAGCCGATCAGGTCCGACCCGCCGGCGCACAGCCTCGCGCCGTCCGTCGCCAGGTACTGCAGGGCCTCGTCGAGAGAGGTCGCGCGCGCGTAGCTGAATTGCGATAGCATGGCTCACTCCCCCTTCCCGGCGTCGGCGAGCGCCTGTACCAGCTTCATCGGACTGATGGGGGTCTCGGTGATGCGCACGCCCGTCGCGTCGTAGACCGCATTGGCGATGGCGGCAGCCGTGGGAATGGTGGCTGGCTCACCGAGCCCCTTCGCCCCGGCGGTGTTGGCCTCGGGATCGGGCATGTCGATCGGCACGCACGTCATGTCTGTCGGCACGTCCAGCGCCGTGGGCAGCTTGTAGTCGTGCCAGTTCTTGTTGACCAGCTTGCCGGTCTGGTCTCCATCCAGCACCCGTGCTTCGGTCATGCCGAGGCCGATCCCCATGGTGATGCCGCCGAACACCTGGTTCTGGTACGTGAGCCGGTTCATGACGCGGCCGCTGTCGTGGGCGGCCACGAAGCGCACGATGTTGACCTCGCCCGTCCTGGTGTTCACCTCCACCTCGCAGAACTGCGCGGCGAACGGGCAGGTAGCCTTGTCGGCGGGGTTGGGGCCGCGGTATCCGACGCCGGTGACCATGCGCCGGCGCCGCAGGCCACGCAGCTGCGAGAGCTCCTTCGCCTGGGAGGGATCCCCGGCCGGGACGACTTTGCCGTCCTCCAGGGTCAGGGTCCCTGCATCGACCTCCATCTCCTCGGCCGCCAACTGCAACAGCTGGCGCTTGGCGTCGAGCGCTGCCGCCCGCACGGTGGGCGACTCGGTGGGCACCGTCTTGCTGCCGCCGCTGGCGGTGGCATATGCCGTGGTGCCCGTGTCCGCGTGGTCGATCTGCACGGCGTCTGGATCAACGCCCAGCTCCTCGGCGACCACCATCGCCATTACCGTCTTGGAGCCCGTGCCGATGTCGCTGGCTCCCATGTTGAGGTTGACGCTGCCGTCGGCGAACACCTTGACGAACACGGTGGATGGCGGCCCGCCGGCCCCGGCCACCCACAGGCCGCCGGCCATGCCCACGCCGCGCTTGATGTGGCCGTCGTTGCCGTCCGCAGCGATCGCTTCCCGGGTCTCCTGCCAGCGGAAGGCCTCGGCGCCCTCCTCGAGGCACTGCCGGAAGCCCGTGGTGGTGTAGGGGGGGCTCCCCTGCCGTGCCTGGCTGAAGCTCGGGATGTTCTGGAGTCGCAGCTCCACCGGGTCCATCCCGATCGCCTCGGCCAGCGCGTCCATCATCTGCTCCAGCGCCCAGCTGCACTGCGGGTGTCCCGGGGCCCGCATCGGACGGGCCGGCCCGGCGTTGATATAGATGTTCGTCAGCTCGGTACGCACGTTGGGGCAGGTGTAGAGGTCCTTCACCTGCCAGTCGAGCGCCGAGACGCCGCCCGCGCGGTAGCCGCCGCTCGCGCCCGTGCCGACGTACTCGAGCGCCGTGAGCGTGCCGTCGCGCTTCACGCCGGCCTTGAGCCACATGTTGCTGGGCGGCCGGTTCCCCACGGCGAGGTAGGTTTCCTCGCGGGTGAGCACCAGCTTAACCGGCCGCGCCGTCTTCTTGGCCAGCAGCGCCGCGAGGATCGTGTACTTGCCGGCGCCGAGCTTGCTGCCGAAGCCGCCGCCCATGTAGTGCCCGATGACGCGCACCTTGGACAGCGGCAGCTCCAGCGCGCCCGCCACCTGAGTCTGCACGTTGTAGACACCCTGCGTGGACTCCCACACGGTGAGGCTGTCGCCGTCCCACCGGGCTACGCAGCCGTGCGGCTCCATGGGGGTGTGGATCTCGCACTCGGTACGGTAGCTCTGCTCCAGCACCACGTCGGCCTCGGCGAAGCCTCGCTCGACGTCGCCGCGCTCATAGTGCAGCGTGTCACCTACCTGGTTGCCCTCGTCGTGCACCTTGGGTGCCTCGGGGTCGAGGGCGCGACGCTCGTCCGACACGAACGGCATGATCTCGTACTCGACCCGGATGGCGCGGACCGCGTCCCACGCCTGGTACGGCGTCTCGGCGGCTACCGCCGCGACGGTCTCGCCTTCGTACCGGCAGCGGGGAGCAAACAGCCTGGTGCGGACGAAGTCCGAGCGCAGCTCGGTTGGCGCCTCGTCGGGCGGGAAGCCGCTGAGGACCGCCCGCACGCCCGGCATCTGCCGCGCGGCGCTCGTATCCACTGCCTGCACCTCGGCGTGCGCGTGAGGACAGCGCAGGATCGCCCCGTATAGCATGCGGGGCAGGGTGACGTCCGTCGGGTAGACCGCCGTTCCGCTCGCCCGCTCGTAGCCGTCTACGCGCGGCCGCTTCTTGCCGACGACCTTGGTCTCGCCCCACGGCTCAGGTCCCTGCGATGGTGAGGGGGCGTGGGGGACGTCGCCCTCGATGTAATAGAGGTGGTCACGCTCGTCTCTCATGACGCACCTCCTTGCCTCCTGAGCTCGGCGGCCCGCTGAGCGGCCGCGAAGATGTGTGGATAGGTGCCGCAGCGGCACAGGTTACCGGCCAGCTGCCGGCGCACTTCGTCGGGCGAGGGTGTGGGATTGGCCCGTAGCAGGCCCTCCACCGCCATGATCTGTCCGCAGGTGCAGTAGCCGCACTGGTAGGCGTCCTGCTCGACGAAAGCCTGCTGGGTCGGCCCTATCTCCTCGCCCTGCATGAGGCCTTCCACCGTGGTGATCGCCTTCCCTTCGGTCTCGACCGCGAGGGTCATGCAGGCGTAGCGGGGCTCGCCGTCGATCAGCACGGTGCAGGCGCCGCACTCGCCCCGATCGCAGCCGAGCTTGGTGCCGGTGAGTCCGAGCCGCTCGCGCAATACATAGGAGAGCGACCAGCGAGGCTCTACCTCGAGCTGGCGCTGCCGCCCATTGATGAGAAGCGTCACCCTGGAGAGGGTCTCTCCCTCCAGGTCCGGCGCTGCTCGGGCCGGAGCGGCCGCGACCTTGCGCGCCGTCGCCGCCGTGACCGCGCCTGCGCCCACCGACTGGAGGAACCCGCGACGGCTGATCCCGCGGTCCTCGCGGGCCTGCTCGTCGCGGTCCTTGCCGTCACACGTCATAGGCGCCTCCACTGGGGTGCGTGTGGTGCTTGGGCTGCTCCGGCTGGTCGCCTCGTTGGGGCGGAGCGGGGAGAGTGCACCGCGCCCCGGGAGTCACACCGCCGGAGGGTCCGCATTCGCTCCTACTACAGCCGGGTGCATGAAGTGGCAATGAAGCGGGAGTGAAACGCGGCGGTACGCCGCGCCGTCTCTTTAACTCCTTGTTTGGTATGCGGTTAAAGAGGGGGCCGGCGAGGGGTTGGTGCGGCGAGTGCTGCCGTCTATCCTATGGCAGGTTCAACACTCGGAGTCAGCCATGTCGAACGGGACCGTCCAGACATACGCCACACACCGACGCTATGTGCCGCTGTACCACTTCGTGGCGGCGGCGCTGCTGCTGGCCAGCCTCGTGTACGCCGTGTGGAGCGTGATCACCTCCTTCTCGCTCCAGAGCGTGATGTACCTGGCGCTCGTGCTCGCGGTGGTCATGGTGTACTACTTCTCCCGCGTCTTTCCGCTGGCCGTGCAGGATCGGCTCATCCGTCTGGAGGAGCGGATGCGGCTCGAGCGGATCCTGCCCGACGCGCTGCGCCCTCGCATCGAAGAGTTTACGACCGGTCAGCTCATAGCCCTGCGGTTTGCGAGCGACGCGGAGCTCCCGGCGCTGGCCCAGCGGGTGCTGGACGAGAACCTGCAGGACCGCGAGGAGATCAAGCGGCAGGTCTCGCACTGGCGGGCGGATCACCAGCGCGCGTGAGACACGCTGGCAGCACCTGATCCGCTGGCGTATCCTAATCGGAGCTGAGATCACGCCGACGCGTGGTGCGAGCGCCGGCACGGGACGATGAGGGAGGGGCCGCAGCCCCTCGGGGAGGAGCGCATGTTGCTTCGAGTGACGTATCGGATGCTTCGGGCGTCGTCGGCGCTGGTGGCGGTCACGCTGCTGGCGCCACTGTCGCTTTCGGCCCAGGCGACCGACGACCAGGTCTTGAGCGCCTTCCGCTGGCGCAACATCGGGCCGGCCAACATGGGCGGCCGCATCGTGGACGTCGAGGCGGTGGAGCGCGACTTCAAGGTCGTCTACCTAGCTTCGGCCTCGGGCGGCGTCTGGAAGTCGGTGAACGCCGGGACCACGTGGCAGCCGATCTTCGACGACTATGCCTCGGCCTCGATCGGCGACATCGGTCTGTTCAAACCCGACCCCGACATTGTGTGGGTCGGGACCGGCGAGGCCAACAACCGCAACAGCGTCGCGTGGGGCGACGGCATCTACAAGTCGGTGGACGGCGGCGAGACGTTCGTGAACATGGGGCTCGCCGAGACGCACCAGATCGCGCGCGTCGTGACCCACCCGAGCGACCCCGATGTGGTGTATGCCTGTGCCATCGGCCACCTGTGGGGCTACTCCGGCGACCGCGGGCTGTTCAAGACCGTCGACGGCGGCGAGACGTGGGGCAAGTTGGGGGGTGGACTGCCGAACGACGGGAAGACAGGCTGCACCGACCTCGTGATGCACCCGACGGATCCTGCGGTGCTGTACGCCGCGTTCTACCACCGACTCCGCCAACCGTGGACCTTCCACAGCGGTGGGCCGAACGGCGGGATCTTCAAGTCGACCGACCACGGCGCCACGTGGACGAAGCTCACCACGGGCCTGCCCGAGGGGGAAACCGGTCGCATCGGGCTCGCGATCTATCGCAGCAATCCCGACATCGTGATGGCACTCGTCGAGGCGGAGCGTACCGATGATCTCGCGATCCCCGGCTCGGGTGTCTATCGCTCGGAGGACGCCGGCGCGAGCTGGACCTACGTCAACACGTACAACAACCGCCCGTTCTACTACAGCCAGATCCGTATCAACCCGCTGGACGACCAGCGGGTGTACGTCCTGACCACGCGCTTCATGGTGTCGGAAGACGGCGGCACGACGCTGCGGAACGGGAGCCCGGACCAGGAGATTCACGGCGACTTCCACGCCATGTGGCTCGATCCCAACGACGCCGACCGGTATTACATCGGGGACGACAAGGGACCGCACCTCACTCACGACCACGGCCAGCACTTCATCTTCTTCGACAACCTCGCCATCGGGCAGTACTATCGCATCGGCGTGGACATGCGGGACCCGTACTACGTCTACGGCGGACTGCAGGACAACGGCACCTACGGCGGTCCGAGCTTCGCGCGCGACATTCGCGGGATCCTCAACGATTACAACTGGAAGCTCCACTGGGGTGACGGGATGGACATCCAGGTCGATCCCACGGACTGGCGCACCCTCTACACCGAGGCGGAGAACGGGAGCTTTCGGCGCTATGACGTGGAGACGCACCGCTTCTCGGGTTCCCGGCCGACGCCGCGGAACATCACGAACTATGAGGATGTCGTTCCTGAAGGCGAGCGGCAGGCGGGGCGGGAGTTGCGCTACAACTGGTCGGCGCCACTGGTCATGTCGCCCCACGATCCCCAGACCCTGTTCCTGGGGGCGCAGTACCTGTTCAAGACCACGGACGGCGGGGACAGCTGGACCATCATCTCGCCGGATCTGACCACGAACGATCCGGAGAAATCGGTGCGCGGCCAGAGCGGCGGTATCACGCCGGACAACACCGGTGCGGAGTACCACTGCACCATCACGTCGGTCTCGCAGTCGCCGATCACTCCCGACGTGATATGGGTCGGCACCGACGACGGCAACATCCAAGTCACGCGCGACGGCGGCAAGACGTGGACCAACGTGCGGCGGGCGGTCCGCGGCGTGCCCGGGGGCATCTGGCTCGGCCGGCTGGAGGCCTCGCACTTCGACGTCGGCACCGCCTACGTGACATTCGACGGACACCGCAGCGACGTGTTCACTCCGTGGGTATTCAAGACAGCGGACTTCGGCCGGAGCTGGACCAACATCGCCGGCGACATTCCCGACGGGCAGGTGGTGCACGTCATCCGGGAGGATCTGCGGAATCCAGATCTCCTCTTCGTGGGCACCGAGTTCGGCGTGTGGCTCTCGTGGACCGGGGGCGAACGCTGGACGCCGTTGCGCAACGGGCTCCCGACGGTGGCGGTGCAGGACTTGGTCGTCCACCCCAGGGACAACGACCTGGTGGCCGGAACGCACGGCCGCTCCATCTGGATCCTGGACGACATCACGCCACTGCAACAGCTCACCGAAGAGGTCATGGCGTCGGACGCGTACCTCTTCGAGCAGCGCGTTGCCACCCTGTGGGAGAATACCAGCCGGGGCGGTCAGCGAGGGCACTTCTGGTTCGCCGGTGAGAACCCGCCCACCGTCGAGCCGACCACGAGCCTCCCGCGGGCGGAGTACCGCAACACCGCGCTCGTGACCTACTACCTCGCCAAGCCGCCGCAGGCTGCGACGCTCGAGATCCGCGATCGGAC
Organism: uncultured Gemmatimonadaceae bacterium; assembly: GCA_964348295.1. Taxonomy (GTDB): domain Bacteria; phylum Gemmatimonadota; class Gemmatimonadetes; order Gemmatimonadales; family GWC2-71-9; genus WVYX01. Next base: position 29,394 of record CAYGBV010000063.1, read on the forward strand.
AGGACGCCTCAAGCACGTGGCGACGTTGGCGGATGAGCCCGGGATCCATCGCTACCGGTGGAATCTGGAGTTCGATCCGGAGCCGCTCACCGAGGAGCAGAAGCGGAGGGTCACGGCGGTGTTCGAAGAGATTCTGCGCCAGTTGAGCGGCGGCTTCCAGCAGCAGGCCGAACGGGCCTACCAGCGCTTCCAGCAGGCTCAGACGCCCGCACAGGAGCGGGAGGCGGTGCGCTTCCTGCTCAGGCTGAACCGCTTCATGGATACTGGCCTGACGGAGGAGGAGTACGGGATCGCCACCGCGGGCCCCGGATCGTACGGACTCACACTGCGCGTGGACGGGCACACCGACACGCGCGTCCTGCAGCTCAGGGCCGATCCGATGTTGCGGGAGTGAACGCATTCCGATGAGCCATTGCGAATCTCGGTCCGCTGAATAAGCTCCGAGTGTCGGGAGGCGCTGCTATAGCACCTGCGTACGCTCCAGCGGCGCGGTGAGAATGGATGAGTGGAGGGGTACAATGAGTGAGGTGAGCCAGATGTTCCCGCGTGCCAGGATACCCTACGGCACCTGGGGCAGTAGTTACTTCCCCGCATGGCAGACGTCGGCGTTGGCGGAGGTCAACATCGGCCAATTCGCCGGCGAATCGATGAACCGGATTCTGGGACTGCGCCGAGTCCCCAAGAGCGAGCTGGAATATCTCGTCATCGGCTCGACGATTCCCTGGCATTGGAAGTTCTGGAATGCGCCGCTGGTGGCGAGCTGCTTGGGCGAGCGTGTTCCCGGATACCACATGGAGCAGGCCTGCGCGACAGGCCTGCAGGCGGTTTTGCTGGCCGGCAACGAAGTCCAATCCGGCTACGACGTGGTCGGCGTGCTGACGTTCGACCGGACGAGTGACTCACCGGTGGGGGTCTTTCCCGAGCGGCGCGCGCACGAGCGCACGCAGGCCCTCGCCGACGTGTGGGACAACTTCGGGTTCGATCCGGCGACCGGGAACGCCATGATCACCACCGCAGGGTTGGCGGCCCGCAAGTACAAGATCGAGCGCAGAGAGGTCGATGAGCTCGCCCACCACCGGCACAAGCAGTACTTCGACGCGAAGCGATCGGGCTTCCTCGATCGCGTGCTCGTTCCGCTCGAGGTGCTCAATGTCCAAGGGCGGCCGCTAGGGCGGGTCGACGACGATCTAGGGGTCCGTGAGCTCACGCTGGCCGGCCTGCGGGCCATGAACGAGCTCGACACCTGCGTCACGGGCGGGACACAGACCCATGCCTCGGATGGCATGGCCTGCCTGCTGGTGACGACGCAGGAGAAGGCGCAGGAGCTGAGCCCGCGGCCCGAGATCGACATCCAGTTCGTGGGCAAGACCGAGGTGCGGACGGATCCGAGCTTCATGCCGGAAGCGCCCGCGTTCGCCGTCCAGAAGCTGCTCGAGAAGACGGGACTCACCGTGGCCGACATGGCCGTCGTCAAGAACCACAACCCATTCGCCGTGAATGACGCCATCTTCTCGAAGCTCCTGGATTACGACTGGACCTGCATGAACAAGACCGGCAGCTCGCTGGTGTGGGGCCACCCGCAGGGTCCGACTCTCACGCGGATCATGATCGAGGCTCTCGAGGAGGCGGTGGACCTGGGTGGCGGACACGTGCTGCTCTTCGGCTGCGCCGCGGGGGATGTGGGCATCGCGGCCATCCTGAAGGTCTCCTAGGGAGGTGGGGGCATCATGACCAAGACGATGCGGGAGACGACACTCCAGACGCTGGGCCTCGGGACGGTCAGCGACATGTTTCGCCAGGGACGCCCGCCGGTCGCGGCCGGTGACCTGGTTGACCAGGTGTTCGGGAACTCCGGCCAGCGGGGCTCCATGGTAATCTCGGGCGGCAACGGGATCGTCGGGGCGGGCAAGACCATGCAGCTCGGCTCGCGGCTCGAGCCTTTCGGTGTGCCGATGGTGACCCTGGACTTTCCGGACGCGCCCGACGGGATCGGGAAGCAGTACCCCGGATTGGTGCGGGCCTTCGGCCCGGACGGCGCCAACCGGATCATGGCCAACATCACGCGCCTCAGCTACGACGGCGCGACCCTGCCGGGCGAGTTGCGACAGCTCCGGCCGCGCTTCCTGCTCGAGGCGATTCCAGAGATCCTCGACGTCAAGCGGGCGCACTACAAGATCTTCCGTGATGCGTTCCCCGAGATTGAGATCCGCTCGGTCACATCGGGCTTCCCCAGCTCAGAGCTGGGAGTGGGGATCGCGCACCCGGCGTTCCCCCACGAGATCAACAAGGTGTGGGAGGTGGTGGAGCCGGAGCCGTCGGCCGTGAGCCAGCTGCTCTGGGCAGTGGGCCTCATTCCGATTCCGGTGAGCGACAACTGGTCGTTCGTGCTGGACGTGCTGTTCTGCGGGGTCACTCTCGCCGGACTGCGCTACCACGACGCCAGCAACATGCCGTTCTGGAAGGTCGACAAGTTCGTACGGAAACTGCTGGGACCGAACCCGTTCCGGGCGCACGATGCGATCGGAGCGAAAGGCGCGAATTTCCTCACGTGGTCGTGCCTCCACCACCTGGGGGAGAAGTACGGTGCGGTGTTCACACCCACCGGGACGCTCGACGAGCGCAAGACGACCGGCCAGAACTGGTATCCGCCGAATCACTTCCGGCCATTGGTGGATTGGAAGCTGGATGGTGAGGGCGACGCGGAGTTCAGGACGTGGATCCTCGGGCCGATGTTCCAGATGACCAGCCTCATGCTGCACGAGAGGCGCAGCCACCTGGCGCAGCTCAATGCCATAGGAGAGCTGTGTGCCCAGTTCCGCCGCGGCATCCTGGCCGCGATGCGGGACGCCGGTCCGGATGCCGTCGTCAACACGGTCGAGGCGTATCACCGGCTGCACCCCGAGGCGGCGGGCGCAGCGTGGTTCCCCGACGCCATGGGGCGGATGGACGATCCCGAGTGGCAGCAGCTCTACGTCAACGCGGAGCACCACGGCAAGGTCGGCGTCGTCACGATCTCACGGGAGAGCTACAACGGTGATGTGGACGCGGAGCTCAACCGGGCGCTCGACTGGCTCAAGGCGGAAGGGATCGAGCGGGTGATCCTCACCGGCGACTTCCACCTCTCGACCCAGCTCGTGGGTGCCGACACGGCGGAGTTCTACCCGGCGCTCGAGCGGGCCGAGGAAGGGTTCCGCATTGCGAGCAGCTGGTCCGGCACGGCGCGACGCCTCAACGACGAGTTCGAGGTGTCGGTCGCCTGCGTCAACGGGAAGCGCTGCCTGGGCGGCATGCTGGAGCTGCTGCTGCACTGTCACTACGTGGTGGCCGTGGATGACGCCGACCTGGGGATGCCGGAGGTGACGCTCCCGGTAGTGCCGGGCATGGAGGGTTGCCACTGGCCGTTCCGCAAGGCCAGGCGCGAAGACTGGCCCAAGCTGCTCCTGCTGCTGTTGAGCGGTAGATCGGTCAGAGCCAAGGATGCGGTAGGATGGTTGATCGACTACGCCGGCTCGCTCGAAGACGTGCTGGGGAAGGCGTGGAAGGTGGCCTCCAAGGGCAAGCACGGTCTCAAGCGGCGCGAGGTCGAGAGCGGCGCCCTGGACCAGATCCCCAGCGAGGTGGCAGGCCTGGCCGAGGCCGATTCCCCCGCCACCGCTGAGGCGCGCAAGCTGATCATGGGGTGCATCCAGGACGCCTGCGGGACGAAGCTCGGCGACGCGCTCACCGTGCAGGCCAAGCGGTCGGCCGACTTCATGACCTCCGCGACGTGTCGCAAGGGACAGGTCGGGGCCGAGTACACCAAGACGATGGCGGTGTAGGAACGCTCAGGCCGCTTCGCGCCCGGCCGCGAAGGCCCGGGTGTTGAGTTCGAGGAGACCCTGCGGGATCCGCTCCTGCAGGGTCTCCTGCCATACCTCCGCGGGGATCTCCAGCCGCTGCGCCAGCGCCCCTAACAGCACAGCGTTGGCCGCGCGGTGGTTGCCGAGGGCCATGGCCGTCTCGGTGGCCGCCACGACGAGCACGTTGAATCCCTTGCCTTTCAGGAAGTCGATCGCGTCATCGGGATAGGAACGCTCATCGGCCGTCCGCAGCGGCTCGACCTTGTAGTCGTTGATGATGATCGTGCCGCCGGGCCTCACGAAGTGCGCGTATCGCAGGGCTTCGAGCTTCTCCAGCGCCAGCAGGTAATCCACTTCGCCCCGCCTGGCCATGGGCGAGTACACCCGCTCGCCGAACCGCACGTGGCTGAACACGGCGCCACCCCTCTGGGCCACGCCGTGAAACTCCCCTTGCTTCACGTCGTTGCCGGCGGCGGCCGCCGCCAACGCGAGGAGCTCGCTGGCCAGCACCGCCCCCTGGCCGCCGACTCCCGCGATCAACACGTTCGTGACTGCCATGACTCAGCCCTCCGCCACCGCGACGATGGCTTCCGTGGGGCAGAGCTGCGCGCAGAGGGAGCAGCCCACGCACTCCCATTCGCGGACGGTGGGGTACTCGCCCTCCCACACGAGGGCCGGGCAGCCTGCCTCCATGCACTCCTCGCACAGCACGCACTCGTCTTCGACCACCCGGTAGGGAACGTGCTCCTTCGTCTTCTCGACGGGGAGCAGCTGACACCGGCGGCGGGCGATGATCACCGCCGGTCCGGGGTGGGACAGGCCCGCAGCGATAGCGGCCTTGGTGGCCTCCAGGTCCCAGGGGTCCACCACCTGGACCTGCTGCACGCCGAGTGAGCGCACCAGCTGTTCGTAGTCCACCGCGGGGGCCGCCTCGCCCTTGAGGGTGTGACCGGTGCCGGGGTGCTCCTGGTGACCGGTCATTCCGGTCGTGCCGTTGTCCAGCAGGATGGTGGTCGTGGGCACCTGGTTGTACACGGCGCTGGCGAGGCTGGGAAGGCCGCCGTGCAGGAAGGTGGAGTCCCCGATCACCGCCACCACCTGCTCCTCGCCGGCCTTGTTGAATCCGGTGGCGTTACCGATGCTCGCCCCCATGCAGAACGTGGTGTGGATCGCGCTGTAGGGGGGGAGACAGCCGAGCGTATAGCACCCGATGTCGCCCGTCACCAGCGCTCCGAGCTGGCGCAGCGCGGTGAACACGCCGCGGTGGGCGCACCCCGGACACAGGACGGGAGGACGGGGCAGGATCGCCACCTCGTCGTTGAAGTCCGTGGGCGCCGTTGCGCCGTCGAGTCCGGCCGCCACGAGGTCGGCGCTCAGCTCTCCGATGTTGGTGAACCGCTCCTTACCGATCACGTTGAGGATGCCGAAGCCCGCCATCTCCTGCTGGATGAACCCCTCGCTCTCCTCCACCACGTATACGGTGTCGAACCGGGAGCAGAACTCCTTGAGCCGCTGCTCGGGCAGTGGGTAGGTCATTCCCAGCCTCAGCACCGTGGCGTGCGGCGCGACCTCCTTGACGTACTGGTAGGGGATGCCATGGGTCACCACACCCAGCCGTGCGTCGCCCTCCTCGACCGCATTCCCCTCGAACTCTTCCGCGAAGGCCCGCAGCTTATCGAGCTTCTCCTCCAGCTCCGGTCGGCGGAACCGCGCGAACACCGGAATGGCGTACTGGTGCACGTCGCGCGTGAAGGGCTCACGCGGCACTTCGGTGCGTCCCCCCGGCGCTACCGGGCTGCGAGTATGAGCCAGCCGCGTCGTGGTGCGGAACATGACCGGCGTGCGGAACTGCTCGCTCAGGTCGAACGCCAGCTTCATCATCTCCTTCGCCTCGGCGGCGTCGGCCGGCTCCAACAGCGGCACCTTCGCGACCTTGGCGAAGTAGCGGGAGTCCTGCTCGTTCTGTGAGGAGTACATACCCGGGTCGTCGGCCACGAGCACGACGAAGCCGGCGTTGGTGCCGGCGTAAGGGAACACCATGAAGGGGTCGGCCGCCACGTTGAGCCCGACATGCTTCATGGTCACCAGGCTGCGCGCCCCGCCCAGCGCCGCCCCGACGCACTCGTCGAACGCCACCTTTTCGTTGGTGGACCAGTGGGCGTCCACTTCGTCGTACCGGGCGAGACTCTCCAGCACCTCGGTGCTCGGTGTCCCGGGGTAGCCGGCGGCGAAGATCACGCCAGCCTCCCACGCCCCCTGGGCGATGGCCTGGTTGCCCGACATCAGGGTACTCATGACTTCCCTCCCTCCGCCTCCTCCTCGAAGTACCCCTCGAGGTCGTAGCCGATGGCGCTCGCGAGCGCAGGATAGTGCTCGAGGAATGCTGTCCGGATCTCGTCGAGGGGCAGGTCCGCGAACTGGCCCCGATCTTGCACGTACTCCATGTACCGGTCGCCCCGGCGATTGAACTGCTGGAACAGCGAGTCCTGCCGACCATCGAACTCCAATGGGGCGACGTCGAACCGCTCACACAGCGACGCGTTGAACGCCGGCGTCGCCTTCACCCAGCGGCCGTCGAGCCAGAGCTCGGCGTAGCCGTGAAACACGAACAGGTCCGTCTGCAGGGCCCGCAACAACCGTTCGGTCGCGAGATGGTTCCTCACGTCGGCGAACCCCAGCCGGCTGGGAATGCCGGCGGCCCTTGCCGTGGCGGCCAGGAGAACCGCCTTGGCGATGCAGAAGCCGAATCCCTTACGCAGCACGGCGCTGGCCCGCAGCGCCTCGGGTCGCAGGTCGACGCGATAGGGGTCGTAGCGAATGCCGTCCCGCACGGCGTAGTAGAACGCCACGGCCTGGTCCAAGTTGCTCGCGTGACCGGCGGCCACGCCTTGGCCGAACTCGACGACGGCCGGGTGGTCGCTGTCGATGAAGCTGGTTGGCCGGAGGTATTGGGCGAGCTCGCCTGCCGTGGCCTCCATGGCGGGTGATCAGTCCTTGCCTTCCGCGATCGAGCGGACCGCTGCGAGGATCTCCTCCTCGGTGAGCAGGCGTTCCGATTTCTTGGCGACCTCCATGACCGCCTCCACGACCTCCGGGCCGTGGGGCAGACCGCGCGATCGCAGGAAGTAGAGCACGTTCGACCCACCCGACATGTGTCCCACCTCTATCTCCTGTTCCCGGCCCACCCAGCTGGCGGGCACGCCGGAGTAGACTCGATCGGCCAGCCAGGCTTTCCCCCTGCGCTGCGCCTTGATCACCGCCGCGGCGTGTACGCCCGTGGCGGTGCGGAAGGCGTCGCGTCCCACGATGGGTGTGTTCATCGGGATGGGTACGTTGACGGCCCGCGATACCGTATCCACGTACTCCGGGAGCGCCGAGAGGTCGTCGTCCCGCCAGCCTAGCAGCTTGAGGTTCACCAGGAGCTGCTCCATGGGCGTGTTGCCCACCCGCTCGCCCACGCCCAGCGCCGTTCCGTGAACCCGCGTGGCTCCCGCTTCCGCAGCCGCGAGTGTGTTGGCGACATCGAGGCCCCGATCCCGGTGCCCGTGCCAGTCGATGCCCACCTCGTCACCCATCCCGAGCTCCTCCAGGAGCCGCCGAACCCACGTGACGAGGTTTCTCACCCCCTCCGGGACGGCCGCTCCCACGGTGTCGCACAGGCACAGACGACGGGCGCCCGCCTCCACGCCCGCGGTCATCAGCACGCGGAGATCGTCCGGCGATGCGCGAATGGTATCCTCGGTCACGTACATCACCTCGAGGCCTTCGCGCACCGCGAACTCCACCGCCTCCCGCGTGTGCCGCAGAACGTGCTCCAGGTCCCATTCCTCGGCGTACTGCCGGATCGGGCTGCTGCCGATGAACACGCAGGCCTCGATGGGGACGCCGGTCTTCTGGACCACGTCGGCGATGGGCTGGATGTCCACGATCATGGTCCGCGCCGCGCAGTTGGCCTTGATACGGAGGTGGCAGTCGGCGATCTCGCGGCAGAGCCGTTCGACCGCGTCGCGCTGCCTGGGGCCCGCACCCGGCAGCCCTACGTCGGCGGTCTCGATGCCGAGGCTGTCCATGAGGTGGAGGATCTTCACCTTCACATCGGTCGGCGGATCGGTAACCGAGGGACTCTGGAGGCCATCCCGCAGGGTCTCGTCATCGAGCATGACCGTGGGCGCCGGGGGCTGCTGTGTGCCGCCGGCAGTAGCCCAATCGTAGATGAGCCGCTCTTCGGAGGGGGTCTTCGCCATACTCGGCCTCAGGACACGCTGGTTCGCCCGAACTGGCAAGCCGTCTCGGTCGTCTGGTGGCCACAGCGGTTGCATCGCATCGTCATCCCCACTAGGCGGACGGCAGGTTTCGGAATCGGTAAAGGGTTACCCAAAGATGCGCTGTCGGGGAAGGGCCATCAACGCGGAGCACCGGTGCCCCCTCCGAGCGCACTCGCGCCGCGGAGTCCCGCCTGCCAATTTGAGGCTCGGCCTGACGGCAACCAGGAGGCAGCATGGCGTCGTATGACATCGGGGTACTCGCGGGCGACGGCATCGGGCCGGAAGTGACCCACGAGGCTTTGAAGGTCCTCGAGGCGGTCGCCGCCATCGAGGGGTTCGCCTACAAGCTGGTGGAGTACCCGTACAGCGGCGAGCACTACCTGAAGACCAAGGAGCTCGTGCCCGACGCGGTGATCGACGAGTGGCGGACGCTGGATGCCGTGCTGCTGGGCGCCATCGGGCATCCTGACGTGGAGCCAGGCCTCGTCGAGCGTTCGGTGATCCTCGGCCTGCGCTTCGGCCTCGATCTGTACATCAATCTCCGCCCCATCAAGCTCTACGCCGAGCACCTGTGTCCCCTCAAGGACAAGGGCCCTGCGGATATCGACTTCGTGGTGGTGCGCGAAAACACCGAAGGACTGTACTCCCAGATCGGCGGACACCTGAAGAAGGGTACACCCGACGAGGTGTCCATCGTGAACGGCGTGTACACGTGGAAGGGCTGCGAGCGGGCCTCGCGCTACGCCTTCGAGCTCGCGCAGAAGCGGGCCCGGGAAGGCGAGCCCCAGGGGCGGCGGGTGACCCTGGTGGACAAGGCCAATGCCCTCCGGCCTCACGATATCTGGACCCGTGCGTTCGCCGCGGTCGCCCAGGAGTTTCCGGACGTCGAGACGGACCACGC